>CAZSDY010000171.1:0-7912 GCA_964605765.1 uncultured Ectothiorhodospiraceae bacterium | reverse complement strand
TGTGTCCCCTTGCCCTAGGAGACGTCCTAAGTTATTAAGTTATGTGTGTCCCCTTTGCGCTTCATGATGCCGATGCCATCTGCGAGTAAACGGCATCGCTCGATGCCGCGACGTGCTCCTCCAGGTACATCCCCTCGACGAAATCCACCCCGGAGCGCCACAGGCCCATCATCAGGTGCGGGTCCTCCACGGATGGAGCGATGACCGCGATGCTCTTCCTGTGCAGGGTTTCCACCAACGTGCTCAGGGTTGCCTCCGCCTTGGCGTCATGCGCGATGTTCTGGGTCAGGGTGCCGTCGAGCACGACGAACTTGACCGGCAGATGCTTGAGGATGGCAAACGGGTTCGACGCCCGGCCGAACTGCATCAGTGCAGTGCCCGCGTCGCGAATCGCCGGGCGGCTGAACAACTCGATCGCGTCATTGAGATGCATGGCCGCAACATCCGCGCCCAGGCCGAGTATGAGGTCCGGCCCACTGCCCGGTGCCGACGCGAGCGCTCGCTCGATGCCGGCTCTGACAGTGTGGTCACACAGCGAGTGGACCGACAAGCTAACGAAACAACGTGAGGGCGTGTCGGCTCCCGCCGCACCGGCACGTCTGGCGAATTGAACCATCCATTGGTCGATCTCTCCACGCAAACCCAACTCTTCAGCGATCGTGTCGAGCTGCGCCGCGAGCAACTCCCCTTCGTGCTCGTCACTCAGCGATATGCTGACTTGATGGGCCAGAATGTGCTCGTCCCTGATCCCCAGGATGGGTTGCCACTGGACATGGAACGCGTCATCGTCGAGTGCCTGGCGCAGCAGCCCGCCAATGCGTTGATTACGTTTTTCTCGCGCCAGCGCATCCGCGACGGCGTCGTGCAGGTGCACGGCGTCTCCCCCGCTCTCTCGCGCCTGTGTGCAAGCCGCCTCTGCCTGGGCAAGCACCTTGTCCCCATTGTCCGTAGCGGAATCCAGGTGACTCACGCCGATCGTGCAGGTGAGCGAGAACGAATGGCTGCCGCAATCGAAGACACGCTCGCTGAACTGGCGCCTGATACGTTCCGCCACCATGACAGAGTCTTCCACGCTGACGTGCTTGAGCAGAACCACGAACACCGACCGCGCATGGCGCATGGCCATGTCGTCGGCGCGCAGTGCCAGCAGCAGGCGCTCCTCGCTCGCCTTGAGATAAGCTGCCGTCTGCGATTGGGTGGCACCGCGCAGCAGGTCGTCCAACCCGTCCATGGCGACATGCAGGACACCGAAAGTGCTGCCTTGCTCGGCTGCCGACGCGACCGCTGCCTCCATGGCCGACACGAAATAGTCTCGATTGCAAAGCCGACCCGGTCGCCCGCGGATACGCTCCTTGCTCACCTGCTCGTGCTGCTCCCACGAGCGCTGCGCGTGGCTGTTGACCACTGCCACCAGCTGCTCCGTGCGCAACGCGTCATCGCCATCGGCGCCATCCGTGCCGGTGTCGAAGAACACCACGGGCAGTTCCTCGAATCCCTCCTGGCGATGCAGCAGCCCGGCGAGCTTGCGCGCGTCGACCTGCTGCATGCCGCTGTCGATGAGCGCCAGGTCGGGATCGAACTTCTTCACCGCCGGCACTGCACGCCGTGGCTGGCTGAGCACGCCTGAGACGATGCCCGCGCGGGTCAGGGCCGCGGAGATTGCGCTGACATCACCGCTTCCGTCGTGCACCAGCATCACCCTGTACTTCGGCTCGCGTTGCAGCGCGACGAGCTCGACAAGGCGTGCACCGAGCGCCAGTGTATCCACTGGGTGGGGAAAATACGCTTGCGCCCCAGCGCGCATGGCGTGCAGGCGCGCCTCGGTGTCGTTCATCCTGCATAGCAACACGAAAGGTACGCTCGTGCACGCGACTGCCAGCAATCGGCTCAGCGCCTGCGCGCAGCTCTCGGTGTCCTCGAAAAGCTCGAGATCGAGAACCACGGCGCGCGCGCTCTGCGCCGTCAACGTGTCGGCGAGGGCGGACCGCTCGGTGCAAGGCACTGCACGAAACCCCTGCATCACGAGCGCCAGACACAGGCCGTGGGCTTCAAGCGCATCGCGGTGCGCGACGACCACCGTGACGCGCGTTTGCACCTGTGCATCGTGGGCCCCATCCTTGCCGTGCACGGCCAGTGTCTTCACCGCGTCCGCCATGCGCTCGGCATCGGGCGGCGCAGGCTCGGTGTCGAGCACATCGATCACGTCCTGCAGGTGTCGCGCCACCACGGTGAAGCCATAAGCGCCGGCGGCGCGCGCCATATTGCCCAACTCTCCGAGCAGAGCCATACGCCGCTCCGCGTCGATGCGTTCGGGGTTTCGCAACCGGCGCGACAAGGTCCTTATCCGGCGCGGCAGGCAGTTGGCGAAATCAGCCCTCAGAAAGCTGATCTGCTCGCCGACACTGACATGATGCTGCGACATCGATACCTCTCCCAGAGCGGGGCCCCGGTGCGCGACCGCATAGCGCGAGACCGGAACTCGGGACATGCAAACGCTCGGTAGCCACGGCGCCCGACCTTGCAGACGTGCGTCGCGTCGGATTGCAGAAATCCCCGCGAAACGGTGCTTCTCAGGGCACGAACCCGGCTTGCGTGGCCATCCCGACCCGAAACCCTGACCTGCGCCCGTTCATGCGCACCCGGCAGACAGACGTACCCGGTCGCACCTAATTCAGAACCGACGAGCCGCGCGTGACGTCTAAGTGTCACGCGCCGCACCTGCGTCAAAAAAGCATAACCCCAATCGTCAAGCGGCGCCATCACCACGCCACGCGCGCGGATCGGCAGTTTACGATTTACTTTATGTTCATACTATATCATAATGATATTGTTATTTATTATGTCCTATAAGCTGCCAGGCAGACCGGTATCCGGCGCAAGGGGTGATGCACGCCGCAGCGGGCGTGGTCACGGGTGATTCACGTGTTCGCTCGAAAACTATTTGCTGTAGCCGCCCGCGCCGCCGCATGCGTGTTGTTCCCGGTGTCGCTGTTCGCCGTTGCCGATGTGGCAGCCTACGGCGAAAATGTCTGCCGCGATCGCCCCTGCATTCAGGTCGGGGTTTTCAATCTGGAATGGTTCGGAACCGAGCGCCGCGGGCCGCAGAGCGCTCGCTGGCCACTGCGCAGCGCACGAGCCGTCAAGCAAATCGCTCGACTGATCACCGATACCCTGGACCTCGAGGTCGTCGTTCTGCTGGAGATCAACACCTGGAGCAATCGCGCGACCTGGCTGGTGTCGGCGCTCGAGGAGAAAGGGTACGAATCGCGCTGGGCGGGCAACCCGCAGCAGAACATCGTCATCGCGTTCGACACGCAGACGGTCAAGGCCATAGAGCCGTTCAGGGTACTACCATCGAACCTCGACATCGAAACCGACAGCGAGTGCAACCTGCGCAGCCCGGTTGCCCAACGGCTGCGCGCCGGGAAATTCGATTTTTTTGTCGTGGGTGTCCATCTGGCGCCTCTGACGAACAGTGTGTGCGCCGGGCGCGTGCGCACCGCGCAGGCCGTTTCCCTGGCGGCACAGGTTGGCGTGCTGGCCAAGAAGGAGGGTGACGTGGTGGTGATGGGCGACTTCGGCGCCGCGCCCGGTGCGATCTCGCTCGCGCCGCTGCTCGAAGGCGGACTCAAAGCGCTGACCGAGAAGCGCTACCGTTCGAAGCCCTCATACAACGTCTCGGCCCTGAACGACGGCCGTGGAGCGCTGTCCGATCATCTGATGACGTTTGCGGCGACGCGCGATGCCGAATGGGTCGGGAAGAGCACCATGATCTTCAGCCCACCCTCGGCGCCCACCCTGCGGCGAAAGTACCTGCGCTACACCTCCGACCATGTCCCGGTGTGGACCAGCTTCTACACCGACGAGGACATTGATTGATCGATCGGGTCAGCGGCGATTGCCGGACTCGCCACGCTTTGCCGGCGCGCTCGGAACGCTCTGGCATTCCCTGAAAATGCGCTTGTCACAGCGCATGCAGACATCCCGGTCCAGGCGATCGAAGATGCCGGCAACAGCCTCGGTCTTGCTGTAGTAGACTCGCTCGGCCGCCAGGTCGCCGAACTCGGCGCTGCGCTCCAGGATGCGCAGCGCCGGATCCTTGAGCCAGTGAAAGTACACCTCGCCGCCGGCGCCCCTGCGCGCCTCCCTCTCGCGTGCCAGCAGGTCCACGCCGGCAACGTCTATGGTGTTGATGCCGCGCGCGAAGATCAGCAGATGATTCTGCTCTGGGTTGCGCTTGCCGATCACGCGCAGGCGTTCGGCAACGTATTGCACCGACCCGTAGAACAACGAGCCGTCTATACGCACGATGCAGAGTTGCGGACACTCGGCGAGCGCCGCATCCGTGTTGAATCGCCGCTTCGGCTTGCGCGGGTCTGGCATGCGCACGAGCACCTGCGGCTGGGCCGCCTTGCGCAGGTAATGCACCAGTGAGGCGAACACGCCGAGCACGATGGCGAACTCGAGCTCCAGGAACAGCGTGGCGACGAAGGTGATGGCCATCACCAGGGTCTCCGAGCGGCTCGTACGGCCGATTCTCGCGATACTCTTGAAATCGACGATGCCCCACGCGACCAGGAACAGCACGGCGGCCATAGCCGCGTAGGGCAGGTGTGCGAGAAGCGGACCGACGCCGAGCACGATGACGACCAGCGCCGCGCCCGAGAGCATCGCGGCCAGCGGTGTCTGCGCACCGGAGTCGAAGTTGAGGCCGCTGCGGTTGAAGGAGCCCGTCACCACATAGCCCGAGAAGAAGCTGCCAAGCAGGTTTGCGAGCCCCTGCCCGATCGATTCCTGGTTGCCGTCTATGTACTGTCCGGAGCGCGTGGCGATGGAGCGCGACAGCGTGACGGAGACGGTCAGCGAGAACAGCGTGACACCGAGCGCCACGGGCGCCAGCGACTTGATGGTGGCGATCGACAGATCGGGGTGGGACAGGGGCGGCAGGCCGACCGGCACGTCGCCCACCAGCGCGATCGCCTGTGCCAGCCCGTGCCGCGTATACAGGAGATAATTGAGCGCCGCTGCCACGACGCTGCCCACGGCAAGGGCCACCAGCATGTACGGCACGCGCGGCAGGCGCATCT
Organism: uncultured Ectothiorhodospiraceae bacterium; assembly: GCA_964605765.1. GTDB lineage: Bacteria > Pseudomonadota > Gammaproteobacteria > HK1 > HK1 > CAZSDY01. The sequence continues at coordinate 2,825 of CAZSDY010000171.1, read as the reverse complement.
TGCACAGGATGCTGGTCGCGAGGGTCACCACGCCGACCAGCATGGTGAAGGGATCGATCGCCCCCAGGTGCAAGTACAAGTACACGAGCACCTCGTGGAAGGACAGCCCGCGCGGCATCTCCACGCCGAAGAAGTGATGAAGCTGATGGGTGGCTATGAGAACGCCGGCACCGGCGGTAAAGCCGACAATGACCGAGTGCGAGATGAAATTGACCAGCGCACCCAACCGCGCGATCCCCAGCGCCAGCTCGATCACCCCCACCATCAGGGTCAGCGTCAGAGCATAGGTGACGAAAGCATCGGTACCGGGCGCGGCAAGCGCGCTCAAGGACGTGAACAGCACGATGGAGGCGGCGGTGTTCGGGCCCGAGACGAGATGTCGCGAAGAGCCGTACAGCGCCGCGATCACGGTGGGGATCATCGCCGAGTAGAGCCCGTACTGCGGCGGCATGCCCGCGATGGTGGCAAACGCAACGCCCTGCGGCAGCACAACCACCGCGCCGGTCAACCCCGCGGCCAGGTCACCGCGCAGCGTGGCGCGACTGACCTCGCGCCACCACTCGAGGAACGGGAACAACTGCAGCCAGATCCTGTTCAAGGGGAGAGCCTGCGCCCGGTCCGGGATCCGTATGCGATGTTCGGCGTCATGGGTGGTCGAAGTTTGAATCCAATCGGAAAAATTCTCTACTCGCGCGCGGGCCGTGGACCAACGCCAGCACCGACGGATCTCATAACAATTCGAGCTGCCTTTCCCCCACCGCTGGTCCCCGCTCCGTGCCTTGCTTTTCGCACCTGGGGCATTGCAAGGGATGACAGGCTCGGCAATACGCTCTGGCGCAGTCGGTGGCGTTCGTCAGTTCCAGGGCGTGGCGCAGCACACGCTCCGGGTTTCCCGGCGATGGATTGCCCGGGTCCAGCACCCGGCGCACCCACCGTCCGCGTTCTCCCACCAGGTCCGTCAGGCGTCCCATCCAGTCGGATTCCAGGCTGACTCGCTCGGCGCTGGCCGGCAGCAGCGGATGAGGATCGCGGTTCAGAAAGGCGTCGAGCAAGGCATCCAGCCAGGTATCGACGTCGCACGGCTCATCGTCAGCGGGAAACAGCTCACTCATGCCGGCAATCGTACACGCTTCGCGCGCGGCGCTACATCACCGCCCTATGATGGAGCGGCACGAGGAACAATATGGCACGATGGCGGTTTGCGAATCGGACTCTCGATCGACCGCCTCGTGAACCTCCTTGGCGAGGCAGGCATGCCCATGGTTGATTATCCGCCCGAAGAGCTGGACATCGCCCCGTGATACCGCCGGTCGTCGCCGACGCCGGTCCGCTCGTTGCCCTCACCCGTATCGGCTGTCACCGGAACTCTTTTCAGCCGTGCTCACGCGAGATCGGTCGTGAGCTCGCCGCGGGGCGCCGCGCCCTCTTGGCGGCCGGACGGGGAGGCGGAACCATCCTCGTCATCGACGCGAAGAATGCCGCCGTCGCCGAGTGGTATGAGAGGCTCGGCGCGAATCGACTACCGGAACGGTCGCTGTTGCTCGTCATGCGACTCGAGCTCGTCGCGGAGGTGCTCGGGCTACCCTACCCTCCGGATCTCGACAGCGGCCCGGTTTCGTAACTGGAGCGGCATACGAGCAGCAGTCAAAGCAGACGGCTGGGCCCGAAGAACTGAAGCAGCGCCGCCAATCACCGGTCCAGGACCGCCAAGAAATCCGCGGGGGTAACGATCGCCACATCGCGAAACGGATGTAGTGCCAGGAGATCTCGATCCCCGGTTACCAGACAATCGGCGCGCCCGGCGACCGCGGTCTCCAGGAACGCGTCGTCGTTCGGATCGCGGCACACTCGCAGCGCCCCGGTGATTGTCGTCCACTCCGCCACCGCCCCGAGATCGACGAGGAAGCGCTCACGCAGCGCGACGCTGACGTACCGATCGAACTTGGCGCGGGAGAGCCGTGTCGCGACCTCTTCGAACGTCTCGTTCGAGAACAGGAGCACGCCGCTGTCCAGCACTGTGCTCAACACCGAGAAGGGCTTGCCCGTCGCGATCAGCGCGGCGCTGATCAGGACGTTGGTGTCGAGGACAACGCGTTCAGAGCCGGTCCCCACCGCTCCGCTCGTCGAGGAGGAGCTCGAGCGCCGCCTCGGTCAAACCGGCAGCCGCGGCCTCTGTCTGGATCTGGCGCACCGTGTCCAGGAGCCGATCGCGGGCCGCGCCGCGGATCCGGGCGTAGTCCTCGACCGAGAGCAGGACTGCCGTCGCACGGCCTTGCTTGGTTACCGTTACCGGCTCGCGCTGGGCGGCCTCGAGTAGCTGTCCGAAGCGGTTCTTGGCGTCGACGGCCGAAATCGTCTTCATCTAGCCATAATAGCCAGTCTGGCTCTTTCTGTCGCTAGCGATACCCCGGGATGATCATGGTTACGCACATAGCAACGAGCGACCGCACGGGCGGTCGCGAACGCACCTGAGCTAAGCTCGGTCAAGCGTCCACCCATCGATCCGACCGGACGGGCCAGGCATCGGTCCGTGGACCTCGAGTCACCGCAACAACGCCGAAGAACGCTCGATTACCGCAGTCAAACCGTACGATCTCGAGGTCGGAGGTCCGGGACACCGGCGCCGCGACCTACTGTACCTCGACGCCCGATTATTGGCCCGATCGCGATTGGCCGCTGTAGCGCCAGTGCACCTTTTCGGACGAGATCGGAGAATTTCCTCGAACGCGAAGAAAGTGACATCGATAACTAACTGTTCTTAAAAGGGATATTGGTGCCGGTGAGTGGACTCGAACCACCGACCTACTGATTACGAATCAGTTGCT
>CAZSDY010000170.1:0-7916 GCA_964605765.1 uncultured Ectothiorhodospiraceae bacterium | reverse complement strand
CCACCATCGCCGAGAGGCCATGACTGGCGTAGCGCGCGTGCCCGGAACCGCCGTCAGCGCCCAAGAATTTCATCACACGCATCACTGCATCGCGGTACTGGAATACGATTTATTTGTCATGATAAACTCACTCGGCAGGCCGAGTGCATATTGGCAGATGGCTCGAGCCTTGTTGATGCCGGGGGGGCGGCGAGTATCAGGGAGGGGCGTGGTCTGTTATTGGAGGATAGACGCATGGAAACCCGTCTGCTCAATCGCCCGTCGGTACTCCTGGCGCTGCTCATCCTGGCGATACCCGCGTGGTCGTTCGCCGTGGTCATTCCGGCGTCGGACGCACCCGGGGGCCTCACGAACGCCGTGCGCTTCTCGACCCGCGTCACGGGCACGTTGGGCGCGACGCTTCACGAGCATGCCTCGGTCTGGGGCTTGGCGGGCGCGTCGGGAACCACCTCGACCACGCTGCAGGCCATCGGTTTGTCTGACACTGCGAATTGCCCGGATTGCGGCATCACGGTGCTCGGCGGCACGGTTACCCCACGTCAGTTCGATTCGCAGTTCCTCTATTCCAACAGCCAGTGGCTCCCGCGACAAAAGACCCCGCGGGCCGCTCCGAGCACGAACGCTACCGTGGGGCTGGAGGCAAGCTCGGCGGAGGTCGTCCCCGGTGACGCGACGGGCCATGCCGCCGGTCGTCTGATTCCGCCCACTACCCCCGTCACCCAGAAGTCAACGGCTGAGGTCAACGAAACCTACCGCATCGTATCGCAGGACCTGGCGCGCGGCACGCCCGTCAACATAATGGGGAGCGTGTCGGCTCACTGGCAAACCAGTGATGTCGATATCGCGGGCGCGGTCACCACGACGGTTGAAAGTCCCGGATCCACGACCAGCGCCCACACCGTGAACACCACCATGGTGGTCGATGTGGGCGGCACGCGCCACAGCCTGTCGCGCGGCGGGACGGTCACCGTCACCGGTCATCCGGCAAGCAAGGCAACCGTCGACTTCGGCGACCTGTCCTCGTCATGTGACAGGCTCTCCACGTCGGCAACAACGACCCTCACCCCCGCCGTGACGCTCGACTGCACGCTATCGGCCAGCATGCCGATCGTGGCCGTGGTCGGTGACATCGTCAGCGCGAACTATTTCGCGCAACTGCGGAACGACTATGGCAACCTGTTCGAGGGGCTTGTCGATCCCGGTCCTGTCGGCACCATCATCAATGCGATGCAGACGTTCACCTATTCATTGAGCGGCGCGCCGGGCGTCAACAACGTCAATTTCGTGCCCTTCCCGGGCAACTTGATCGACGAACCGCCGACGCGGGCGCTCCTGCTGAGCGGTTTGCTGTTGCTGCTCGTCATGTGATATCCGCGTCGCGAACTCCGCGCGGCGGCTCAGTGCCGTGCGGACAATAGTTCCTTGACCGTGCTCGTAAATGCCTCGGCGAAACATTCCTGGCTGAAACGCCTCGCGTAATCCGCGATGACGGCGCAATCGAACCGGTCTTCCCCGGCCTCGTACTCATCGAGCGCCCGGTTCAGGGCGGCGGCGGTCTGCTCGTCAAAGAACAGGCCGGTCACCCCGGGCTCGAGCAAATCGAGTATGCCGCCCTTGCGATAGGCAATCACCGGCCGGCCTGCCGCCATCGTTTCGGCCGCGACCATGCCGAACTCGTCGATTCCCGGGAAAATTAGCGCCCGGCAGTTCACGTAGAGGCGTTGTAATACGGTCCAGGGCTGATACCCCAGAAATCGGATGTTTCCGCTGGCCCTTCTCTTGACCTGAGCGAGACCCGACCCCTCGGAAACGACGAGCAGAGGTCTGCCCGAGCGATTGAAGGCGTCGACGGCGAGATCGAGCCCCTTGTTGGGTGAAAAATGCCCCACGAAGAGGTAGGGGGAGTCCTTGCTGTGGACATCCCGGGGTGGATAGCCGCTGGTAAGGACCGGGGGATGAATCACCTGCGCTTCCCGTCCGTAGGTTTTCTTGATCCTCCGCGCAACGAAATGCGAGTTACACACGAAATGGTCGACCCGGTGCGCCGAGGAGACATCCCACAACCGCAGATAATGGGCGAGCGGCACCATGAGCCATCTCTGCACGACGCCGGCCTGCTCGCGGTAACGAGGGTAGAGATCCCAGATATAGCGCATCGGTGAATGGCAATAGCAGATGTGCACGGCATCCGGATCGCGGATGATGCCCTTCGCCGGGCCGGCCTCGCTGCTGATGATCAGATCGTAGCCGCGCAAATCGAGCTGCTCGAGCGCCATCGGCATGAGCGGCAGATAGAACGGGTAGGCCCGGCAGGCGAAAGGCAGATGCTGTATGAAGCTGGTTCGAACGATGTGCTGGCTGATCGTGTTGCTGACACGGCGGCTGTCGTAGACATGGGTAAAGATGTCAGCCTGCGGATACAGGCGGCAGAGGGCCTCGAGGACCCTTTCCCCACCGCGCATCCCGGTCAGCCAGTAGTGCACGAGTGCTACCTTCACGATCGGCCGCGCCCGAATGATTTTCCGATGCGTTGCCCGGCTCGATGGAGCATGTAGGCTGGCAGGCCGGTATAGCGCCCGAGCAACGCGGCAAGGCGGGCGAGCGCCTGGCAGGGTTCCAGCCGGAGCAGGCTCACGGCGGCTTTCACGACCGGCACCAGCGTCATCTCGACGAGCTCGTAGAGCACCACCGGGCGGCATTCCGTGAACAGCCATTTCGCCACCAGCGCGCCTTTGCCCATTCCGCCCCTGAACGACTTCAGGAGGTTGCTCTTGCGGCCGCGATCGTGGGAGCCGGGATGCAAGACCACCAGTTCCCTGACATACCGTGATCGGACCCCCGAAAAGCATGCGCGCCAGGCCAGATCCGTCTCCTCGCTGCTGCCCCAGCGGCAGCCGGCGCCGAACGCCTCATCGAATCCACCCAGGGCCGCGAGCACACTCTTGCGGATGGCGAAGTTCGAGCCCATGACAAGCTTCGTGTGTCGAAAGCGGGAAGGATCGCCGCCCAGGCGATGCCTGAACGAATAATAGCCATCCCCATCTTTGCACCGCACGCTCCCGGCAATGAGCTCGAGATCATGGCAGGTGTCGATCACGGTAGAGAGCACGCGCATGTAATGAGGGCACAGACAGGCGTCGTCGTCGATGAAGACGATCCAGCGACCCCGCGCCGAGACGAGCGCGGAGTTTCGTGCAACCGACAGGCAGGGAGAATCGATCCGCTGATACCTGAACAGGCGGTGCGTGTTGATCGCCGGAGGAAGCACCAGGGGGAGTGGGTTCTGGTCGACGAGAATGAGCTCAAGGGGTTGCGGGTCCTGATCGAGGACACTGCCGAGCGCGGCGCAGACCGTGGCGGCAGGCCGGCCGAATGTATTGATGACAACCGTGCAGTTCGTCTGCATGCGAGGAAGTCCTTGCGCTGCGCTTCCGGCAAAGGTGCCCGATCCCGTCCAACTTCGTCACTGTAAGCCTTCGCACCCGGCATGGGACCACTTGCGAGGGCATCGATCTCGCGCCTGCTCATCGGGCGGGTGCCTCCCATACAGGAAACTATTCCCTCGTGATGCCCAAGCGAATCGCGAGTCGTCTTGCGTCGCCAGCGACAAACAGCGGACCTGGGAGGAACGCCAGCGCCGTTTGAGTTATTCTTGGTCTTGGAGGCAGCCAGTGAAAGGCTGATGGGCGCCGAGGCGAAATTATGGACGGCCAAATGTCTTTCGGTCAACACGGCCACCCGCATGCGCCCGGCGCGTTGTTGACCGGGTTCGATGCCGAGGTCGGCGACGCGTGCCTGGCGCCCGAGTCATATAGCGGCGGCGGTGTCGGGAAATCTCCGGTATCGTTCGCGGTGTTCGCTGTCCTGTCACCGCGGAATACATTGGGGCTCGGGTGGCGGGGGATCGTGAAGCGCGCATGCGACATCGTCGTCGCAACGTCATTGCTCGTGCTCCTGGCACCTTGCTTCGGCGCAATTGCGCTGGCCATTCGGCTGACCTCGCGAGGGCCGGCTCTGTTCTATCAGACGCGCGTGGGCCTGGGGGGACGGACATTCCGCTTGGTCAAGTTCCGTACCATGGTGGCCGATGCCGAAAAGGATACCGGTCCCGTCTGGGCGCGTGACCGCGACCCGCGCTGCACCCGCCTGGGCGCGTTCCTGAGGCGCACGAGCCTCGATGAGCTGCCTCAGCTGTGGAACGTCCTGCGCGGAGAGATGAGCCTCGTGGGGCCCCGGCCCGAGCGACCGGTCTTCGTCGAGCGGTTCTCGCGACAGTACCCAGGCTACATCCTGCGCCATCGCGTCAAGGGCGGATTGACGGGCTGGGCCCAGGTCAACGGCTGGCGCGGCAACACGCCGATCAGCGCGCGTCTCGATCACGACCTCCTGTACATTCGGAACTGGTCGTTCTCCTTCGACCTGTGGGTCTTGTGGCGAACGCTGCGCGGCGGCTTCGTGAACCGCAACGCGTATTGACCTCGAGCTTGCCGGGAAACGGCGAGAGGGGCAGCCCCATCGGCATCGTCGGAAACCGGGGCTCGCCGGAAGAAAGACTTGGATCCGTCTCCGAGTCACCCGCGGCGCCTTGGCCGCCGCATGAACACCCTCGAGAGCGAGCTGCACATTCTTCGCGGCCGAAGGGCACGCCGTGCGGCTATTCAAGTCCCGGCCCGACACCAGCGCAGCACCTCGATGGCATCGGGTGGGTGCTTGGAAAGATTGGCCAAGGTACGGGACTTGACCTTGCCGTTCTCGCGGTAGGACTCGCGCAGCAGGACGGCGGGCGGGGAGCTGCGATTGGGGACGCGGGTTATGTACATGCCTACATATCGCATCCCTGAAAGACCATCCAAACACGAAAAAGGCCATGGGTTTCACACACTTGCATGAAACCCATGGCCTTGGACGACGCGGAACTTCAGGTTAGACTCCTGATCATCCCAGGATCCAGGAAATCCAGCGTGGCCAATTACAGCACGAGCGAGTTCAAGAGCGGCTTGAAGCTGATGCTCGACGGTGATCCCTGCTCGATTATCGAGAACGAATTCGTCAAACCCGGCAAAGGGCAGGCATTCAGTCGCGTCAAGCTCAGGAATCTCAAGACCGGCCGGGTCATCGAGCGCACCTTCAAGTCCGGTGAATCGATGCCGGGCGCCGATGTCGTGGAGGGCGACCTCCAATATCTTTACTCCGACGGCGATGCCTGGCATTTCATGCACCTGGAAAGCTTCGAGCAGTACGCGGCGGACGCGACGGCGGTGGGTGAAGCCGCCCAGTGGCTCAAGGAGCAGGACACCTGCACGATCACCTTGTGGAACGGCGTACCGCTCATCGTGACGCCGCCCAATTTCGTCATCCTGCGGATTACCGAGTCGGATCCCGGCCTGCGCGGAGACACCGCGAGCGGTGCGACCAAGCCGGCGACCCTGGAGACCGGTGCCGTGGTGCGGGTGCCGCTGTTCGTGGAGGAGGGCGAGCTCATCAAGATCGACACCCGCAGCGGAGCGTACGTCAGCCGCGCCAGGGATTGATGCGCCGGGATATGGCTGCCGACTCGGATCGAGACTGGCGTCCGACGGCGAGCTTCCGGCGATTGCGCGAACGCGCACGGCTCGTGCAGCGATTGCGCGATTTTTTTACCGGCCGGGGATTCTGGGAAGCCGAGACACCGCTGCTTGGTCACGCGGGTGCGACGGACCTGCACATCGAAAGCATGATGACCCGCTGCGTGGCGGATCCGGCACCGCTGTATCTGCAGACCTCGCCGGAGTACGCCATGAAGCGTCTGCTGGCGGCGGGTAGCGGCCCCATTTTCCAGATCTGCAAGGCGTTTCGCGACGAGCCGCCCGGGCGCATGCACAACCCGGAGTTCACGCTGCTCGAATGGTACCGTCCCGACACCGACCATCATGCTCTGATGGACGAGACCGATGCCCTGATCGGGGATGTTCTCGGTCTGGCAGCGGCGCGCAGACTGCGCTATGGGGACGTGTTCAGCGAGTTCGCAGGACTGGATCCCTTCACCGTGCCGACCGCGGTGCTTCGCGAGCACGCCTGCGCTCTGCACGTGCGGCGCAGCGTCGCAACCGATCTGGATCGCGACGCTTGCCTCGGTCTCATCATGAGCCGGTGCGTCCAACCCGCGCTACCACGCGAGGCCGTGCTCATTTTCGATTATCCCGCTTCGCAGGCGGCACTCGCGCGCGTGAGGGCGTCGGATCCTCCGGTCGCCGAACGCTTCGAGCTCTTCGTCGACGGCGTGGAACTCGCGAACGGATACCATGAGTTGACCGATCCGGTAGAACAGCGCGAGCGTTTCGAACGCGATCGGACCGCGCGGCGCACGCGTGGCCTGCATGTCCCCGATATCGATGAGGCGCTGCTCGGCGCACTCGCAAGCGGCATGCCCGAATCTGCCGGGGTCGCGTTGGGCGTCGACAGGCTTGTCCTGCTTGCCGCTGGTGCCGGGGTGCTCGAAGATGTGATCAGCTTCAAGGTCACGCGGGCGTGAGCAGGGTCTCCAAGGCCTGCGCCGGGTCGGGCTCGGGATAATCCAGCGTGAAATGCAGCCCACGGCTCTCGGTACGGCCCTGCGCGGAGCGGATGATGAGATCAGCAAGCGTGGCCAGGTTGCGCAACTCGATGAGGTCGTTGGTGATCTTGAAATCCGAATAATAGTCGTTGATTTCCGCGCGCAGCAGGTCGATGCGATGGCGTGCTCGCTGCAGGCGCTTGGTGCTGCGCACGATACCGACATAATCCCACATGAAACGGCGCAGCTCGTCCCAGTTGTGTGAGACCACAACCTCCTCGTCGGAGTCGGTCACCCGGCTCTCGTCCCATCGGGGGAGCGATGGCGGGGGCGCCATCGACGGCAGGACACGTTCGATCTCGCCTGCCGCCGAGCGCGCGAACACGAGGCACTCCAGCAGCGAATTGCTGGCCATCCGATTCGCCCCGTGCAGTCCCGTGCAGGCGACTTCGCCGACAGCGAAGAGTGCTGGCACGTTCGTCCTTGCCCGATGGTCGGTCTTCAGGCCCCCGCAGGTATAGTGTGCGGCCGGTACCACGGGCAGTGCAGCGCGGGTCATGTCGAAACCGAAACCGAGGCAGCGCTCGTGCACGTTGGGGAAGTGGGCGCGCACGAACTCGGCGGGCTTGTGGGAAATGTCCAGATACACGCATTCACTGCCCAGGCGCTTCATCTCGTGGTCGATGGCCCGCGCTACGATATCGCGTGGCGCGAGCTCCTCGCGCTCATCGAATCGGTGCAGGAAGGCTGTCCCGTCGCTCAATCGAAGCACGCCCCCTTCGCCGCGCACGGCCTCGGTGATGAGAAACGACTTGGCGCGCGGGTGATACAAGCAGGTGGGGTGGAACTGGATAAATTCCATGTTGGCGACCTGGCAACCCGCGCGCCAGCCCATGGCCACGCCATCCCCGGTGGCGACGTCGGGGTTGCTCGTGTAGAGATAAACCTTTCCGGCACCGCCGGTGGCGAGGACGACGATCCTGGCGGCGAACACGTCGACGCGTTTGCGGGCACGGTCGAAGACGTATGCACCTAGACAGCGCGGGTCATCCAGGCCATGACGCTCCCCGATGATCAGGTCGACCGCGAGACGCGATTCGTATACTTGAACGTTGTCGTGCTCGCGCACGCGCGCCTCCAGCACGCTTTCCACCGCCCTGCCGGTCGCATCGGCGACATGCAGCACGCGCCGGTGCGAGTGCCCGCCTTCCCGGGTCAAGTGGTAGGTGGGTGTGCCGTCGGGGTGCGGATCCTGCGTGAACGCCACACCTTGCTGCGCCAGCCACTCTACACAAACGGGACCCTGACCGACGACTTGCTCGACGATCCGCTGGTCGCACAGGCCCGCACCCGCGCGCAGCGTATCACGCGTATGGGCCTCCAA
>CAZSDY010000169.1:5672-7979 GCA_964605765.1 uncultured Ectothiorhodospiraceae bacterium | reverse complement strand
TCATCTGCTCGTTGAGGTAGTACTCGCGCTGGCTCTTCTCCATCTGGCGCTTGACGCGCCCGCGTATGCGCTTCTCGACCTGCAGCAGGTCGATCTCCTCCTCGAGCCCGCCGACGAGTTGCTCGAGGCGCGCCTTTATGTCCTTGGTCTCGAGCAGCTTCTGCTTCTTATCGATTCGAACGGAGAGATGCGTGGCGATGGTGTCAGCCAGACGTGATGGATCGTCAATGCCGGACAGCGACGAGAGGATCTCCGGGGGCACCTTCTTGTTGAGCTTCACGTACTGCTCGAACTGCGTGACTGCCGAGCGGCTCAGTACCTCGACCTCGCGCTCGTCCGCGGGCTTGGACTCCAGCACGTCCATCTCGGCTTCGAAGTACTCGTCGGTCTGCAAGAAACGCAGGATGCCGGCGCGCTCCGTGCCTTCGACCAGTACCTTGACCGTACCGTCAGGCAGTTTCAGCAACTGCAGAATGGTGGAGACCGAGCCCACCTCGTAAATGTCCTCCACGCCCGGCTCATCCTGGGAGGCGTCCTTCTGGGCGACGAGCAATATTCGCTTGTCCTCCGCCATGGCGCGTTCCAGGGCCTGAATGGATTTCACGCGCCCGACGAAAAGCGGGATGACCATGTGCGGAAACACGACCACATCGCGCAATGGCAGGACCGGCAAAATTAAATGTGACTCGAACACGGTAAGCTAAGCGCCTCTTAAGTCAATTCCAGTGGTACATGCATGTGCGGCCATGCTCAGTGATCGGCAACTCACTGGCCGCGTGAGCAAAGCGACGACCACGTTCTCGCTCTGCGCGTCCGACGAAACGCGGGAGGCATCTATTCAGACCGTGCCGAGCTTTGCGCGCATGCGCTCGCAAAAACAGCACTCATGCCGATGGCCGCGCCCGGGCGTTTCCGGTTCAATCCGACGCCGCCCGGTGTTTGTCACCCTCGTAGATCACCAGTGGCTTGCCCTGTTCCTCGATCACGGTGCTGTCGACCACGACCTTCATGGCGTTTTCGCTGGAAGGCAGATCGTACATCGTATCGAGTAGCACGTGTTCCAGGATGGAGCGCAGGCCACGCGCACCGGTCTTGCGCTCCATGGCCTTGCGCGCCACCGCCTCGAGCGCGTCGGGGCGAAACTCGAGCTCGCAGACCTCCATGTCGAACAGGCGCCGGTACTGCTTGGTGAGCGCGTTCTTGGGCTCGGTGAGGATCTGCACGAGTTGGCCCTCGTCAAGCTCATCGAGCGTCGCAACGATGGGCATCCGTCCGACGAACTCTGGAATCAGCCCGTAGTGAATGAGGTCCTCGGGCTCCACCTCGCGCAGGATCTCGCCGATCTGCTTCTTGTCGCCCTTGCTTCGCACGTTCGCCTCGAACCCTATCCCGCCACGGTTCGACGCGCGGTTCTCTATGATCTTGGTCAGCCCGTCGAATGCGCCGCCGCAGATGAACAGAATGTTCGCGGTGTTCACCTGCAGGAACTCCTGCTGCGGGTGCTTGCGTCCACCCTGCGGGGGCACCGAGGCGACTGTGCCCTCGATGAGCTTGAGCAACGCCTGCTGCACGCCTTCGCCGGAGACGTCCCGGGTGATCGACGGGTTGTCGGATTTCCGCGATATCTTGTCTATCTCGTCTATGTACACGATGCCGGTCTGCGCCTTCTCGACGTCGTAATCACACTTCTGCAGGAGCTTCTGGATGATGTTTTCCACATCCTCACCGACATAGCCCGCCTCGGTCAGGGTCGTCGCGTCAGCGATGGTGAACGGCACGTTGAGCAGCCGTGCAAGGGTCTCGGCGAGCAGCGTCTTGCCGCATCCGGTGGGGCCGATGAGCATGACGTTGCTCTTCGAGAGCTCCACTTCGTCCACCTTGACGCCCGAGTCCAGCCGCTTGTAGTGGTTGTAGACCGCCACCGACAGTACCTTCTTGGCGTTGAACTGTCCCACGACGTAGTCGTTGAGGATGTGATTGATCTCGTGTGGGGTCGGCAACTTGCTGCCGGTGCCTGCACCCGCCTTGTCCTGGATCTCTTCGCGGATGATGTCGTTACAGAGATCGACGCATTCGTCACAGATGAACACCGACGGGCCTGCGATCAGCTTGCGTACCTCATGCTGGCTCTTACCGCAAAAAGAGCAGTAGAGCAATCTGTCACCATCACCTTTGCCGTGCCTGTCGCTGCCCATGACTGCACCCCACTTCCCGCGCCAAATCGTTGCACAAACCGGTTCGCAAGAACCGGAGACCCGTCACACTTCCGTTCCGTCGGCCGCCCGTACGGCGCCTAGTCCGGCGCCT
>CAZSDY010000169.1:0-5572 GCA_964605765.1 uncultured Ectothiorhodospiraceae bacterium | reverse complement strand
CGGCGCCTAGTCCGGCGCCTGTCTCATGACCAGAACGTTATCAATCAGCCCATACTCCACCGCATCCTCACCGCCCATGAAGTTGTCCCGGTCGGTGTCACGCTGAAGTCTCTCCAGCGGCTGCCCGGTGTGCTTCGAGAGGATATGGTTGAGTTCCTCGCGTGCACGCAGAATCTCCTTGGCGTGGATGTCGATGTCGCTTGCCTGACCCTGGAATCCCCCGAGCGGCTGGTGGATCATCATACGCGAATGCGGCAGGCAGTAGCGCTTGCCCTTGGCGCCACCGGCGAGCAGCAGCGCTCCCATGCTCGCCGCCTGCCCCACGCACATGGTGCTGATGTCCGGCTTGATGTACTGCATCGTGTCATAGATCGCCAGCCCGGCACTCACCGCTCCACCGGGCGAGTTGATGTACAGGTGGATATCCTTGTCCGGGTTTTCTGATTCCAGGTAGAGCAGTTGTGCGACGATCAGGTTCGCCCCGTAGTCGTCCACCGAGCCGATCAAGAACACGACTCGCTCCTTCAGCAGGCGGGAAAAGATATCGTATGGCCGCTCGCCGCGCGCCGTCTGCTCGACGACCATCGGCACCAGGTTGAAGCCTATGCCCGGTGCGCCCGCGCCAGCGTGGATATCGGTCATGCTCGCGTCTTCCTTTAGTCCCAACGGTCACTCACCGCGTCGCGCCGGTCGCCGGCCAAATCCGCCTGACACAGCGTTGGACACACTTTCGCCCACTTGCGTTCCGCGCCGACTCGAGCCGTCGAGAAAATCCGAGATGGAGAACTGGGATGGAACGGTGACGATACGGGCTTGGGGATCATTCATCAGGCGTCCTGACGGCTAGTCTGCCCCGGATTCAACAACTCGTCAAACGTCGTCGGCTCGTCGCTGACCTGGGTCTGCGCGAGGACCCACTCGACGACCTGGTCTTCCAGCACGGCTGACTCGATCTCGTTGAGTCTCTCGGGGTTGCCGTAGTACCAGTTGACGACCTTGTCCGATTCGTCGTAGGTCGATGCAATGGACTCGATGCGTTCCCTGACGAGTTCCGGATCGGCCTGCATATCGTTTTCCTTCACGATCTGACCGAGCAGCAGGCCCAGGGTAATCCGCCGGCGCGCGTCGGCCTCGAAGTGTGCGGGATCCAGCGTGACGGTATCGGGGTCGACGCCCTGGTAGACCAGATTGGTCCGCTGCTGATTGACCATGCGCGCGGTCTCCTCGCTCACCATGGCGTTCGGAAGCTCCACGGTCTGCTTCTCGAGCAGGGCATCCATGACCCGCTTCTTGGTCGTCGCACGAAGCGCCTCGTCAAGCTCGCGCCCCATGTTGGCACGGATCTCCTTGCGAAACGATTCGCCGTCGCCCTCCGCCACTCCGAAGCCGCGGATGAAATCCTCATCGACGGCAGGCAGATGCGCTTCCTCCACCGCATGCACGTGCACCGTGAATTGCGCCGCCTTTCCGGCCACGGTCTCGTCCGGTGCCGTTTCCGGGAACACCACATCCAGCTCGAGGTCGTCACCGGCCTTGCACCCGACCAACCCGTCCTCGAACCCGTTCACCATGCGCCCGGCACCGAGTTCCACCGGTACCTTCTGCGCCTCACCGTCACGAATCGGCTCGCCCTCGCAGGTGCCCGCGAAATCGATGATCGCTCGGTCACCGATCGCCGCCACGCGCTCGGCGGGTTCCCATGTCCTGCGCTGGCGTTGCAGCGTCTCGATCATGTGCTCTACATCCTCGTCCATGACCTCGGAGACCGGGCGCACGACCGCCAGGCCATCGATGCTCGGCATCGAGACGACAGGGAAGATCTCGAACATGGCCTGGTATGTCACGCCGCTGCCCGGCTCCGATCGCAGATCGTCGATGGTCGGGCTGCCGGCAAGGCGCAGGCTCTCCCGAGTCAACGCATCCTGAAAGCTCGTGCGCACAATCTCGCCCACCACCTCGTCGCGCACTTGGCGGCCGTAGCGTTGCCTGACCACCTTGACCGGCACCCTGCCGGGGCGAAAACCCGGAATATTGACCGTGCGGGCCATCGAGTCCAGACGCTCGTTCACCTCCTTTTCCACTTTCTCCTCGGGTACGGTCACGGTCATGCGGCGCTCGAGCCCACTCTGCTCTTCTACCTTGACTTCCATTGCTTGACTCGACTCTACCTGTAAGTTAACTGTCTTGTGGCGTCGTGGCTTGCCCATGCACCGATGGAAGTGGTGCGAAAGGAGAGACTCGAACTCTCACGGGTTTCCCCACTGGCACCTAAAGCCAGCGCGTCTACCGATTCCGCCACTTTCGCCTTATTGAGGTGCCGCGGATTATACTAGCTCGGTGGAATCCCGCGTAGCCCTTGCACAGCGGAATTTCGCATTTTTTCCATCCGCTTACGATTGTCTGGCGCGAGAGCCGCAGAAAACGGCGTGACCATCTCGCGCGCCATGCGGCTACAAGCGGCGCGTGGTCCATTGCACGGGCGAGGCGAACTCGGGCGCTTTCGCGCGCGGGCGGACCACGCGAGGAGCAGGAGTATGGACGTTACCTGCGGACCGAGGCCTTTTCCTGTTCGCTGCCCGGCGATGCCTTCCGCTCCCGCAGGCGACGCTTGGCAAATCCCCGGGGCTTCCTCTCGGGCGCCTCCTCGGCGGCCCGCTTCGCTTTGTCCTCCAGGTATTGCGCCAGATGATATCTTGTAGTGGGGTGCATCGATCATGCTCTGGTTGGTAACCACCAGGGGAAATTCTTCCCCTGGTCGATTATCGGCAGCACCTCCAGCGTCTCGAGCGCGGCGGCCCGCGGCAGGGAAAGGCACGATTGCCGATCGCGACCCGCCCACCATGGCGGCCGCAGTCCGAGTCCGGGACGCCCGCATCATCAGGTGCCCGCGTCAAAGAGAAGAGAAGGTCAGAAGGTCAGCATCAACAACGTGCCGATGCCGGCGCCGTACACGGTGGCCTTGTGCGGGTCGACCGGCTCTACCACTTCCCGGGTTGCGTAACGCGCGTTGCAATCGAGAAGCGCCGCATTGTAGCTGTACTGCACGCCGCCCAGGCAAGCATCGAGCGGCGCGTGGTTCGCGGCCGCCCAGATGCTCGACTTGGGGCCGTTTTCCATGTAGCAGGCGAGTTCTACCGTATTTCTTTCACGCGTCACGTCGAGCCCACACCGCGACAGGGGATCCGCGGACACGCTCAGTGCCATGGCAGTGAGGATCGGTGCCATCATGGCAGCAGCTCGTTTTATCATGAGGCCTCCTCCCATCAGAGAATTTAGGTTAAAAAGGCAATATAAATCTAGCACTATTCAGGACTTTTTGCATCGAAGTGCCCCACCCGGCGGTTGAGTCCACGCGGCGGGATCCGCCTGCGAGCGAAAATGCCCTATCATTGCGCGCCCACTGGAATCCTGAGAGACCGGCCATCATGAACGAGATTGTCAAAGCGGCTGTCGTCGGAGCGGGCACCATGGGATCGGGCATTGCCAGCCACCTGAGCAATGCGGGCATCCCCGTGGTGCTTCTGGACATCGTCCCGCAGGGTGCGCGCGAGCGCAGCATGATTGCGCAGGGCGCCGTCGAGCGGCTCCTCGATTCCTCGCCGCCCGCCTTCATGGACAAGAGCAGCGCCGAGCTCATTACCCCCGGCAACATCGAAGATCATCTGGAGTGGATCGCCGACGCCGACTGGATCGCCGAAGCGGTGGTCGAGCGCCTGGACGTCAAGCGCGCCTTGTACCGAGCTATGGATGCGGTGCGCAAACCAGGCTCCTGTGTTTCCTCCAACACGTCGACCATTCCGCTGGCGATGCTGACCGAGGGCATGCCGGCAGCATTTCAGGCGGACTTCTGCATCACGCATTTCTTCAACCCGGTGCGCTACATGCGCTTGCTGGAGATAGTCGCCGGCCCGCGAACACGCGCCGACGTCGTCGAGAAGCTCACCCGTTTCTGCGACATCGAGCTTGGCAAGGGGGTCGTGTCATGCAAGGACTCACCAGGGTTCCTGGGCAACCGTGTGGGCGTGTACGCATTGCAGGTGGGGATGATTGCCGCCCGGGAGTTCGGTCTCAGCGTCGAAGAAGCAGATGCGATCATGGGTCGCCCGATGGGCATTCCCAAGACGGGCGTTTTCGGCCTCTATGACCTCATCGGTCTCGATCTGATGCTCGACGTGGCGACGAGCCTGGCCGGCGCCCTGCCGCCGACGGACGATTTTCAGGGCGTCGCCGGTGGGCTCGCCATCATCCCGGCCCTGGTCGCCGGGGGATACACCGGCAACAAGGGGCTTGGCGGATTCTACCGAACGCGCGCCGCCGGCGGTGCGTCGATTCTAGAAACCGTTGACCTCGAGAGTGGCGAGTACTGCACGGCCACACGGCCGCAGCTCGAGGCAGCGCGCGTGGGCGAGACTGCGGGACTTCGCGCACTGGTCGAACGCGACGACAAGTACGGGCGTTTCGCCTGGCACGTGCTGTCGCGCACCCTGCGCTACGCCGCCGAGCTGATACCCGGCACGTCGGATTCCCCGGTACCGGTCGATGAGGCGATGAAGCTCGGTTACGGATGGCTCCGCGGGCCCTTCGAGATAATCGACGAGCTGGGTGCAGCCTGGTTCGCCGGGAAGCTGGCAAGCGAGGGTGCGGCCGTGCCCGCCATCGTGAAAGCTGCCGGAGCAGGCGCGTTCTATCGCGCCGAGAACAACAGGCTGCAGCACCTGACTCTGGGCGGCGGATACGCACCGGTCGAGCGCGCACCGGGCGTGCTGCGCCTCACCGACATCACCAGGACGCGGCCCGATATCGTGCACAACGAGGCGGCGAGCCTGTGGGACATCGGCGAAGGCGTCGCGTGCGTGGAGTTTCACAGCAAGGCGAATGCGCTCGGCCCCGCCTCGATGAACCTGATCGACGAAGCGCTCGGCATCGTGCAACGTGATTTCGAGGCACTCGTCATCCATAACGACGCACCGCATTTTTCCGTCGGCTTCAATCTGGACTTCGTGCTCGGCGCCGTGCGGCGCAAGGCCTGGACCGAGATCGACGCGGCGCTGCTCGCGTTTCAGTCGACCTGTCTCGCCATGAAATACGCGCCTTTCCCGGTCATTTCGGCACCTGCGGGGATGTCCCTCGGTGGTGGCTGCGAGGTGCTGATGCACTGCGACGCGCTGCAGGCGCACAGCAACACGGTCATGGGCCTGGTGGAGACGCTGGTGGGACTGGTGCCTTCCGGCGGCGGCTGCAAGGAGCTGCTGGTGCGCTGGAGCGGGAATGGCAACGATCTGGACGCCGCCCTGGCGAGCGCCATGGAAACCTTCCGGATCATCGGCATGGCGAAGACGGGCACCTCTCTGGTGGAATCCGCGCGTTTGCGATACTTCCTGCAGCGCGACCGCAAGAGCATGAACCGCGACCGGCTGCTCGTGCGCTCCAGGGCCTTCGCCAAGGAGTTGGCGACACAATACTCTCCCCCTGAAAAACCACGCTTCGTGGCGCTTGGGACCTCGGGAATAAGGGCGATGGAGGAGCTGCTCGAAACGCTTCGCGCCAAGGGCATCGCAACACCGCACGATCT
>CAZSDY010000168.1:0-7998 GCA_964605765.1 uncultured Ectothiorhodospiraceae bacterium | reverse complement strand
GCGCGGCGGCCCACCGGCGACATTGAAGGCGACGTCCAGGTCCACCGGCTTACCGGGCGCGAGCGCGCCGGTCTTCGCATCGAGCGCGGATACCTTGAACTGCTGACCGGTCTGCCCATCGCGCCAGGAGAGGCTGGCATCGCGTATGTCCAGCCCGCCGATGGCGAGCGCCGCGAGCCCCGGTCCCTCGGACTTCGGTTGCTCGCCGCCCTTGGCGAGGTCATCCCAGTTCGTGACACCCTGCTTGTTGCGTGCCAGGTTGAGGCTCAGTCCGTGCACGGTCACGGTATCCATGACCACTTCGCGTTTGAGCAGCGGCATCAGCTTCACGCGCACGCTCACCTTGTCGGTGCGGGCAAACACATCGCCATCGAAACCCTTGGCGTTTCCGAGTTCCACGACGCCGGTGGTGACGCCAAGCCATGGAAACACGCTGAGCGCGATCCGGCCCTCGATGCGCATGTCGCGGCCGGTGCTGCGCTTGACGGCGGCCACTATCTCGTCGGTGTAGTCGTTGGGGTCGACCGTCATGGGGACGATGACGGCGGCAGCAACGCCCAGCACCACGATGACCGCAATCAGGACCGCGATCACTTTCAGAAACTTCTTCATGAGTGTTGTTCTCCCTTGGCGTATACCTCGAGTCTGGGATACGCGATGCTAATCCGGGCCTGCTTCAAGGCCTTGTAGATCGCCTGGTTGACGGCGTAACGCGCATGGAAGTAGCGCTTGGTCGGCACCCAGTAGCGAAAGCCGATCTGCACCGAGGAGTCCGCAAAGCAATCGATGCCAATCTGCGGCGCCGGGTCCTGGCTCACCTCGGGTACAGCAGCCAGCGTCTGCGCAATCGCCGCGATGGCCTGCTCCGGGTCATTGGTGTAGCTGATGCCGATGCTGGCTTCGACGATTCTGTGCGCGAAGGAGTTGCACAGCACTTCACCGAGCATCTGCTTGTTGGGAATCGTGATGATCTCACCGTCCTCGGTGCTGAGCAATGTGGCGCCCAGGCGCACTTCCTCGACCACGCCGCTCACATTCAGCACGGTGATGGTGTTGCCGACCACAAATGGCCGTCCGAGAATGATTGCGATCCCGGCGCCGAAGTTCGACAACGGGCCCTGAACGGCAAGGCTGGCTCCGAAGGCCAGCGCACCGATGGCGGCGATGAACGGTGCGATGGTGATGCCGAACTTGCCGAGCGCGATGACGATGACGAATGCCAGCACCAGGCCCTTGGCGATGCCGGAGAAGAACTTGCTGACCGTGACATCGAGCTTGCGCCGCGTGCATAGCGACAGGACCGCATGCGCCACCCATTTCGCGATCTGCGCACCGATGAGCAGGATGATGACGGCGCCGAGAATCTGAAAACCGTACTCGACCACGAAAGCCGTGGCCGTGTTTATCACGTTCTGCAGCGCACCGAGCTCCTTTTCCACCGTTCCCTCTCCTGAATCGGCTGCCGACGGGAAGGGCGATCGTGCCTCGCCGCGCACCGGCTTTGCAAGGCGCATCCGAAATAGAAACCGTCTTCCCGCCTTCGGGCGGTCGAGCCGCCGTGTCGCCGCAGGCTTCCAGGTATCGTCCACACGCGCCGTCCGGGGCTGTCGTCCCGTCATGGGCACGTCAGCCTCGACCTGAACAGGGTTCCGCGGCAGGGATCGCTCCGTGGGCACCAACCCGTCGCGCTTCGCGCCCCGGCGGGCCGGTAAATACTGTGCAGGCGTAGATGCGTGTGCCTCGATCTCAGGTCATTGTCTGAAGTAGTCTATAATAAAAACAATGATATACGTGGAGAAGTTAAATCATATTATTGAATATAGGATGTGCGTGGCTTATTCTCGTGGCGGTTATCAGGAGCTGACGCTGGTCACATGGCAAAGCGTTCCCGACCACGAAACCGCCGGCGAAGGCGGACCCCGGGGCGAGGCGGGCGCCTGCGCGCGATCGCGTGGCGCATGCTGCTCGCCATGGTCGTGCTCGGTGCCGGCTATACGGGCTGGCTCGACCTGCATGTGCGCAAGCAGTTCGAGGGACAGCGCTGGGCGGTGCCGGCGCGGATTTTCGCCCGTCCGCTCGAGCTCTACGCGGGCAGGCGTCTGAGCGCGGACATGCTCGAGGAAGAGCTCGTGGCCGCGCGTTACCAGTCGCGTGCGAGCGTCGAGCGCCCGGGCACCTACCGCCGTGACGGTGACCGGTTTCTCATCCAGACCCGGCGCTTCGGGTACTGGGACGGCACGCAGAGCGCACACCGCGCGCGCGTGGTGCTCGGTGGCGGCCAGATCCGCTCACTCAGCGAAGGCGCCGGCACGCTCGCGCTGTTGCGCATAGATCCGGCACCCATCGGCCGGATTTCCCCGACGCATGATGAAGATCGAATCCTGGTGCGCCTCGCAGACGTACCGCGCGTGCTCATTCGCGGCCTGATAGCGGTGGAGGACAGAGGGTTCTACCGTCATTGGGGCATATCGCCGCGCGCCATGCTGCGTGCCCTGTGGCACGACTTGCGCGCCGGCGCCGCGGTCGAGGGTGGAAGCACGCTCACGCAGCAACTCGCCAAGAATTTCTTCCTCACGCCCGACAGAACGCTGACGCGAAAACTCAACGAGGTGCTGATTGCTCTCATTCTCGAGGCGCGCTACGACAAGAACGAGATCCTCGGCGCCTATCTGAATGAGATTTTCATGGGCCAGCAGGGGGGGCGCGCCGTGCACGGATTCGGGTTGGCGAGCGAATTCTACTTCGGGCGCCCCGTCAGCGAGCTGCGCCTGCCCGAAGTTGCCCTGTTGATTGCGCTGGCGCGCGGCGCCTCGTATTACAACCCCCGCCGCCATGCGCAGCGCGCTATCGAGCGGCGCAATCTGGTTCTCTCCTTGCTCGCCGATCGGGGCGTGGTCAGTGCTGCCGAGGCCGCGCGGGCAAAGCGCGCCAGGCTCGGCGTGACGCGGCGCCCGGGAAGTGCCGCCTCGGCGCACCCGGCCTTCGTGGATCTCGTGCGCCGGCAGCTTCGCCGTGACTACCGCGACGAGGATCTGCGCGCACGAGGATTGAGGATCTTCACCACGATGGACCCGAGCGTGCAAGCTCGTGCCGAAGTGGCGCTGACGAGCGGGCTCGAGCGCCTGGAGCACCGCCGCGGGATCAGTCCGGATACCCTGCAGGGCGCGATGGTTCTCAGCAATCCGCACGATGGCGAGGTTCTCGCCGTGGTGGGCGGACGCCGGGCGCGCAGCTTCGGCTTCAATCGTGCGCTCGATGCCGAGCGTCCCGTGGGTTCCATCATCAAGCCCGCAATCTATCTGACCGCGCTCGAGCAGGCGTCACGCTACACGTTGCTGAGCGGCATCGACGACAGCCCCTTTGGCATCACGATGCCCGGTGGCGAGGTGTGGTCGCCACGCAACTACGATAAACGCTCGCACGGGACGGTACCGCTTTACGAGGCCTTGGCGCATTCTTACAACCAGGCGACAGTACGCCTCGGCATGGCGCTCGGCGTGACGCGCGTGCTCGACACGCTCCGGCGCCTCGGCCTGCAAAGGGAACTGCGAGCCTATCCCTCCGTGCTGCTGGGTGCCGCGGCACTTCGTCCCATCGAGGTGGCCGGCATCTACCAGTCGCTCGCGAGCGGTGGGTTTTCAATGCCGCTGCGCGCCATCAGGGAGGTGACAGATGGCCATGGCGAGCGCCTCGCCCGCTATGGGCTTTCGGGTCGTCAGAGCGTCGATCCGGGCCCCGTGTTTCTCGTCAACAGGGCCTTGATCGAGGCCATGCGGACCGGCACCGGGCGCGCCGTGCGCAATCGCCTTGGACCGCGCACCGTGGTGGCGGGAAAGACCGGTACGACCGATGATCTGCGCGATAGCTGGTTCGCGGGGTTCGACGAGAGACGCCTCGCGGTCGTATGGGTGGGCAGGGACGACAACAAGCCTGTTAGTTTGACCGGAGCCAACGGCGCCCTGCAACTGTGGGCGGACCTGATTGCGCGGCTGGGCCCTGAATCGATCAAGGCAGTGCCGCCGCCGGATGTGCAATGGCACTGGGCGGACCGCATGAGTGGGCGGCGAACCGATCGCGGCTGCCGCGGCGCGATTTCCATGCCTTTCCTTCGCGGCAGCCTGCCCGGTTATTTTGAGTGCCGGCTCCTGTCCCGGGGCGCAATGCCCAACGGCGAGCGCCGCGGGACGCATACCAAGAGGTCAAACGATGATGAGGCCTGAGGTCTTTCTATCCCTGAGCCTTGCCGCGCTGCTCGGCGCGGGTTGCGCCGGGCAGCCGGCCGCGCCGGTCATCGACCGCACGGGCGCGAGCACGCCGGTGGCGGTGCCACCCGTACCGTCCGCGCAAGTGTCGTCCGGGAAAAGCGAGGCGGTGGTCGAGGTGATTCCGCTGCGTGCGCTACAGCCGCAAGCTGCGGAGCCGGCGCCGGCGGCAGAGCGGCCCGCCGATCCGGCCGTCGTGTCGTTGATGAACGCCGCCCGGCAGCACGCGCACGCCGGCCGGCACGACCGTGCGGCTGCCAGTCTGGAACGCGCGTTAAAGATAGAGCCTGACAACGCGTGGCTGTGGCACCGGCTGGCCCGCACGCGGCTGGACCAGGGCCGCTGGCCGGATGCGGAGGACCTGGCCGTGCGCTCCAACGCTTACGCGCGCGGTGACAAGCAGTTGAACGCGGACAACTGGCAGCTCATTGCCACGGCGCGCAAACGCGCGGGTAACGAGGCGGGTGCCAGGCTTGCGCGGGCGCGCGCCGCGCAGTACGGCGACGCGCTGTGATCCTGGCAGCGTGTCGGACTCGGGCGATCGTAGCGAGGGGAAGCGGGGTCGAGGCAGTTTGTGCGGTCGTTTGAGGAAAGAGGCGCCGTGAAGTCGTCTAGAACGACTCCGCCGTGTAGCGCCAGGCGCTGAAGTCCGCGGCGTCTTCGGGAATACCGGCCTTGCGTTTGAGATGTGCGAGAAACTGCTCGGGCTGCGGGATCATGTCCCACACGCTCGGCAGGAACGTCGCGCGCTGATCGCCGCGGGCGATGATCAAGCCGTCGACGTTGGGGCGCATCTGGTGCAGCAAGTCGGCCACCCCGTCGAAATCCAGTGCCTCACGCGGAGAAAGAACGGACAGGTGCATCTGCAGGGCGTCGAGCTCCGCACGTGACAAGGGCTCGAAGCGATGATCCGAGAACGCCGCCATGTAAGCGTGTTCGGCGACATCCTGCACCAGCGGCTGCCAGGGCTTGAGACCGCCGATGCAACCACGGAGGCTACCCTGCAGATGCAGCGTCACGAAGCTTGATTGAACGCGCTGCAAACGCGCATCGTATTGTGTGACGTCGACCCGCAGGGCGTTTCCCTCGGCCAGGCCGTGTTCGATCGATCTGCGCGCCACCGCCTTCAGGGTCTGCTTGTGCGCGGCCGTGAGGATCATGTCAGCAGGTAGGCGCCATAGCCCACCACGCGATGGCGTGGCCCGGCGGTATCTCCCGAGTTGCGCAGATCTATGGTCGATACGGTGAGCCCGTGGCGCGTGGCAATGTGCAGCAGGCCGTTGAGCGGGCGGCAGCCGCAAGCCTGCTCCGGCTCGATGTCTTCGCGGCGAGCCTCGATCGAGCGTGAAGTTTCGGCGTCTGCGCGCACCGCGGCGTCATAGTCCAGAAAATGGCTCAGATCGGAACTCACCACGATGAGGGTCTCTTCCGCGCCCCACACGGTTTCGATGGCTTCGGCCACCTCCGCGGCGCAAGCCTCGCCAACGACAATGGGTACCAGCGTGAAGTCGTCTAGCGTTTCCTGCAAAAACGGAAGGTGCACCTCCAGGCTGTGCTCCGCGGCGTGGGCGGCATCGAGCACCCGCACCTGGGGCAGTGCGGTCAATGCGGCAACGCAGCGCTGGTCGATGGACACCTCGCCGAGTGGTGTGGCATAGGCCGCGGCGCTCGCGAGCGCCAGCCCCTTGAAGTAGACACGGTGGCTCGGTCCCAGCAACACCACGCGATCGATGTCGGCGCGCCTCTCGGAAAGCTGCGCGTAGGCGCTGGCCGCGACCGCGCCGGAGTAGTGGTAACCGGCATGTGGTGCCACCATCGCTTTCGGGGCGTGCGCGCTGATAACCACGCGATCGAGATACGTGCCAATTGTTTCGCGCAGCTCCACCGGATCCTCTGCGTAGAACGACCCGGCCACCGCCGGGGCGCGTACCGTGGCCATGCTTGCAGATCCTCGCGAACTGGTCTTAAGTAAGGAGTATAGCGTCTGATCACGCGCCGCCGCGTGCTCATGCGCGCGAGGGACTGGCACTGATTACCGAGCACAGCGCAGCATTTCCTACCCGCTACTGGCACCGGCTGGACGATGGCCGCGTGCAGTGCGATGTGTGCCCGCGCGCCTGCAAGCTGCGTGAAGGCCAGCAGGGTCTTTGCTTCGTGAGGGCCAACCAGGACAACCGCATCGTGTTGAGCACGTACGGGCGTTCCAGTGGCTTTTGCGTCGACCCGATCGAGAAGAAGCCGCTCAACCACTTTCTCCCCGGCACACCCGTGCTGTCGTTCGGCACCGCGGGCTGCAATCTCGCCTGCAAGTTCTGTCAAAACTGGGACATGAGCAAGTCGCGCGAGATGGACACGCTCGCCGACAGCGCGAGCCCCGAAGACTTGGCCGGCGCGTGCGCGCGTATCGGCTGCAGAAGCGTCGCGTTCACCTACAACGACCCCGTCATCTTCATGGAGTACGCCATGGACGTGGCCGACGCGGGCCGGGCGCGCGGCATCAAGGCGGTCGCGGTGACCGCGGGGTATATTTGTGCCGAGCCACGAGCGGAGTTCTTCCGTCACATCGATGCTGCCAACGTCGATCTGAAGGCGTTTACCGAACGTTTCTACTGGAAGGTGACGGGCAGTCATCTGCACGCGGTTCTGGACACACTGATGTATCTCAGGCACGAAACCCAGGTCTGGCTGGAACTCACGACTCTCGTGATTCCGGGCGAAAACGACAGCGATGACGAGTTCGAGGCCATGACACAATGGGTGGTAGAGAACCTCGGACCGGATGTCCCCATGCATTTCAGCGCGTTCCATCCCGACTGGAAGATGCGCGATCGTCCTCCCACGCCACTCTATACATTGCAGCGTGCGCGGCACATCGCACGCGAGAACGGCGTGCGCTACGCCTATACGGGCAACGTCCACGACCGCGAAGGTGACACGACGTTCTGCCATGCCTGCGGCGCCGCGCTCATCGGGCGCGATTGGTACGAGCTGGAGCACTGGAACCTTTCTGAGACCGGATGTTGCCGGTCCTGCGGCACCCGCTGTGCCGGTGTGCTCGAAGCGCAACCGGGCGGCTGGGGCCGACGGCGGTTGCCGGTGACGCTCTCATCGGCCCTCGCGACAGCCGGCGCACCTTGAATCGATCAGTGGCTGATTGTAAACTTATCGGCTTCGGTTGCGGGGTGGAGCAGTCTGGCAGCTCGTCGGGCTCATAACCCGAAGGTCGGAGGTTCAAATCCTCCCCCCGCTACCAACATTCCCACACAAGAACAGCGAGCTACGCGAGATATCCTGGCCGCGTGGCTACGTCTTGTGACCAAAGTGCCATGTCGGTTCTCGCGGGCAGCGTCACTCTTGCGAAAAACACGCCGACCCGGGTTAGCGGGTCGACTGCTCCGGTTGCATGGAAATGTTCTGCAGGGGGGCCTCCCTGCGCGAACGGAAGTGGAGAATCAGGTCGACGACAATGAGCCCGGGAATGGATCCCAGGAGAAAAATCAGAATGGCGATATGGAGGACGTGATCGAACACTTTTTCATCCAGAACTTCCACGCATGCGTCAAGAGCGATGCAAAACGTGTGCCGTATTCATAAAAACCTGTGATATCAATGACTTAAATGAGTAGGCGCCGGATGTGGTGCCAAATGTGTAAAAAATCCTGACAGTTTTCGGGGTATTGAGGGGCCAAGATCGCCTGAATTTTGCTGTGAACCACCGGTACGACCACACTTTATG
>CAZSDY010000167.1:0-8018 GCA_964605765.1 uncultured Ectothiorhodospiraceae bacterium | reverse complement strand
GCGACAGCAGCCTCGCACTCGGGGAGGCCTATCTCGAAGCCCGCCAGCAGTCGGATACCGGCACGGCGCCTCCCGAAGCCGCGGGAATCGGTAGCGATCAGCGCTTGCCCGGTTCCCCGTCGCGTTTCCCCCTATGCGCAGGTTGCGCCCCGGCGAGCGCATCCTCCGAGATTTCCTTCAGGCGGTACAGCACCTCCAGGGCTTGGCGCGGGGACAGCTCGTCTGGCGCTATCGTGTCCATTGCCGCGCGCAGGGCATCGACCGGCGGGTGGTCAAACAACTCGACCTGCGCCTGCGGCGCACTACCCGGCACGGGCCGGCCCCCGGCTTCCAGGCCGGCCAGTATGTGGCGTGCGTGGCCTATGACGTGGCCGGGTACCCCCGCCAGCCCCGCGACCTGCAACCCGTAGCTCTGGTTCGCGGGCCCGTCCTCGACCTGATGCAGCAGCACGATCCTGTTGCCGTGCTCGATGGCGCGCATGTGAACATTCGCTATGTGCGGAGACTCATCAGCCAGCGCCGTCAGCTCGAAGTAGTGGGTGGCGAACAGGGTGAAGGCTCTGACCTCGCTCGACAGGTGATCGGCGCACGCCCAGGCCAACGACAGTCCGTCGTAAGTGCTGGTGCCGCGTCCTACCTCATCCATCAGCACCAGGCTCGCGGGTGTGGCGTTGTGCAGGATGTTCGCCGTCTCGGTCATCTCCACCATGAAGGTCGAGCGTCCGCCGGCCACGTCGTCGGCCGCGCCTATGCGCGTGAACACGCGATCCATGGGCCCAATGCTGGCGCTCGATGCGGGTACGAAGCTGCCGATATGCGCCAGGATGACGATGAGAGCTGCCTGGCGCATAAAGGTTGATTTGCCGCCCATGTTGGGGCCGGTGACGACCAGCATGCGACGTGAATCGTCCATGTGCAGATCATTGCTGACGAAGGTGTCTTCGAGAAATCTCTCGACGACCACATGACGGCCGCCGACGATGTGCACACCCGGCTCGGTCACCAGTTCCGGGGGGTTGAGATCCAGGGCATCGGCCCGCTCTGCCAGGGTCGCCAGCACGTCGATCCGCGCGAGCGACTCCGCCCAGGACTGCAAGACGGCCAAATCGCGGCACAGATCGTCGAGCAGGCCCTCGTAGAGCAGCCTTTCGCGCGCGAGAGCCCGCTCACGCGCGCCGAGCACCTTGTCCTCGAACGCCTTGAGCTCCGCGGTGATATATCTTTCGGTGTTTTTCAGGGTCTGACGCCGCACATAGTCAACCGGTGCCTTTTCGGCCTGGCCACGGCTGAGCTCGATGTAGTACCCGTGCACGCGGTTGTATCCGACTTTCAGCGTGGCAAGCCCGGTACGAGCGCGTTCGCGGCCTTCCAGATCGGAGAGAAATGCGCTGGCCTCGGTGCTCACGCGCCGCAACTCGTCGAGCAACTCGTCGAATCCGTCCGCGATGACCCCGCCGTCGCGGGCGACGACCGGCGGATTGGCCACGATAGCGTTGTCGAGAAGTGCGTGCAGGTGGCCGAGATTGCCCAAGCGCGCGAGGACGTCCGCGAGCAGCGGACTGTCGAGCGCCTGCACCAGTTCCACCAGCACCGGCGTTGCTCCCAGCGCGCTCGCAAGCTGTGACAGGTCGCGCGGGCGTGCGGAGCGCAGGGCGACCCGCGCGAGAATGCGTTCCACGTCTCCCACCTGTTTCAGCAGGCGTTGCACGGGCTCGGCAAGCCCGCTTCGCAGCAGTGCGTCCACGCTGTGCTGGCGCAAGCGTATGGTCCGGTGATCGCGCAAGGGGCGTCCCAGCCAGCGGCGCAGAAGACGGCTGCCCATGGCGGTGGCGGTTCTGTCCAGCACACCGAGCAGTGTGTGCGCGCGGTCGCCTGCCAGCGCCTCTGTCAGCTCGAGGTTTCGTCGCGTGGCGGCATCGAGCATGATCCCCTCGTCACGATGCTCGGGCGACAGCGCGCGCACGTGGGGCAGACCGGTTCTCTGCGTTTCCAGTGCGTAGCGCAGCACGCACCCGGCTGCCGCGATGGCCGGGCTCGGCGCCTCACAGCCGAATCCCGCCAGGTCCTGCGTGCCGAACTGCTCGCTGAGGGCCCGGTACGCGCCCTCGGCGTCGAAGTGCCAGCCGGGCCGCCGCCTGAGGCCAGCGTGCTCGGCCAGCACGCCCTCGGCCGGTGCCGATTCATCGATGAGCAACTCCGCTGGGTGCAGGCGCTCGATCTCGGCAGCCAGCTCACTCTGGGATGCCAGATCGGCAACGGTGAACTTCCCGCTCGCCAGGCACAGCGTGGCGAGCCCGATGCCGGTGCGCGATTGATACACGGCGGCGAGCAGGCTCTCCGTGGACGCATCGAGCAGCGCATCGTCGGTCAGCGTGCCGGGCGTTGCTATGCGTGTCACGCGGCGCTCCACCGGCCCCTTGCTGAGGGCCGGGTTGCCCACCTGCTCGCAAATCGCGACCGACTCGCCCTGGCGCAGCGCCTTGGCGAGATAGGGTTCCACAGCGTGCGCCGGTACGCCCGCCATGGGCAGCGGCTCGCCGCCCGAGTGGCCGCGTGAGGTCAGCGCAATATCGAGCAGGCGTGCCGCCTTGCGCGCATCGTCGAAAAACAACTCGTAGAAATCGCCCATACGGTAGAACAGCAGCACATCGGGGTGCTCGGCCTTGATGCGCAGGTACTGCTGGATGACGGGGGTATGGTGTGGCGCGGCGTGCGGGGCTTGCTGGCGGCCGGGTTTCATGCGCAGCAAGTGTAACCTCTGGCAGGACTGGCGGCCACGCGCGCCGCCCCCCCGCCTTGAATAGCGTGGCGCCGACCCCATTATCCTAGCCAGTGTCCATCCAGAAACATCACTATCTCTCGCAAAGGCGCCAAGAGAACAGTTTAGAGTGAGTTCGATGACAATCACTCGTCGCTCTGCGATCTTTGCGTCCTGGCGAGAGGCATTCTTTCTGGACGGGCACTGGATAATGCCATGCACCGTGCCGGCGGGCGGGGTGCGTCGATTCACGACCACCGGGGATTTTTCAGACTGATGAGCGCAGACACCAAGAAAGAGCGGCTGGGTTTCCAGACCGAAGTCAAGCAGCTTCTGGATCTCATGATCCATTCCCTATACAGCAACAAGGATATTTTCCTGCGCGAGCTGGTGTCGAATGCCTCGGACGCTGCCGACAAGCTTCGCTTCGAGGCGCTCGCCGACAACGATCTGTACGAAAGCGAGGGCGATCTGAAGATTCGCGTCGATTACGACAAGAGCGCCCGCACCGTCACGGTGAGCGATAACGGCGTCGGTATGAGCCGTGCGGAGGTCATCGACCACATCGGCACGATCGCGAAATCCGGTACCCGGCAGTTCTTCGATGCCCTGACCGGCGACGTGGCCAAGGACGCGCAGCTCATCGGGCAGTTCGGCGTGGGGTTCTACTCGAGCTTCATCGTGGCCGACAAGGTGACCCTGACCACGCGCCGCGCCGGCCTCGGACGTGCCGACGGGGTGCGCTGGGAATCGAGCGGAGAAGGGGAGTTCACGGTCGAAACCGTGGAGCGCCCCAAGCGCGGTACCACGATCGTCCTGAGCCTTCGCGAAGGTGAGGACGAGTTTCTCGACGGGCATCGTCTGCGCGATATCCTGCATCGCTATTCCGACCATATCTCCCTGCCCATCGTGATGGCGAAAGAAGGCAAGGACCAGACCGGCGAGGAGACCATCAACTCGGCGACGGCGTTGTGGACACGTGCCAAGCACGAGGTGAGCGATGAGGACTACGAGGCGTTCTACAAGCACGTCTCGCATGACTTCGAGGCGCCGCTCGCGCGCGTGCACAGCCGCGTGGAGGGCAAGCTGGAGTACACGTCCCTGCTGTTCGTTCCGGCGCGCGCGCCGTTCGACCTCTGGGATCGCGGCACGCGGCGGGGTATCAAGCTCTACGTACGGCGCGTGTTCATCATGGACGATGCCGAGCACCTCTTACCGCCTTATCTGCGCTTCGTGCGCGGTGTGATCGACTGCGCCGATCTGCCCTTGAACATCTCCAGGGAGGTCCTGCAGCGCAACAAGCAGATCGACTCGATCCGTGCCGGCGTGGTCAAGAAAATACTCGGCATGCTGGAAAGTATGGCTTCCGGCGACGCCGAGAAGTATGCGACCTTCTGGCGCGAGTTCGGACGCGTGTTCAAGGAAGGGCTCATCGACGACAGCGCGAACCGCGAAGCCATCGCGGGTCTGCTGCGCTTCTCGTCCACGCATGACGACGCCGAGACGCAAGCGACGTCGCTGGATGACTACGTGGCGCGCATGGCCGAAGGTCAGGACAAGATCTACTACATCATCGCCGCAAGCTTCCTGACGGCGAAAAACAGCCCGCATCTGGAGGTGTTCAGGGACAAAGGCATAGAGGTCCTGTTGTTGAGCGATGATGTGGACGAGTTCGCGCTGGCGCATCTGACGGAGCACGCGGGCAAGACGTTGCAGTCCGTCACCAAGGGTGACCTTGACCTGGGGGACCTGGCTGATGAGCAGGCTGAGCCGGAAAGCGGCGAGACCGATGGGGCGCCCGAGGACTTTATCGAGCGTGTCAAGAAGTCGTTGGCCGAGTGCGTCAAGGATGTACGGTCGACGCGGCGCCTCAAGGCGTCGCCAGCGTGTCTGGTGGCCGACGAGCATGAAATGAGCGGGCACATGGAACGGCTGTTGCGTGCCGCGGGCCAGTCCATTCCCGGCGCCCGGCCGATCATGGAGGTCAATCCGGATCACGCCCTCGTCAAGGCCCTGCGTGCGGAAACCGATACCGCGCGTTTCGATGATCTGGCCAGAGTACTCTTCGACCAGGCGCTGCTCATCGAAGGCGGGCAGCTATCCGATCCATCGGCGTTCGTGCAGCGCGTCAACACCATGCTGTCCGGGGTGCTGGCCCGCGAGCCCTAAGGGCTCGCGAAACAATAACTCCCCATTTTCGTGACGCCGATCCATCCCGCCTGGCTGCGTTGCTCGTTCGGTTACATAGAACGACTATGCGCCCTCCTCGCGCCTTGCCAGTCGGGCACCTCGACGCCCGAAAACGGGAAGTTGTTATTTCGCGAGCCCTAAGGGGCTTCGACAAGCCGAGGGGGGGTGGTTGGCCCGCTGCAGGCGCCGGGCGTATTCCGCGGCCCTCCCGTAGTACCAGGCACCTCGCCAGCCATGGTCCTTCCACGCTACAGCGGGTCGGTGCTCTGTCTGGGAAAGCCCCTACCCGGCTGGTACACTCGAAGCGTTGTCGTGACGGGTGCCTGGGCATGGGAACGAAACGGACACCTCTTGAACTCATCGCTAGCCTGTCTGCAGTCGGTATCGCTCTTTCGGCCGAGAAGGACAATGATCGATTGATGGAGCTCATCCTGACGAGCGCGCGGGAGATAACGAATGCCGACGGCGGCACGCTGTACTCGCGTACCGAGGAGGACAAGCTCAAGTTCGAGATCATGCTCAACGACTCGCTCGGAATCCACATGGGCGGCACGAGCGGGCAGCCAATCACCTTGCCGCCTGTACGGCTCTACGGTGATGATGGGCGCCCCAACCACAAGATGGTCGCTGCGCGCGCCGCGGTCACCGGCGAGACCGTCAACATACCCGACGCCTACCATTCGGAAGAGTACGATTTCACGGGCACTCGCGAGTTCGATCGCAAGACCGGCTATCGGTCGATGTCATTCTTGACCGTGCCCATGCGCAATCACGAGGACGAGGTCACCGGCGTGCTGCAGCTCATCAACGCGCGCGATGGCGCGGATGCCGATGTGGTCGCGTTTGCGGAGGCCGACCAGCTGGTGGTCGAGTCGCTTGCCTCGCAAGCCGCCATCGCGTTGACCAAGAAACGCCTTCTCGACGAGCAGCGTGAGTTGTTCGAGGCGTTCATCGAGCTCATCGCCGCCGCAATCGACGACAAATCGCCCTATACCGGAGGGCACTGCCGGCGCGTTCCAGAGCTCACCATGTTGCTGGCCGATGCTGCCGCCCGGGTGAGCTACGGTCCTTTCAAGGACTTTCACATGACCGAGGAGGACCGTTACGAGCTGAGAATCGCAGGCTGGCTGCACGACTGCGGCAAGGTGACCACGCCGGAGTACGTGGTGGACAAGTCGACCAAGCTGGAAACCATCTACGATCGCGTGAACGAGATCGCGACGCGTTTCGAGGTGTTGAAGCGCGACGCCCGCATCGCGGTGCTGGAGCGCCAGATCGCGGCGCTGCGAACCGGCAGCGAAGTCGATGTGCCGGCACTCGAGCGCGAGCTTGCGCAGCGCCTGGAGGCACTCGACGAGGCCAAGGCGCTGGTCGCCCGATGCAATCGGGGCAGCGAGCGCATGGACGAGGCGGACAAGGAAGGCATACGCGCCATCGGCCGTTACCGCTGGACGAACGGCGAGAACGAGGAAACGAACGTTCTCACCGAGAACGAGATCTACAACCTGACCGTCGAGCGCGGCACCTTGACCCCCGAGGAGCGCGAGGTGATCAATCACCATATCGTGGCCACCATCAAGATGCTCGAGCAGCTTCCCTACCCGACGCACCTGAAGCGCGTGCCGGAATTCGCCGGCGGGCATCACGAGCGCATGGATGGCAAAGGCTATCCACGTGGCCTGACGCGCGAGCAGATGTCGGTGCAGGCCCGCGTCATGGGCATCGCCGATATATTCGAGGCGCTCACTGCGGGCGACCGGCCCTACAAGCGGGCCATGCCGGTATCGCGGGCCCTGGAGATTCTGGGGCGCATGGCCGAGAACGGACACGTGGACCCGGATCTCTTCGACGTGTTCGTCAGGGAAGAGATCTACCTGGAGTATGCAAGGAAGATGCTCGATCCCGATCAGATCGACACCGTGGACCACGACACCATACCCGGCTACAGCTTACGCGAGCAGGGCCTGGTTTCATGACCCGCGACCGCGGCGTCGCGGGTTGAACCTTGAACGGCGTACGTGCGGCGCCCGGGGACAGCCTGGCGTGCGAGGCTCGATGCGCGGTGCGGGACCTCGTAACTCCCGGCGAGCTGATCGAATGGGGTGCCGGGCAGATGTGCTCGCAGGGTGTGTTCTTCGGCCATGGCACCGCGAATGCGTTTGACGAGGCGCGCGTGCTGGTATGTGCGGCGCTCGGTTTGTCTGTGAACGTCGCCCCCGCGCGGCTCGATACCGCGCTTGACGATGCGCAGAAGCGTGCAGTGGTCGAACTGCTGATGCGCCGCATCATCGAGCGCGTGCCCGCACCCTATCTCACGCGCGAAGCATGGTTTTGCGGATTGCGGTTTCATGTGGACGAGCGCGTGCTGGTACCGCGATCCCCGATAGCGGAATGGATAGAGTGCGGATTCGCGCCGTGGATCGATCCCGACACGGTCAGGCGCGTGCTCGATGTCGGCACCGGCAGCGGGTGCATTGCGGTTGCCTGCGCGTTCGCTTTCGATGCGGCCGAGGTCGTGGCGCTGGATATTTGCGCTGCGGCGCTTGCAGTGGCGCGGATCAATATTGAAACCCATGGGGTGGGGGATCGGGTGACGCTTGTGCGGTGCGACCTGCTCGACGGGGTTCGGGGGCGTTACGACCTCATCGTCAGCAACCCGCCTTATGTGGATGCGGCGGCGCTCGCGGCCATGCCGCCGGAGTATCGCCGCGAGCCGGTGCTGGGTCTTGCCGCGGGCGAGGATGGTCTCGATTGCGTCAGGCGTATTTTGCGCGGCGCCGGCGAGCTCTTGAGCGAAGACGGCGTGCTGGTGGTGGAAGTGGGCGCGAGCAGGGATGCCCTGGAAGCGGAGTTTCCCGCGCTGCCGTTCGTATGGCTCGACCTCGCGCGTGGTGGAGAGAACGTCTTTCTGCTCGGTGCCACTGACCTGCCGCGTACAGGGGGACCGCCCCCTTGACCAGCATCAGATCGGCGGACGCAAGCATGTGGTCCATGGGCAATTACGAGGTACTGCGCGAGATTGGGCGCGGCAACATGGGCACCGTGTACCTCGCCCGCAATTCTGTCATGG
>CAZSDY010000166.1:0-8052 GCA_964605765.1 uncultured Ectothiorhodospiraceae bacterium | reverse complement strand
TCGGAACACGAAGGCAACACCTATCGTTGCTACCACTCGGGAAGTTCAGACTAAAGCGGCTCGGCCATCAGCATGCGCGTGGCGATGGGCTTGTCCCCTAGATAGTGCGAGAGCAGTTCGCGCATGAGTCGTTTCGCGCCGACGAGATCGCGCTCGTCCTTGAAATGCTCGTGCCTCAGCGCCTGCAACACGCTTCCGCGCACCCTGACCCCTTCGCATGCACCGCCCGCACGGCGCGGACCTTCGTCGACGACGTAACAGTACTCGACATCGCCAACCACGGGTATCCCCGTGTCGGCCTCGCGGTCGGTGATCAGCCCGTATCCGATCTCGGAAAGCAGGCGGGTCTCGAATATTCGCAGCACGGGCTCGACCGGGCTGTGTTCACCCAGATGCGCCAGCACACCGGCATAGCTGTGAAACAATCCCGGATGCGGATCGTTTCGCGGCAGCAGCCTCAGCAGCAACTCGTTGAGATACAATCCATTGAAAAGGGACTCGTTGCGCAGTTCCGCCCGCGCGTGCTCGACATCCACCTCGGTCACCGTGGCGAGTTCCCCGCGGCCGACCCACGAGACGAGCAACCGCCGGAACGGTTCCAGCTTGCCGCGCAACCGTGACTTCGGCCGCCGCGCACCCTTGACCATCAATCCGACACGGCCAAAGCGCAGGCTCAGACCCTCAACAATATAGCTCGACTCCGCGTAGCGCCGGCGGTGAAGGACGAATGTCGGCTCCAGATATACGCTAGGCATGAGTCAGACACACCCAGCCGCTCACTCATAGCCTAGCGCACGCAGGGCGGCATCATTGTCCGACCAGTTTTTCCTCACCTTGGCCCACAGGCTCAAGTTGATCTTGCATTGCAGGATCCCCTCCAGTTCCTCCCTTGCCTGCGTGCCCACCGCCTTCATCATTTCGCCCTGGCGGCCGATGACGATGGCCTTTTGCGCGCTGCGCTCCACCCATACGATGGCAGCAATCTTCACCAGCGGGCCGGTCTGCGAATAGCGCTCGATCTCGACGCTGAGTCGATAAGGCAGTTCCTGGCCCAGCCGATTGGTGAATTTCTCACGAATGATCTCTGCTGCCATGAATCGCTCCGAACGGTCGGTCAGTTGATCTTCGGGAAAGACCGGGTCGCCGTGCGGTAAGGCGCCCACCACAGCTTCCTCCATGACATCCACGTTTTCCCCGTTCAGCGCGCACAAAGGGACCATCTCTTCGAAGTGTGCGGCGCGCCGGCACTCATCCATTAGCGGCAGCAGGGTGCTCTTGAGGCGCACCCGATCGACCTTGTTCATCACCAGAATGCGCGGTACGTCCAGAGCCCGAATCTTCTGCAGCACCGGCTTATCGTCGGGCCGCAACCCCCGTGCATCCACCACGGCCACGGCCACATCCACGTCACCTAGAGCGCTAGCCGCGGCACGGTTCATGTATCGGTTGAGCGCGCGGCCCGTGCCGGCGTGAATGCCGGGGGTGTCCACGTAGATAGCCTGCGCCCTGGCAGTGCTCTTGATCCCCAGAATTCGGTGTCGTGTCGTCTGCGGCTTGCGCGAGGTGATGCACAGCTTCTGGCCCAGAATGCGATTGAGCAGTGTCGACTTGCCGACGTTCGGGCGTCCGACGATCGCGACAAATCCACAACGATGGCATGCCATGGGAGACCTATCAGCGCTGCATCAGCACGGTTCGAGCAGCGCAAGCGCCTTGTCGGCAGCATCCTGCTCGGCACCACGCCGATTCGGGCCGCTGCCGACCGTTGTCTGGGACAGGCCGGACACACGACACTCGACCGTGAAGCAGTGCTCGTGCGCAGCGCCCGCAACCTCGATGACCGCGTAGTCCGGCAAGGGCAGCTTGTGCGCCTGCATGCGCTCCTGCAGCCGGGTCTTGGGATCCTTGTGGGCTGCCTCAGCCGACACGCAGTGGATCCGGTCGTCGAAGACACGCAATAACCAATCCCGACAGGTGGACAAATCGCTGTCCAGATACACTGCGCCCACGAGGGCCTCGAACGCATCGGCCAGGATGGAGTCCCGGTCGCGCCCGCCGCTCTTCAATTCGCCGCCGCCGAGACTGAGCAGCGCACCGATGCCGAGATCGCGCGAGATCGCGGCCAGCGTCTCGCGCCTGACCAGGGTTGCGCGCAACCGCGTCAACTCGCCTTCGCGCAGGCTAACAAAGCGCTGGTAGAGCGCTTCGGCAATGAGAAAATTGAGGATGGAATCGCCGAGAAATTCCAGACGCTCGTTGTGCCGCGCGGCTGCACTGCGATGAGTCAGCGCGCGGCACAGCAACGCCTCGTTGTCAAAGCTGTAGCGCAGGCAATCGGCCTGTTGGGACCGGGATTCAGCCATGCAGACGACGGTCATACGCACGCAAGAGGAGTCTGGCTTGAAACCACAGGGGTTGCACGCTCAGTGCCCCACGGCCGGTCGATACGATCATGTCAGCGGACAGCATTTGTACTTCGCAAGCTTTGGACGGAACGAACCCCGGCGCCCACCCCCGCGGTGGCGCGCCGAGCATACCAACCGGCACGCTGATTCAGTTCTCCGCGTGTTTCGCAAAATCCACAACCACCCCGATGTTTCCGAACAGGTGCGCCTCGGCACGGTACTTGGTGTCTATAGACAACTTGCCGCCCTTTTTCGTGATGGTGACGTACTGCTTGTAATTGTGCTCCGTGATCTGATCCACGTTATCGATGTCCAGGCGCTTGGTGAACGCGCGACCGATGCGGGCCTTGGATTGGCCCGCCAGGCTCGTGTCCGCCACCACGCTCTTCATCGCCTTATCGATCTTGAAGCTCTCCATGTAGATGGGAAACAGCTTCAGCCCGATCAATCCGACGAACGCGAGGATTATCAGGACGAACATCAATCCCACGAACGACATCCCCGACTGCCTGCACCTGTAATGCATACCCCTTCTCCCGTTTGTGCGTCCTGTCCAACAGCCGGTGCGCCAGGGATGCCGTGCCGGCTCCGCGGTGCGCATGGGCTTCATCGGGCCAAGCGCCCGATGCTCATTCGATGGCAGTGCCGATCCTTTGCCAGCTTATTCCGTGCCCCCAGTCCCAGTTCAACCAGATCGTAAATGCCCGCCCGATCAGCAGATCATCCGGCACGAACCCCCAATACCGGCTGTCGCGGCTATTGTCACGATTATCCCCCAGCACGAAGTACTTGCCCTCGGGAACGACGAGCTCGACCTCCTTTCCCCTGTAGCCGTGCTGGATGAGAATCTCATGGTCACGCGTACCCAGATGCTCCAGGCGCAAGCTGGCGCCAGTCATACCTACACCGGAACCGTATCCGGTATAGGTGCCAATCATATCCTGCGCCACCTTGTCGCCATTGATATATACAGCCTTATTGTAGTAGGCAATGCGGTCGCCAGGCACCCCAATCACCCGTTTGATGAAAGGCGTCGACGGATCTTTCGGGTACCTGAACACGATGACGTCGCCTCTTTGCGGCGCACCGACCTCTATCGCCTTGACCCCCAGCACCGGGATTCGAATGCCGTACTGGTACTTGTTGACCAGGATGAAGTCACCCGTCAGCAGCGTGGGCATCATCGAGTTCGAGGGGATCCGGAAGGGCTCGGCGACGAAAGAGCGCAGTACCAGCACGATCAGGAAAACCGGGAAAAACGAGCGCGCGTACTCGACGACGGGAGACGGCTGCAGCGCGTGGCTCAATGTTTCTTCGTCCAGGGCCTCGCTCACGTCAGCCACGGCTAGCTTCCTGCGCCGCGCGAGCACGAGCATGTCAAATGCCCATACGAGCCCCGTGACGAACACCAGCAACACCATGATCGTGGGAAAGTCGAACCTCATCACAGATACCTTGTCGCAAATGCTGAATCAATTGACACGGCTGCGCAGCCCCCAACGCATTGGGTCGCCGTGCGGGCGCGGTCGAAGAGGGGTAGAAGCAGCCGGCTTATGGTGTTCTCGGTGGTGTTACGGGGTCTTCAAGGCCAAAAAGATGGGATTCCCCTTGCGCTGCACGAGTATGGACACCGCCTTGCCGGCCGGCAACTTGTCGGCAAGCGCCCCGAAGTGCTCGCTGCCTTGCACGAGCTTGTTGTCGAGCCGCAGAATCACGTCGCCCGCGCGCACGCCTGCCTCCTTTGCCGGACCATCCCTGACATCCTCGACCAGCACGCCATGCTCGGGAAGCTCCAGTGCCTGGCGCTGCTCGTCGCTCAGGTCGGTTACTCTCAGGCCGAGTTTTTCCGTCGTCGTGGTTCCTGGACGAGACGCGGAGGACGACGCGATTTCCTCCTGCTCGGGCAACTCCGCCGTCATCACGTAGAGCGTCTGGGACGCACCGTTGCGCAGTATGCGCACCGGCACGCGGGTCCCCACCCGGGTACCGCCCACGATCGGGGGTAGATCCGATGAACGACTCACGGAATGGTGGTCAAAATCGAGCACCACGTCACCGACATGAAAGCCCGCCTGCTCCGCAGGGCTGTCCGCGAGGACCTTGGCGATGAGCGCACCCTGTGGTTTTTCCATGCCGAAGGATTCGGCGAGCTCGCGCGTCACGTCTTGAATCAGGACACCGAGCCAGCCGCGTGACACCTTGCCCTTTTCGCGCAGCTGGTCAGCCACGTCCATGGCCACCTCGATGGGTATGGCGAAAGACAACCCCATGAAACCGCCGGTACGGCTGAAGATCTGCGAGTTCACGCCGACGACCTCACCGTCCAGGTTGAACAAGGGGCCGCCGGAGTTACCCGGATTGATGGCCACGTCGGTCTGGATGAACGGCACGTAATTCTCGCGCGGCAGGCTTCTGCCCTTGGCACTGACGATGCCCGCGGTCACGGAGTGATCGAACCCAAACGGCGAGCCAATAGCGAGGACCCACTCCCCGACCTTCAGGTCATATCCCGTGCCGATCTTGACCACCGGCAGTTCCGATGCCTCGATCTTCAGCAGGGCCACGTCACTGCGATCGTCGGCCCCCACCACGGTGGCGGTGAATTCTCGCCGGTCACTGAGACGCACGACGATCTCGTCCGCGTCGCGGATCACATGGTTGTTCGTGATCACGTAGCCGTTCGCCGAAATGATGAAGCCCGACCCCAGGGACTGGGCGTCGAAGTCCTGCGGTGGTCCCCCTTCACCAAAGAACCGGCGGAAAAAGTCATGCAGGGGGCTATCCTCGGGGATGTCCGGGATATCGAGCCCCTTGGGCAACCTGGGGCGCGGCTGCGTACGCTTTTGCGTGGTGCTGATGTTGACCACGGCCGGGCTGCTGTCCTCGACCAGAGCCGTGAAGTCGGGAAGTTCCATGGCACCGGCCACATTGCACGCAAGCAGCGCCACACCCAGGACACACGCTTGCGCGATACGAAGCGCAGAATGATTCCTCTCAATCGCCAATTCGATTCCTCCGCTAGGGCCGGCTGACCGAGCCGGCCACTGCTTCTACCGTACGGGCCGGGACCTCGCCGACCACCGTCACCTGAAAACCGTCCACCACCCGCCCGTAGGCATTCAATGCACCCATGGCCGACAACCCTTCCAGCATATCATCTGAGGCCGCAAGTGCTTCCACGAAAACCGAGATGGAGGCCAGGCCGTCAGTGTAGACGAGTTGCTCGGCCGTCGTGTCGCTCGATGGCACGGGTTGCTGTCCATGATCGCGCATCATAAATCCCGCGGGTAGCCACGTCACCCGCCATTTGGATTCCCGGGCGGTGTCCTGGTCTGCTGTCTTCTGCGGCAGATGCCAGGTCAGCGCCCGCCCTGAAATCCCCGGTTCCAGCAGGGAGTCCGGAATGTCTGCGGGCAGCGTGATGCTCGTATAGATGAACTGCTCGAGGGGCATCCCGGTTTCCGACAACACGTCGGACTTGAGCAACAGACCGGTGTCACGATCCACCCACAGCTTGTATCCGTAACGATAGTCATCGGCCGGTTCCAGGTACACCCGCTGCGTGGCCCTGCCCGCCACACGACCGCCGTCTGCCACCGAGATCCGGTAATGCTCCACGAAACCGGCGCTCAAGACGAGCAGCGCGGAAGACAGCACGCGCGGCGGCCGACTCTTGGCGACGAGGACGGACTTGTCGTCCGGCAGGATGCAGATCACCTGTCTCGAGTCACGCAGCACTTCGCGCCGGATACCCGAGAGCGATATCAGGCGCGACCTCTCGCCACCCGTATCGGCGCGGTGGATGATGCGCATGGTCTCCATCTGCGCGCCGTTGTGATAAACGAAGGTGCCATCGTAGCTGAGCTCTTGCGCTGCCCCGGTCATGCGGTCCAGCCATGCCACCGGATCGTCAGCCGGCTGTGCTCTGGCGGTCAGTCCGCAGAATACGGCAAGCAAGGTCAGTACGACGCGCAGCACCGCACACGGCGGGTGTACGCGCCTGCCACAGACCGCGTTTGCGGGCCATGCCCTACGCCCCGGCAAGGGCTGCAAGCAGGCGCGAGCGCTGCGAGTCACGCGCGCCTTGCCCCGACTGAGGCGCGCGCTATTCGCGTCTTGCATAGCCGACGATTCTGGCGTAGGGGAACATCCCGCCCATGCCGTAACCCACGTACTCGCTGTGATTGACCAGATAGCCATTGAGCCGGGCCTCGAGGGCGGGCTGGCCGACGTTCCATCGATTGCCGGCGGGCTGCGCAGGAACGCTCGCTGACACCGCCGCCACCTGCGGCCCGGAAAGCAGGTGGCGCTCGACGTAACGCACCCCCAGGATGGCCATGGTCGCCACCGAGGCGGCCAGCGCAAAGCCGATGAACGGCCGCATCACGGCTGCCCGCGGCCTGGCACGCTTGACGGGCACGGGCTCGCGTTCGATGTCCGCTCGCACACGCCGCACGAGCTCTCCGGCCACGGGCTCGACGGGTCCCCCCGCCATCACTTCACGGATGAGCTGATAGCGCACCCAGACCTTCTGATACTCCCGCGCGGCAATCGTGCGGTCGATCAGGCACGAGATCTCCCGTTCATCACCCTCGTCGTCAAGCAGCGCCGACAGACATTGTTTGGCATCATCATTCATGAATCGCACCGTCACTCAGTCAAGCAATGGTTCCAACCGTCTGTTTATAGACTCCCGCGCCCTGAAGATTCGCGACCGAACCGTACCAATGGGACATTCCATGGCCGCCGCGATCTCGTCGTAGCTCATCCCTTCCAGCTCGCGCAGCATTATCGCCGTCTTGAGGTCGACAGGCAGATCCTCTATTGCCTCGGCCACCGTACGCCGGATCTCCTCCCTGAGAAGCAGACGTTCCGGCGTGGCATTGTCCTTGAGGTCCGAGTGGCCGCCGAACTGCTCCGCATCGACGGAATCCACATCGGTATCGGGCGGGCGCCTTCTTTCGGATACGATGTGATTCTTCGCCGTGTTGATGGCAATTCGGTACAACCAAGTGTAAAACGCGCTGTCGCCGCGAAAATTCGGCAGCGCGCGATAGGCTTTGAGAAACGACTCCTGGGCTACGTCCATCGCTTCCGATGAATCACGAATATATCGAGAAATGAGCTTCAATAGCTTGTGCTGATACTTCAGCACAAGCACATCGAACGCTGCCTTCTCGCCGTTTTGCACACGACGCACAAGCTGGCGGTCGACTTCGCTGTCGCCGCTTCGCCCCGCCGAGGTTCCTGCCTTGGGCACTCCCTGCCTATTTGCCGTAGACAGCAGGGAGTGAAGATAGTTCGCTGTTGCGCATTATCTATAATCCGCTACTGTGTCCAATTATCGTCTCGAGAAGACCGTAAACCGCGTTCATTATCTACTCAACCCACCACCGTTCCAACTCACGCATGAACACCAACCAGATCGAAACCGATGTGCTGATCATCGGCAGCGGATGCGCAGGGCTCAGCCTCGCCCTGCAACTCGCGCCGCGGCACCGCGTGGTCGTCCTGTCCAAGGGCGCGCTGGTCGACGGGAATACCTGGCATGCCCAGGGCGGTATCTCGGCAGTAACCGATGATGCGGATTCTTTGGAGGCCCATACGCGTGATACGCTGCGCGCGGGTGCGGGCCTGTGCGACCAGC
>CAZSDY010000165.1:0-8054 GCA_964605765.1 uncultured Ectothiorhodospiraceae bacterium | reverse complement strand
TCTGTGGGAGCCGCGGGTGGGCAACTACCCGCGGCCACCCGGCAGTCCGCTCCTAAGGGCTCCTTAACAGCCCGGGGGGCTGGTCTTAGTGCAGATCGATGGAGCGGGCGAGATAATCGGCGATGGCGAGCCCGCGAAGTGTCGGGCGCAGCCAGTCCCCGTCGGTCCTGACCAGGCGCTGCTCGTCCCATTGCACGAAACGCGCGCGGTTCGCCTGCTGCACATCGAAGCCGTACCGGGCGGCAAGAGCACGCAGGTCGACACCGTCGTACGTGCGCAGCCCCAGCATCAGCCGCTCCAGGACAAGTTCCCTCGTGTCCAGCGTTTCGCTGCCGGCAACGGGTCTCTCACCGGCGGCTATGCGCCCTTGCCAGCGTCCCAGTCTGCGCTCATTCCACCAGCGCGTGTGCCCCGAGAACGAGTGCGAGGACGGCCCCAACCCGAGATAGGCCGTGTGGTCCCAGTACTTGCGGTTGTGTCGCGAACGGTGCGCCGGCGTCGCGGCAAAGTTGGAGACCTCGTAGCCCGCATATTCGGCGTCGTTCAACACGCGGTGCGTGGTGAGAAACATCTCGGCCTGATCGTCCTCGGCCATCTCGCTGAGCTCGCCGCGCGCGCGCAGGCGGCCAAAAGCGGTGCGCTTGTGCACGGTGAGCTGATAGCAGGAAATATGCGTGGGCTGAAGCGCGATGGCCGTCGCGAGATCACGGCGCCAGTCGGCAAGGCTCTGACCGGGCAGGCCATAGATGAGGTCACAGGAGACGATGGGAAATCCGCTCGCATTCGCGAGCGCCACGCTGTCTCTCGCCTGCGCCGCGGAGTGGCGCCGGCCGAGGAACGCAAGCGCGTGCTCGTCGAAGGACTGTACGCCGATACTCAACGTGTCCACGCCCAGGTCTCTGAACAGTGCGAGTGTCTCGGCCGTGATGTCCTCCGGATTCGCCTCCAGCGAGATCCAGGCCGTGTCGCTGATCGCGAGCGTGGCGTGCAAGGTCTCGAAGACCAGGGTGAGTTGTGCCGGCAGGAGTATGGAAGGCGTGCCACCACCCAGGTACACCGTGTCGAAGGGGGCGAACTCATCGCGCCACAACGCCATCTCTCGACACAGGGACTGCACGAATTGCTCGCGGCGCTCGCGCCCTCCCGCGAGCACCATGAAATCACAGTAGGGGCAGATGGCCGAGCAGAACGGGACGTGCACGTACAGCCCGGGTGCGGCGGATTGTAGCGGGACATCTTTCGTTGACATGGCGTCTCGCGCTGTCGACCCGGACTGCCCGATCGGTGTGAGTCCTTAGGCCCTCGGCTATGGAATATTGTGCATCTCGACAAAGAATTTGGGCTTTCCAACAAGCGGTGAAGTCGCAAAATGATCATGGCTCTCGCAAAGCCGCCGAGCGCGCAAAGCACGGCTGTCTGGTTCGATAAGGCGATTGACGCTGGCTGTGGTGTCATCGCTCATCAGGGTTTTGCGGCGTCCGCTGTTGTCTTTGCGAGCTTTGCGTCTTGGCGAGAGCATCATCGAGCGTGTGATTGCCACGCCGGTACAGCGCCAACGCCTTGAACTCCCGATGCCACATCGGGTTCCGTCGGGTTGGAGCTCGCTTCAAAACAAGTCTGCCTTTTTGGCGGGATTGACGGTTTTGCGAGAGTCATCATCAGTCTGCGATAGGGGCTAACGTGCGCGCAGGCGGTAGAGCGCCTCCAGCGCGGCATCGCTGCTGAAGTACAGTGCACCGTCGGGACCGACGGCGACACCCACCGGCCGTGCCCAGCGCCGCCCGTCGGCGAGCTGAAAACCGGTCACCAGATCCACCACCTCGCGTGCCTTGCCGTTTTCGAAGCGCACGAGCACCAGCTTGGGCGGGCGCCGCGTGCTGGGGTGCCCGGATCCGTCGCCCGAGGGCGGTGTTCCCCACGAGCCGTGCAACGCCACGACCGCGTCGCCCGCGAAACGCCCGCCGAGCGCTCCCGGCGGCACGAACGCGACACCCATGGGCGCGTTTCTGGCGGGAAAGATGGCGGCAGGTGCCGGGATTGATTCGAGCGCCTGGGGCGGGTCGCTCGCAACGCAAGGGTCGCGGCGCATGGCGCTGCCGTCCCACTGGTACCAGGGCATGCCGTGAAAGGACCCGGAATCGAGCCGCGCGAAGTATTCCGGGGGCTGGTCGAATCCGAGGTGATCGGGTCCGTTGTTGCTCGCGTACATCACGCCGGTGGCGGGTTGC
Source organism: uncultured Ectothiorhodospiraceae bacterium (assembly GCA_964605765.1). Taxonomy (GTDB): domain Bacteria; phylum Pseudomonadota; class Gammaproteobacteria; order HK1; family HK1; genus CAZSDY01. The sequence continues at coordinate 5,826 of CAZSDY010000165.1, read as the reverse complement.
CAGTCGAAGCCCACGGGGTTGCGCAGTCCGGAGGCGAACGGCACCAGCCGCGGGGTCGAGGCAGACTCATCGAGCACCAGCACACCGCCGCGGCGCCGCGCGGGCTCGCTCGCCCCCAGGTACTCGTCACTGCAGTTGCTGCTGATGCCGAGGCTCACGTACACGCGCTTGTCCGGCCCCACGCGCACGGTGCGGCTGTCGTGCCCGCCGCTCGGCAACGCGGCGATGCGGGCGAGGTCGGTGCTTTGCAACTGCGCCTGCCCCGGCCGATACGGTGCCCGATAGAGTCCCGCGGTGCGCGCGACAAAAATCTCAGCGCCGCGAAACGCGACACTGTGCGGATAATCGTCCAGCCGCACGAGAATCTGTGCACGCGTGTAGGGCGGCACGAAACGGTACACGGCGCCGGCGCGCGATCCGGCAAACAGATCGCCATTCGCATGAAAGGTGAGCATGCGCGGGCCCCTGACCGGCGTGAGGATTTCGAGCACCATGCCGTCGGGCACGCGCACCTCGAAGGCGAAGCGCCCGATTCTGAAGGTCTGGGTCTCGTAGTGAAGGGCGGCACCCGGTGCGGGCGCCCAGGGCGCAAGCCATGCCAGCAGGGCCAGCGTCGCAAGCCGGTGCCGTGGCGCGTGCATGGTTCAGCCCGAGTCCGATTTCAGCACCGCGACGAACGCCGACTGCGGGATCTCCACCGCGCCCACCACCTTCATGCGCTTCTTGCCTTCCTTCTGTTTCTCGAGCAGCTTGCGCTTGCGCGTCACGTCGCCGCCGTAACACTTCGCGGTGACGTCCTTGCGGTAGGCGTTGATGGTGGTGCGCGCGATGACCTTGCCGCCGATGGCACCCTGAATGGCTATCTTGAACTGCTGGCGGGGAATGGTCTCGGCAAGCTTCTCGCAATAACGCAGCGCGCGCTGGCGTGCCTTCACCTCGTGCACCAGTTGCGCCAGCGTGTCGACCGGCTCGCCATTGACCAGGATGTCGACCTTGACCAGCGCCGTCGGGCGGTAGTCGAGCATCTCGTAGTCGAAGGAGCCGTAGCCCTGCGTGACCGTCTTCAGCTTGTCGTAGAAGTCGAACAGGATCTCGGCGAGCGGGAGCTCGGCGCTGAGCTCCACCCGTCCGACCGAGAGGTACTGGAACCCGATACCGGCGCCACGACGCTCGCGACACAGCTCCATCACGGCACCGATATAGCGCTCCGGAATCATCACGGAGGCCTTGATGAAAGGCTCATGCGCGTGCTCTATGGTCGTCGGGTCGGGAAACAGCGCGGGATTGTCGGCGTAGATCTCGGTGCCGTCGTTGAGCTCGATTCGATAGCGCACCGACGGTGCGGAGAGCAGCAAGGCGAGGTCGTACTCGCGCTTCAGGCGTTCCTGCACCACGTCGAGGTGCAGGAGCCCCAGGAAGCCGCAACGAAATCCGAAGCCGAGCGCGCTCGAGGAATCCTTCTCGTAGGTGAGCGCTGCATCGTTGAGAGACAGCTTGTCGATCGCCTTGGCCAGATCCGGGTAATCGTCCGTGGACATGGGATAGAGGGAGGAGAAGACCACCGGTTTCGCCTCCTTGTAGCCGGGCAGCGGCTCGGCGGCCGGCCGTGCGGTGCCGGTGATGGTGTCGCCCACCGCGATGTCGCGCACCGTCTTGATGCCGGCAATCACGTAGCCGACCTCACCCGCGCTGAGGCGCTCGGCCTTCACGCGCTTGAGCTTCAGCAGCCCGACCTCCTCGACCTCGAAATCCCGCGCCGTGTGCATCAAGCGAATCGTCATCCCGTGTCGCAGCGCACCGTGCTTCACCCTGACCAGCAGCACCACGCCACGGTAGGGATCGTACTGCGCATCGAACACGAGCGCCTGCAGCGCGGCCGTCGGCTCGCCTTGCGGGGCCGGCAGGCGCCCCACGATGGCCTCCAGCACCTCGTCGATGCCGGTGCCGAGCTTTGCCGAGCACTCGACGGCAGCGAAGGGGTCGAGGCCCAGATCCGCGTCTATCTCCTCCCTCGCGCGCTCGATATCGGCCGCGGGCAGGTCTATCTTGTTGATGACGGGGAGGATTTCCAGGTCGTATTCCAGCGCCACATACAGATTGGCGAGCGTCTGCGCCTCCACGCCCTGTGTGGCATCGACGAGCAGCAGCGCCCCCTCGCACGACATCAGCGAACGGCGCACCTCGTGCGAGAAATCCACATGGCCCGGTGTGTCGATGAGATTCAGCTCGTAGCCGCACCCGTCGCGCGCCGTGTAGCTGAGCGTTACCGTGTTGCTCTTGATGGTGATGCCGCGCTCGCGCTCGATGTCCATGGAATCGAGGATCTGCGAGCGGAAATCGCGCGCCTCGACCGCCCCGCAGCCCTCGATCAGGCGATCGGCGAGCGTCGACTTGCCGTGGTCGATGTGCGCGATGATGCAGAAATTACGGATATGGTCCACGAATGCACGCCTCGGAGGCGCGAGAGTCTACCCTGGCCGCGCGGCATCGCAAAATCGCCAGTGGCGGCGGGTCGCTGGCCACGGCCCCCTGTCGAGTATACTGCGCGCGAATCGAGGGAGCACATTCATGACCGATCGTGAAAGCTTCAGTGCCGCGGATCTGGCGAGCGCCGCCGGGCGGCGGGCACTGAGCGAGGACAGTGTCGACGCGTTGCCGCCCGCGATCTACCCGGGACGCGTGCCCATAGAGGGTCCGCGCATCGCACTCGAGCCGATCGATCCGCGCCGCCATGCCGGCGAACTGTTCGCCATCGGCCACGCCGGCGAGGAGGCGCTCGCACTGTGGCGCTACCTGCCCTATGGCCCCTTCGACGACGAGGATGCCATGCGTGCGTGGCTGCGTGGCTGCGCGGAGGCGGCCGATCCGGTGTTCTTTGCGCTGCGCGACAAGACGAACGGTGGGCTCGGGGGCATGGCGAGCTTTCTCGAGATCCGCCCGCTCAACGGCGTCATCGAGATCGGCCACATCTGGTTCGCACCGCCCTTTCAGCGCACGGCGCAGGCGACCGAGGCGCTGTTCCTGATGATGAGCCACGCCATGGATTATCTGCAGAACCGGCGCCTGGAGTGGAAGTGCAACGCGCTCAACGCCGCCTCCAGGCGCGCCGCGCTGCGTCTCGGATTGCGCTTCGAGGGCGTCTTCCTGAACCACACCATCCCCAAGGGCCATAACCGCGACACGGCGTGGTACTCGCTCATCGACACCGAGTGGCCGGCGGTTCGCGCCAACATCGAGAGGTGGCTCGACGCGGAAAACTTCGACGCCCAGGGCGACCAGCGAGAATCCCTGCGCGACCTGAACAGCGCCCTGTGGCAATAAAGGCAATAAAGGGGTCAGACCCCTTTGAATTTACTTTAGGTTTGCGGGTGGGGGGACTCTCGCAGGCGGCTGTCTTCGGGCCGCGGATGGCCTTGCGAGAGAAGGCTTTTTCGCGTGGCGGGCACCGCCCGCGGATACGCCGCAGAAAATCGGCACACCGGCCAGGGGGCTGCGGCGCTATTGACTCGCGCGTCGATCGCGACGAACACTACGCGCTGCCTCGATGCGACTCGGGAAATCAAGCATGGGACTGTTGACCACCACCATCGGGGCCTACCCCAAACCCGGCTATCTGGCGCTACCCGACTGGTTCGGCGACCCGCTGGGCACGCAAACGACCCATCCCACCGGCGCGTGGGCCGACGCCTTCGCCGCGCTGGGCGACGAGGCGAGGACCCTCATCGAGCGCGCCACGCGGGAGGTCGTCGCGGATCAGGTCTCGGCCGGCATCAGCATCCCCACCGACGGCGAGGTGCCGCGCGAGAACTATATCCACTACCACTGCCGCCACCTGCGGGGCATCGATTTCAACCGTCTGACCGCGCGCGCCGCGCGCGCCGGCGACTTTCATACCAATGTGCCGACTATTGTGGGCCCCGTGTCGCTGGCAGACGACTACGCCACGCGGGATTGGCGCCGCGCTCAGTCGTTCACCGATCGCCCGGTGAAGATGACGCTGCCGGGGCCGATGACCACGGCCGATACCACGGGTGACGACCACTACGGCGATGCGGGTGCACGGGGCGCGGCGTACGCCGACGCGCTGAACGGCGCGATTCTTGGGCTCGCCGATGCCGGCTGCCGGCACATCCAGCTCGACGAACCGGTGTTCGTGCGTTATGTACCGGACGTGCTCGACTTCGGCATCGAGCACGTGGAGCGGGCTTTCCACCGCTGCCCGCCGGACGTCACGCGTATCGTGCACATCTGCTGCAGCTACCCTGACATCCTCGACAGCCCGAGTTCGTCCAAGGCGCCAAAAGAGGCTTACGCGCAAATTGCCACGGGCCTGGATGAATCTTGCGTGATGACCGTCTCGCTGGAAGACGCGCACCGGCACAACGATCTCTCGCTGTTCGAGCTGTTCCAGCGCACCACGGTCATCCTCGGCTGCTTCGACATCGGCAAGAGCGCGGTGGAGAGCGTGGAGCAGATTCGCGATCGGCTGCGCGCGGTGCTGGAGCACATCGACGCCGAACGCCTGATGGCGGCGCCCGACTGCGGGCTCGGTCTGCTCGGCCGTGACCTCGCCACCCGTAAGCTGCGGAATCTATGCGAGGCCGCCGCGTCAGTCGGTTGATCCACCACCGCCACCGGCAGGTGACGGGTGCAGTATCGCGCACGCCCGCGGGAGCAATCCCGGCACAGTGGCTGCGCCACATGCCGGTCCGGGAGGGCCGTGGCCGAGCCGGCACGCGCTCCCGCCGGCCTCGCACGTCAGCACATAGCGAAACGCTCGTGGGCCGTTCCGCACTATACTAGCGTGCAGGGAAACCCTTGGACTTCAGGGGAAGGGAGAAAGGCATGCGCATTAGAACCACCATAGGCTTGCTTGCCATCACGCTCGCCGTGCCGCTCGCGGCGCTCGCCGAGCCCTACTTCGTGGGAGCCAAGAAGTGTGCGAAATGCCACGAGGAAGAGCTCAACGTGTGGAAGGGTACAGTGCACTACACCACCTATAAGACGGTGCCCAAATCGCCGCACGCCTACAAGGTGCTGCGCTCGGTGCGTGGCGGCAAGAACATGAAGAAGAGCCAGTTCTGCACGCTGTGCCACTTCACCATGGTGTCGAAAAACGCAGACTCCATCCCCAGGGCACGCGCGGGCGTTTCCTGCGAGAGCTGTCACGGGCCGGCCTCAGAGTGGCTGGCCTTGCACACCGACTTCGGCGAAGGCGCGACGCTGGAGACGGAGTCCCCGGCGCATCGGGCCGAACGCCTGGCCAAATCCCGCAAGGCGGGGCTGATCATGTCCTCCATGCACTTCGATATCGCCGAGAACTGCATGTCCTGCCACGGGCTTGCCACCGAGGGTCTGGATGCCGATACGCTTGCCATCATGCTCGATGCCAAGCACCCGCTGGTGCCGGAGTTCGAGTTCGTGCGCTACTCTCAGGGTACGGTCAGGCACCGCTTCTATCCTCCGAATATGTCCCAAAATGCGGAGATGAGCGACGTCGAGCTGGCGCGCTTTTTCGTCGTCGGGCAGGCAGCGAAGCTCGTCTCGGCGAGCAATGCCGCCAAGCGCGCCAAGGATCCGCGCTACAAGGCGGCTCAGCGCAAACGCGCCGAGGAGGCCGCGAAGGTGCTGGCGGCGGTGAAAAGCGTTGCGCAAGCGGCGGCGCTCATCGCCTCGCCGACCGAGGCCAATGCGCGCAAGCTCGTCGATGCCATCCAGGACAAGGATCTCTCCGGCGAGGTCGGGCCCCTGTTGCCCGCGAAGAACACCTACAAGTAGGCGACCCAATCCGCCGCGGCATTTCGACGACGCCTGTAGGAGCGGACT
>CAZSDY010000164.1:0-8070 GCA_964605765.1 uncultured Ectothiorhodospiraceae bacterium | reverse complement strand
CCCTGCGCCGTGGTCGACGGCACGCACATCGACGTTCAGCCGACCGGTTCGGGCCATCGACCAACGACCGCGTTGATGCCGGGCGCAGTCAAAACGCTGCGAGCGGGCACGCATGCTCAGCATACGCACGGTCAGTCCGGCACGGCCCCCGAAGGTTGGAGCACCCGCCGGAAACCGAGAGGCCGCGATGTGCCTCTCCCTGCCGGATACTCTGCGTAAGCATTGGCAAAGTCAACGACATCGGCCCCCGCGCGGCGGTTGCACTCCCGCGGCCCCCTTCCAAAAGTTACAGGAGGTCCACCGCCACGGCGCATGAATGCGCCCTCAGCCGCGCCCCGCGGCGCCGTGCTCGCCCTCTCGGCTACGACGATCGACACAACCGGGAGACGGTCGAGGCGAGGGGGGTGGCCGCGATGGCGCATCGCTCGGGTGGCGGGTGGCGTGACGGCCCGCTGCCGGTACTCCAAACAGGACCCCCCCCAAAGCCGCGGAGCAGCCTGGAGCTCGGGGAGGCGCCGGTCAACGCCCGCCGGCGGTGCGGGCCCTCAGGCGCTCACCGAGTCTATGGCCGTGGCGGCGGAGTGTGCGCGTGCGATCCCGTCCAGGGACACCGCGGCGGGATTACCCTCGTAAAAGGTGCTTGGCTCCAGGGTCCCACCCTTCGCCAGGCGCTTTTGCTCGCGCTTCAGCGCCGCTGCCACCAGGGGTCCCAGCAGGTTGGCCTTGAGCCGGGTCGACCAGCCGAACTCGGCGTATACCGTGCGCAACACCGAGGCGATAGTCTCGTGCACGCGCGGTTTGTTGCGCGCCCAGCGGCGCATGGCCCACAGCGCCGCCGCATAGCTGCCGCGCAAATCCTTGACCTCGGCAGCGAATCGCTCACGGATGCGTAGATCGGGGTGGTCCTTGTAGCGCTTCCACCCGGCAAGCGTGGTGCGGAAGACGCGTGCCAGCGACGGTCCGTTGATCTCGAAGTCGCGCCGGAATGCATCGACGATCAGGTCGATCTCCTCGCCGAGACGGATATGCGGGTGGTGAAAGGAGAATCGGTACTGTCCGTGCGTGTCGGCGCTCGGGCATTCGTCTTCGCCGCTCAGCGTCCCGGCCTGCCTATGCTCCTCGTAGAGAGGCGTGCCCGGGATGGGGGTATAGAGCATGAACTGGTGAAAGTCGACGTCGTGTCCGACCGCGTAATCGATGACCCCGGGCATGCCCTCCACGGTATGATTCTCGAGGCCGATAATTGTCGATCCGAGAACCCGGATACCATGTGACTGCAGATGGCGAACCAGCGCCTGCGTGTCCACTCCCTTGAGCTTGCGGTATTGGCTTTGTTCGCCTTCCAGACCCATCCACACCCAGGAGACGCCGAGGCGGACGAGCTGCTCGATGCTGTAGGCTCTGAGTACCCTGGCCGAGGAAAACACATAGAGAGACCAGCTCTTTCCCTGCTGTTCCATGTGCTGGAGCAGGCGCAACGCACGCTTTCGGTGCAGCAGAAAGTTCTCGTCCATGACGAAGAAGGATCGCACACCGAGCCGCGCCTCGATGCCGCACATCAGGGAAAACAGCTCGTCGCCGGTCTTGTAGAAGTTGATGAACTTGCCCTTGCCTCCGAACATCGCCGAGGTGGAGCAGAAGTTGCAGCCCAACGGACACCCGACCGAAGGGATGAGGACGGCCGCGGTATCGCGCGCCTTTGCAGACAGGCTCATGCCCATCACCCTGCCGCCAAAGGCCGACAACGCCAGGGGATGGCGCAGCGGCGCGTTGACGGGCTCGCCGAGATAATCCCGGAACCATCGTACCCCGTCGCCCCTGACGATGTGATCGGCATCAATGATATCGGCCAGCCTCGGCTTGTTGGCGATGTGGCCTCCGACCACGATGGTGGCCGCCGGCTGGATGGATCTCACCAGCTCACACATCTTTGCGACCTTGCCCACATTGGGGATGATCGACGAGATGCCGACGATGTCGTAGGTGTGCGTGCGCAGCTCCTCCACGAACCTGTCCAGCGTGGGGAAATCGAGCAGCCAGCACGGTGCGTCCATGTTCGACTGCAGCAGCATCAGGCCGAAGGAGCGATGAAACAAGCGCAGCGAGAAGCCCCCCTGGGCGCGTGTTACCTGGTTGTGGTAAAGCTCCATCGGGTTGATTCGGCGGCTGCCATAGTCGTCATCCTGCGCGTAGGGACCGAACACGCTGGACAATAGCACGCGTGCGTCGCTTCCGCGTGGGTGGCGATCCGGCACCACCGGACCTCCGGCGGTGGAAAACATCGTGGGCCGCATTGTTGCGTTCCTTTTCGCGCGCATGCCGATATCGGCGGCGCGCCTCATGATTGAAGATGCGCGAGGAGTTTATCGTCGGATTCGCCCGGGAGATTTGATTGTGATCAAACTTGGTGCGCCCCCTTGCACCGGGTACTACGTTGTGGCGCTGCACGTGTTTGCCGACACTCGGGTAGCATGCGCCGGGTTATCTCACCGGGTCCGGGCACAATCGGCGCAGGCGGCAAGTATCGCAGTGTTCCCCGATCCAGAACGTGTCGAACAGTGCTTCCAGACGGCCGATCCACGTGCGATCGGTGGAAACCACGCCGATTTCCAGGTTGCGCTTGCGCGGGGATCTTGCGCCGAGACCGGCACCGGTGAAGTTGGCCGAGCCACAGTACGCAAACGCGCTGTCGATTATCACCATTTTCCAGTGCGAACGCGGGCAGATCTGCAGCTCGAGCGCACCGCCGCTCAAGCGCGGGTATTCCTCCAGCGTGGCGCGGAATCGGCGCGAGGGCAGGGCGCTGTGCACCACGCGAAACGAAACGCCGCGCACCGCCATGGTGTCGAACACCGCCAGGATGGGTTTGAAGCGGCGCCCCGCGCGCACGTGCATGTCCTTGAGATCGGCGGTCGCGATCCATACGTGCGAGCGCGCCTCGAGCAATCGCTCCGAGACGACTGCCTGGTGCAACTCGGCGCTGTCGAGCAACCGGGTCTCAGCGCTCATGGATGGCATGTGACGGTCCGACGCACATATGCCCACGGAGCCTATCGCAGCACGAGGCGTGCATAAACCCGTTCCGGGCGCATCGATGCACGCTTGCAGGTACGGCGGTGGGGATGCCGGATGACCGTTTCACAGACGCGTTTCATGCGCGTTGCCCGACACCTCGACTTGACAAGCCGTGGACCGCGACACTATGTCTTTAAGTCGAAACCTCCCGATGGGGATCACCCGATGGCCGGCTGTTCTCGTGTGCTTGCACGGCTAAGCGCTGCTGCGCTTGTCGGGCTTTGCCTGGGTCTGGCGCCGGGGGCTCGGCCGGCATTCGCACAAGGCACCGGGTCATTGGGCTTCTCGCTGTTTCGTATCGGCACCGGTGGGGAGCGGGGCACCTATTTTCCTGTTGGCTCGATCATCGCCAGGGCACTCAGTGAGGCCGGTGCGAGCTGCGCGGGCGAGGCGCGGTGCGGGGTGCCGGGTCTGCTCGCCGTCGCGCAGCTTTCCAACGGATCGGTGGCCAATGTGGACGCCATCAGCGCCGGTGTGCTGGAAGCAGGTCTGGCACAGGCGGACGTCGTGTACTGGGCGTTTACGGGTACGGAAACGTTCGCCGGCAAGTCCGCGCAGAAGGCTCTTCGCGTGGTGGCGAACCTGTACGCGGAGAGTATTCACGTGGTGGTGGCGCGCAAGCGTGCTGACGTCCAGTCGATCGACGAGCTCGCGGACCGGCGCGTGTCGCTCGACGAGCAGGGCTCGGGCACTCTCGTCGATGCACGTATCATCCTGTCCGAATACGGTCTCGACGAACGCGCCCTGCAACCGGTCTACATCAAACCGCAGTTCGCGGCGGAACGCCTGTCGCGCGGTATGCTCGATGCGTTTTTCATCGTGGCCGGCTATCCAACGCCATCGGTCGTCAATCTGGCCGCGCGAGCCGGCGCGCGCCTGTTGCCCATCGAGGCGCAGCGCGCGGCAAGCATCACGCAGCGCTACCCGTTCTTTTCCCCGGACGTCATCCCTGGCGGGGTCTATACCGGCATCGGTGAGACGCCCACTGTGTCCGTGGGAGCACAGCTTGTCGTCAGCACCAGGCTCGACCCCGATTTCGTGTATTCCATTACGCGCGCGCTGTGGAGTGAGCGTACGCGCGGGATGCTGGCCAAGGGGCATGCCAAGGGTGCCGAGATAAGGCTCGAGACCGCATTGCGCGGCGTGAGTGTGCCGCTGCACGAGGGTGCCGAGCGCTTTTACCGGGAGGCGGGGATGCTGCCCGCCCAGGGCGATGATGGACGCCGAAGCGCGGTGCAGCCGCTTGCCGGCCTGCGCCCGTAGGAGAGGCAATGCATATCAGCAGTCGACGCCGGCGGCGTAAGCTCGTCGATACCGTGGTCCTCTCCGGGGTGAGCGCCGCTGCCATCGGCATCACCTTGTACGTGCACGGCACGCTCGAGCAGGTGCGCGAAGCATTGCCGGCCCAGATCCTCGAGCAGCAGCGCGACGTCGCCTATGTGGTCCACGATCTGTCCGACCTCGTGAGAGCGATCGAAGTGGAGCGGCTGCGCCGCGCGCCGCATGGGTTGCAGCGTGTCATGGAAAAGGTCGAGGCGACCGACAGGAGGCTCAAGGCGGTGCGCACGACCTACAATTTCGACAACCTGGTCGGCGCCTCGGCCGTACATACCATCGTCCATCCAGCGCTACAAGACATGCAGCGCTGGCTGAATGACGGGGTGCAGTCCTTCGCGCCGGACTCCCCGCAGGTGCTGGAGCTCACCCGGCTGCGTGCGCGCGGCGCGTACCGGCAGGCCAAACTGGTATTCGACGAGGCGAACATCACGGCCGCCGATCTCGTGGCGCAAGAACGAGGCCGGCTGGAGCGGTTCGCGGACAGCCTGGCCCTGTACCTGGGTGCCTTCGCGGTGTTTGCCGCGGGGACCGTGGTGCTGTTCCTGCGCCAGCGCAATGCAGAGGCACGGCTGGCGCTCGAGCGCAAGCGGCTGGTCGACTCCATCGGCACCATCAGCGAGGGGTTCGCCCTCTACGATGCCGACAATCGCCTGGTGCTGTGCAACGATCGCTACCGCGAGATCGAGGCCCTCGGCGTAGGTGCGGCGATTGCCGGCGGGCCCGGTGCGACAGGGGGCGCAACCTGCAAGCCCGCGCGGGTATATGGCGAGGACGGGGTCGAGGCACGGGGCGAGGCAGCGCTTCCGGAATCCTGTTCGCGTGAGCAGTCGCCGACCGAGGTCGTGTTGCCCGGTGAGCGTGTCGTGCGCGTGAGCGAGCGCAAGACACGCGATGGCGGGATGGTCGGCGTATACACGGAGATCACCGATCTCAAGCAGGCGCAGGACCGGCTGCAGCATCTCGCCACCCACGATGCGCTCACGGAATTGCCCAATCGCGCGTACCTGGAGGACACGCTGGAGCATGCCGTGGCCCGCGCCCGGCGCCATGGCCACAAATTGGCCCTGATGTTCTTCGATCTCGACCGCTTCAAGTTGATCAACGACACTTTCGGACATGCGAGCGGGGACGCCTTGCTGCAGCAGGTCGCACGCGCCTTGCGCAGTTGCCTGCGCGAGGACGAGACGGTGGTGCGCCTCGGCGGTGACGAGTTCGCCGCAATCATCGAGAACGTGCGTAGCTGGTCGCACGTCTCGGCAACCGCGGAGCGCACGCTCGAGGCGCTGGACGGTGCTTTTCACGCCGGCGCGGCGGACGTATTCGTGAGTGCGAGCATCGGTATCGCGCTGTTCCCCGACGACGGTGCCGACGTCGAGAGCCTGCTCCAGAACGCGGACGCCGCCTGCTACCACGCCAAGAGCAGCGGGCGCAACAACTTCCAGTTCTATACCGCGGAGCTCAATGCGCGCGCGGCCGAGCGCCTGTCACTGGAGAAGCATCTTCGCCACGCGCTGGAAAGCCGCGAGCTGTCGGTGTGCTTCCAGCCTATCGTGGATCTGGGGACGGCGAAGGTGCGTGCCATGGAGGCGCTGGTACGTTGGGAAAACCCCGTGCTTGGCAAGGTGGCGCCCGAGAGGTTCATCCCCGTCGCCGAGGAGACCGGCCTCATCATGCCGATAGGGGAGTGGGTCCTGTCACGGGCGTGCGTGCAGATGCGGGCCTGGCGCGATGCGGGCCTGCCCGCAGTTCGCATCGCGGTCAATCTTTCCGCACACCAGTTCAATCTGAAGGGCCTTGCACCGGTCGTCTCGCGACTGGTGGCCGAGGCGGGCCTGACCCCCCACGATGTCAACCTGGAGATCACCGAGACGGTGATCATGGAGCACACGGAGCGCGCGCTCGGGACTCTCAGCGAGCTCGATGCGCGCGGTTTCGGGATTTCAATAGACGATTTCGGTGTCGGGTACTCGTCTCTGGCGGCGCTCGAGCAGTATCCCGTGGACACGCTCAAGATCGACCGCTCTTTCGTGCATGATCTCACGAGCGATGCGCACGATTTCAAGATCGTCAGCGCCGTGATCGGGATGGCGCACCACCTTCGGCTAACGGCTGTCGCGGAAGGAGTGGAGACCGCCGAGCAGTTCGAATTGCTCAAAGAGTTGGGCTGTGAGGTGGCTCAGGGAGATTGGATCAGCCCCCCGCTATCTAGCGAAGAGGCAGCGAGATTCCTGGTGCGCCACGCCAGAGTGGACAATGTCATGCCGCTGCGTGGCCCGCCTCGCGCTTGAACGCCACCCGTATCGTCAGGGGCGCCTGGAACGTTTCATGACACCGGCGCGTCGTGCATCTCCAGATGCAAGGCGCTGCCGTCGTAGGGATGGGCGCGTGCCACGGCTTCGTCGAGCTCCACGCCAAGGCCCGGCGCGGTGGGCGGAATGAGGTAGCCGTCCTGCCATTGCAGCGGCTTTTTCAGAATTTTCGCGTAAAAGCCGCCACAGGTGTGGATCGTTTCCTGAATGAGGAAATTGGGGGAGCACGTATCGAGCGCGATGCTGGCGGCCGCCTCGATCGGCCCGCAATAAAGATGCGGCGCGATCTGCGCGTAATGCGCCTCGGCCATGCCTGCGATCTTCTTGCCCTCCAGAACGCCGCCCACCCGCCCGAGCGCCATCTGCAGGATCGAAGCGGCGCCGGCGCCCAGCACGCGGGCGAATTCGTACTTGGTCGCAAGGCGCTCGCCGGTCGCGATGGGAATGCTGGTGGCCCGTGCCACGCTCGCCATGGCTTCCACGTTTTCCGGCGGCACCGGCTCCTCGAACCACAGCGGGTCGTATTTTTCCAGGCGCCGGGCAAGTCGCACGGCGCCGGCCGGCGTGAACTGGCCGTGCGTGCCGAACAGCAGATCGGCCCGCGAGCCGATCGCTTCGCGAAGGTTCCTGACGAAATGCTCGCAGCGCTCGAGGGTCTCGAGCGAGGGCTGGCGCGGATCGAAGGCGGAGTAGGGGCCGGCCGGGTCGAACTTGATGGCGGTGAAACCCCGTGCCACGTATTCGGCTGCGCGTTCCGCCGCGAGAATCGGATCGGTGTACACATCCGTTCGATCGCCGTCCTCGGGATAGAGGTAGCTGTAGGAGCGCAGGCGCTCGTGGACCCGCCCGCCGAGCAGCTCGTAAACCGGTTTGTCGAGCGCCTTGCCGATGATGTCCCAGCAGGCCGTCTCTATGCCGCTCAGCACTCCGGTCAACGAAAGGTCTGGATGCTGCGAGTAGCCGCTACCGTGGACCACGCGCCACAGGTGCTCGACGTGGAAGGGATCCGCGCCTACCACGCAGCGCTCGCAGACATCCTCGACCATGCGCGCGGCCGTCGCCGGATGAAATGGCACGGCGTAGACCTCGCCGTAGCCCGAGACGCCGTCGTCCGTTGTGAGCTTGACGAAAATCCAGTAACGGCCGCCGAAACCCGGAGGTGGGTTGGCAACCACGAAGGTCGTGAAATCCGTAATTCGCATGGCTGCTGCCATCGTATCGCCAGCATTCCGCTGGTGGCAAGTTACACCCGTGAATCCTGCCGGCGGGTCGCAACCCGGATCAGGCTAGGCGCCGGCCTCGCGCTGCCAGAGGCAGTGTGCGAGTACGCCGACGCGCGACTCGATGG
>CAZSDY010000163.1:0-8172 GCA_964605765.1 uncultured Ectothiorhodospiraceae bacterium | reverse complement strand
TGATGTCGCGCCTCGCGAGCACGGACTCCCATGACAGGGCGCGTTGCCGCGGGGGCATGTTCACCTGCACGACGCTCGCGGTAACTTCGATCCCCGGTGTTACGACCGACTCTCCGTCGAGCAAGGGCACCGCGATCACGACTGCGCTATCGCCGTCGATCACGCGCACGACGCGCGTCGAAATCGACCACTCCAGGCCAAGCCTCACGGTTCGCTCGACGCGCACGAATGGCGGGAGCTGGATCTTCGCGAGCGTGTCTGGCCGCGGCTGCGCCGGGTTCGCGGCGACGCTGGTGAGCTCGAGCTGCGCCTCGACGGTCCCGTCCGCCCGCAGGCCGTGCAGGGTCCATCCGTCGACATGCTCGATTTCCGTGATATGCGGCTTCAACGGCAGCGACAGTTGCAACTGCGCGCGCCGCGGCAGACGGCCAGTCAACAACAATTGATGCACGCCGGCTGGGATTTGTAACCACAAATGTCCTGCCGGGTCCCGTGACAGGGCATTCGCCGGCGCATCGTTCAACCTCACGTCTTCCGGTATCCAAACGCGGGTGTTCCCGGGCAGCGGTATCGCCGTCGCGGCCGCGCTGTGGACCTCGAGCCGCAATGAAAGAGCCGTTGGTTGAACATCGACACGCATCCGCACGATGTCGGCACAGTGCCCGGCGCAGTCCGGCGGCGCCGTCAGCCGTTCGTCCAACTGTCTCAACAGGTCGGCATCGGGAAATGAGGCAGCATGAGCTTCATCGCCGGTGCCGAGCGTCCCCGCCACGACCACGACCACGACCACCGACCCACGTCTCGCGAGGTTCATGAGCCTCCGCGGCGTGACGCCCGCCAGGACCATCAACAACGCGAGCAACATGGCGACCCGTGCAAAGTGAAGTGCCATGCTCGCAGCCGGTGTGATGTAGGTGATCGACAATCGGTGGTCCGCGTCGACCGGACCGTTCCAGCCGAGTTTCATCGCGCGCCACTGCCAGTCGGGCAGCCCCGGCCCGGTCTGGACGATGTGGGTGGGGTCGATTCGATAGAGGTCCGCGATCTTGCCCGGGCTGCCGGGTGCCTCAGCCGCGGTTGTGGCCTGCTTGCGCAACATCGAGCTAACGGCAGCCGGCGCGCTGAGAATTGGTTCCTCGGCAAGCTCCAATTCCTTCGGCGCGGAAGGTCGCGTGCGCGCAGCCTCACCGGTGGTCGTATCAATCGCGGCGGGGAAATTCGCCGCTGGGCGCGGGGAGTAATGCGCGGAGTGTGACAACTGAGGGTAGACCGCCAAACGTAGCTGCTGCACCACAAAGGGGATGCTGATCAAGATCAATCCCAGCGCCGTGACGTTGCGATAGGCGGTGATGAGTGATCGGATCCGACCGGCGGGCACGACCCGCAGCAGAGCGATCGCGACGAGCAGGTGCACCCAGACCTGACGAGGCGCTCCGGGGGCGTGCCAGATGATGACCGTGGTGGCGAGCGCGATGGCGGCGGCACGCCAATTCCACAGTCTCGAGACCGCGGCCGCAATGACCAGCACAAGAAACAGGTCGAGCAGCGTCCAGCGCGTCAGCCAGGTATCGGGAACGGTGTCGACGCCGCTCACCGAGAACACGTCCCATCCGGGCGGCAGATTGACGGTCGCCGCCACGCGCTGGAAATCGTGCGCCCATCCCGTCGCGGCAAACTCATTCACGTCACGGCGCATGCGTGCATCGGCCCGGAGATCGACGCGGCCGCTGCGCAACTCGACCCCTTCGAGGCCATCGGCCTCGACCCGGGTGATGAACTGCGGTTTGCCGCTGATCAGCACTTGCCCGAGCGCCAGCTCGCTACGGCTATCCAGACGCCAGCTTCTCGTGACCGTTCCGGAGATCCGGTCTCGCGTCGTATAGCCGCCACCATCGAAGTCCAGCCACATTTCGCGCGCGAGCTCGAGCTTGTCGGGCTCCGGGTCGGGGTCGCCGCGTCGCGTGATAATGAGCCGCATGGCGTCGCCGTCGCGGACAGCGAAGAGCGGCAAATGGCGCCACTCGTCCGGCGCGCGGGTTTGCCGCGCATCGACCGCGGTGACGCCCTCGATCTCGACGACCCGGATGTTGTTGCGTGCCTCGAAGGCCCAGGTCTCCTCGGCCGGCCAGGGCGCCGGCTGTGCCGTTTTCTTCAGGAGGTCGATCGGTTCGGGATGACGCGCGCCAATCATAATGATGTGGCGTCCCGGCCGAAGTTGTACCGCGAGGCGGCCGTCGGCTTCGAGACGCGCCGGCAGCGGTCCTTTCAGGTAGGTCGGGATGAAGCCCGGCGGCAGCGGCGAGCCGACGATCTGTTCGCGTTGCTCGCCGGTGACGTCGAACTCCAGCCGGGTATGCAGCTCGAGCGGATTGTCGTCGACGATTCGCCGCAACACCGTCAACGTGAATTTGTTCTTGTTCCGATCGCGTGCGTCACCCGTGGTCCGTTTGTCCTCGCGTAACCAGATCTGGCCGTTGCGGTCGATGACAGGTTGGCTGATCTCGGTGCCGTTGATGGCAAGCCTCACCAGAGCACTGTCGGACGGGATCGTCAGCGATTCCGGCACCGCATCCCAATCGAACACACCGTCGATGCGGTGTTGACCGGGCTCGAGATGCAATACCGGGCGAGCGCCACGGGCAACGACGACTACCGCGCGGCCGCCGACTCGAACCCGCTGTGGCCATGCCGCACGCGCCCCCGGCAGCACGATCCAGCTGTCGGCGAAGACCTCCCACCGCGCGACAAAGCGTCCGCCGTGGTCATTCACCTCGAGTTCCAGGCGCCCGGGCCAGGCACAGCGCTTCTCGGTCGCGTCGTTGTAGAGAAACGGGCAACGATAACCCGGCTTGTCGAACGTCACCCAGTCGATCCACGGTCTCAAGGGCTCGGGTACTTTGTGCGGATCGATCGGTTTGGCGGCGAGTGTGATCGTCACGAGCAACAACACTGATAGAAGGCAATAACGAATATGACTCATGGACCCCACCGCTCGACGCTCCAGGCTGGTTGCGAGGCATCTTAACCTAAAGTTTTCACCCATTTACGGTTCGAACATCCCAAACGGGCTGGCGCCCGGCGCAGCGGGTCAGGTATTGCAACGGCACGGATTCACACCCACATCGACCACCTCGGACAGGTGTTGTCCCAATGCCTCACTTGGGCGGCCAGAAGGCCACCACAGACGCCACGACGTAGAGACCCAGCGCACCGAGCAGCGCGGCGGTGAAGCCGTAGGCGCTCGCGAGCACGATGCCGAGCGGGGCCGCCACCACCGAGGCACAGCCGTTGACGCCCCAGGCGAAGGGTACGAGTGCACGGTGGCGCTCGCCAATCCAGTCGAGCGCGCGCGGGAACATCATCCCCATCGGCAGCGCCAGCGGCGCGATCAGCGCGGCGGATATGACGTGCCGCACGGCGGTAGGGAGCGCCAGCAGGGCGTCGAGCAGCGGCGGTACGGCGAAGGCGTGCGCCAGGCCGAAGGCCACGATGAGGGTCACCGGTGCGCGCACGTCGTGGGTGCCACTGCGCATGGCGAGGACGCTGCCGAGCCCGCCGGCGAGCAGGAAGGTGGCGAGCACCACCGTGACCGCGTACACCGGGTGGCCCAGGAACAGCACGAAGCGCTGGATGAAGGCCATCTCGATGATCAGGAACGCGAGCCCGATGGCGAAGAAATACGCAATCATGCGCCACCGCGGTGGCGTGTCCGTGTGCGGCGCCGCACGGCGCACCAGCAGCGGGGCGGCAATGAGCACGACGCTTGCAACGAGCGCCTGGGCGAGCGTCGCGAGCACCACCAGGAAGCCTGCTTCCAGCAGACCCGCGCCGCCCCGGCGCCGCAGGCTGAGCATCTCCCGGATGCTCGACCACTTGAAGAAGTTGAAAAAGTACGGCCTGTCGTCCGTCACGGGCCTCACGTTGAACTTGTAACGTTCCAGAAAGGTCTCGCGCTCCGGGCCGAGCAGCGCGACGGCAGCCTCGTGGAACCAGGGCCGCGGCAGGCGGTTGTGGCGATTGGCCTGCGATGCCGGCATCCCCGGGTAGTACGCGGTATCGAAGGCACGGCGCTCGCAGAAGGCGCGGAGCGCCGCGATGTCGGTGGCCGTCCATGTGCCGTTTCTGATCAACAGGGTGCTCGTGTTCCACGAGCGGATCCAGGCCAGGCGCGAGTCGGGCGCCGGGACCCCCATGTTTCGCAGTGCCTCGACGGCCGTTGCAAACAGCCTGGGTCCGTCGCGCGGCGGCATCTTCACCCAGCGGGTCAGAGCCAGGATACCGTTCGGCTCGAGGTGCCGCAGATAGGCCTCTAGCGCCTCCACGGTGTAGACATGGCTCTCGCTCAGTGCGTAGAGCCCCGCCGATGAGGCGCTGAACGAATCGAGCAGATCGATCTGAATGAGGTCGTAGACCCGCCGCGTGCGGCCGACGAAGGCGCGTGCCTCGTCCACGGCCACGTGTACTCTGCCACGGTCGTAGAGACCACCGGAGAATGCGGCGAAGTCCTCGCGCACGAGTGCCACCACGTCGGGGTTGACTTCGACCGCCTCCACACGCTCGGCACCGTGCGCCAGCGCCTGCACAACGCTCGCGCCGCCGCCCGCACCCAGCACCAGCACGTTCGGCCGATCGAGGAGGTGATAGGGCAGTGCGGTGGTGACGAAGTCGAGATAGCCCGTCTCGCCACCCGCCTCGGGGATGACCGTCATGGCGCCTCCATCCACGAACAGCGCCACCTGCGCCCCGATATCCGCGCCTGCTGTGAGGCTCAAGCCCGGTGCGTGGCGAAACGGGACCTTGCGGTTGCCGAGCGCCGTTACCAGCCCCAGCGGGCTCGATCGCTCGGCCTCGATGCGCGCGCCGCTCTTCGCAAGCGCCTGCGAGAGCTCCTTGAACTGGGACGGCGCGGGAACCAGCCAGCGCGCCGCAATCGACGCGAGCGCGAGGATGAGCAGCAGGCCGGTCCACGTAACGCGCGCCACCGTGCCGAGCCGCGGCCAGCCGCCCACAAGCGCCGCCGCAAGGCCCAGCGAGGCGGTTATCTGCAGCGCGATCTCCGCCTTCACGCCGTAAAGCAGGGCCACCACCGCGGCGCTGCCGATACCCGCCCCGACGAGGTCGGCGCCGTACAGGCCGGGGATGTGGCGCTCGAAACGCATGAAGGCGAGGCCCATGCAGTTCGCCGCGGCAAAAAACGGCACCATCAGCAACAGGTACACGAGGCCCAGGCGCAGCGTCTGCGCCGCGCTCCAGATGAGTTCCAGCGGGTTGAAGGGCACGGACTGCGCCAGGGAGAAGCACAGCACGGCACTCAGGCCGAACGCGCCGGCATTGGCGCTGAACGCCAGCTCGAATCGGCGCGCGAGCGCCTTGCCGCCAAGGGTGAGGAAAGCACCGCTCGCGCCGAAGCCGAGCAAGGCGAGGCTCACGACCATGTAGGCGTAATGGTGCCATTGCACAATGGAGAGCAGGCGGGTGAGCAGCACCTCGTAGCCGAGCGCGGCTGCCGAGACCAATGCGACGGCGAGGTAGAGATGGCGTGAAGGCGACAGGGGCGCGCCCAAGCTCGCGGAGCTCCTCTCAGTGGCCCCCCGTCAGCGGCACGAAGCGCACGGGCAGGATCTGTCTCACGTCGGGTGTGCCCGCGCTGTCCTTGCCGACCAGCAGCAGTTGCTGCACGGTGAACCTGGCGCCCACCGGAATGATCAGACTGCCCCCGGGTTTCAACTGTGCCACCAGCGGTGGCGGGACGTGGCTGCCCGCGGCGGTGACGATGATCGCGTCGTACGGGGCGTGCTCCTCCCAGCCGTAGTAGCCATCGCCCACGCGTACGTCGACGTTGCGGTAGCCAAGGCGTTGCAGGCGCGCGCGCGCCTGCTCGCCGAGCGGCTCGATGATCTCGATGGTATAGACGTGGTGTACCATCCCGGCGAGCACCGCAGCCTGATAACCGGAGCCCGTGCCGACCTCGAGCACCACGCTGTCGGCGTCAACGCCGAGCAGCTCCGTCATCAGTGCGACGATATAGGGCTGCGATATGGTCTGCCCGTAGCCGACCGGCAACGGCCGGTTCGCATACGCGGCGGGTATCAGATCGGGCGGTACGAACTCGTGGCGCGGGACGCGCCAGAGGCTCTGTCGAAGCTCCGGGCCGAGCGCCGTCACACCCGTCGCATACCGGGTCTCATCGACAGTTCGTTCAATCTCTTCGATCATCCGAGCGCGCTCGGCGGCGAATTCCGCACCGGTAACCGGGGCCGGGAAACACAGCGCCCCGCTCAATCCCAGGACCAGCAGACCCGATCTCAGTGCAACCGGGTACAAGGTGTCGTGGCGCCTTGAGATCGTACTACCACCCTCTGATAGCGGATCGGGGACCTGGAGACGATATACCCTGGCCATGCGCCTCGTCTATAGCGCGATTCTTGCGGTTGACGCAGGCTCACGCACCTGGCTCCCGGCGCCGTGCGGCCGCATCGT
This sequence comes from uncultured Ectothiorhodospiraceae bacterium, assembly GCA_964605765.1. Classification (GTDB taxonomy): domain Bacteria; phylum Pseudomonadota; class Gammaproteobacteria; order HK1; family HK1; genus CAZSDY01. Next base: position 1,692 of record CAZSDY010000163.1, on the reverse strand, counting down.
TCACGGCGCACGCGATCCCCTGCACTCGGCCTATGGTAGATTCCCGCTGCCGGGCACGGTGCGCCGAATGGCGCGATCGATGCCGGCGCTTATCCGCCTTGCCGAAACGGGGCGTCAGAATGGAGGGTGCGTCGATGGTCAAAGTCGAAGACATCAAGGCCTGCGTTTTCGATGCCTACGGGACCCTGTTTGATGTGCACTCGGCGGTCGCGGGGCTCAAACCGCGCCTCGGCGAGAAGGCGCAGGCAGTGTCGGCCCTGTGGCGCGCCAAGCAGCTCGAGTACACGTGGCTCAGGAGCCTGATGCGAGAGTACGTGGATTTCTGGCAGGTGACCGGCGACGCACTCGATTACGCCCTCGAGTCCCAGCAGCTTGATGATTCCTCTCTGAGAGACGATCTCATGCAGGCTTACCTGGCGCTCGAGTGTTACGAGGAAGTTCCGGGGGTGCTCGAGCGGCTGCGCGGCGCGGGCATACGCACGGCCATACTGTCGAACGGTTCGCCGCGCATGCTCGATGCCGCGGTGCGAAGTGCCGGACTCGATGCGCTCATCGACGATGTCTGGTCGGTCGACGACCTGCGCGTCTACAAGCCGCACCCCGCGGTCTACCGGCTTGCTGTCGATGCGCTCGGTGTGGCGGCTCGCGAGATTTGTTTCCTGTCCTCGAACGCATTCGATGTCGCCGGGGCCGCTGTTTTCGGGTTCCAGGTCGTGTGGATCAACCGCTTCGGTCAGAGCCGCGACCGCCTGCCCGGAGACCCCGTGGCACAGATTCACACCCTGGACGAGCTCGAGGAGATCGTGGTCGATGAAGCTTGACGGGCACACGGCCCTGGTCACGGGCGGTGCTTCCGGGCTGGGGGCGGCGACGGCGCGCGCTTTCGGGGCGGCGGGCGCCAGGGTGGCAATCATCGACGTGGACGAGGCGGCGGTCAGCGAGCTGGCGCACGCCCCGGACGGCGTCGGCCTCGCCTGCGACGTGAGCGACGCGGATGCCGTGGAGCGCGCGTTTGCGACCGTGGAGCGGCGCCTCGGCGCGGCGCGCATCTGTGTCAACTGCGCGGGTATCGCGCCGGCCGGACGTATCGCCGGCAGGAACGGGCCGCTGCCGCTTGCCGAGTTCTCGCGGGTCGTGCAGGTCAATCTGATCGGGACCTTCAACGTGATGCGCCTCGCCGCGGCAGCCATGCAGGGGCTCGAGCCGCTCGATGAGGCGGGTGAGCGCGGCGTCATCATCAACACGGCGTCGGTGGCCGCTTTCGACGGGCAGATCGGCCAGGCGGCCTACAGCGCTTCGAAGGGCGGCATCGCCGCCATGACGCTGCCCGCCGCGCGCGAGCTCGCGCAATTCGGCATCCGCGTGCTCACCATCGCCCCCGGCATCATGGATACGCCCATGCTCGGCGCCATGCCCGAGGAAGTGCGCGCCGGGCTCGCCGCCGCCGTGCCCTTTCCCAAGCGCCTCGGGCGTCCCGAGGAGTACGCGAGCCTTGCCCGCCACCTGGTCGAGAACCCGCTCATGAACGGGGAGGTCGTGCGCCTCGACGGGGCCATCCGAATGCAACCGCGCTGACAGGGTGTCGTGCGAGCGTCGTAAAGCCGTACTGCGCGACCGAGCACGCCGCAGCGTGCTTTGCTCTTTGGAACGTTCGATTGGGACGATTCCTAAACCGCCCATGTTGTGCCTGCA
>CAZSDY010000162.1:0-8216 GCA_964605765.1 uncultured Ectothiorhodospiraceae bacterium | reverse complement strand
CCGATCTGCACTGGGACAAGCCCTGGGATAAGGTCCTCGACGACGCCAATGCGCCCCTGCTCCACGGCTGCACGACCGTGCTCTACGAGGGCAAGCCGGTGGGCACACCGGACCCGGGTGCTTTCTGGCGCGTCATCTCGGAGTATGGCGTCAAGTCGCTCTTCACCGCGCCGACCGCGTTCCGGGCCATCAAGAAGGAAGACCCCGAGGGTGAGCACATGCGCAGGTACGACCTGTCCGGCTTTCAGAGCCTGTTCCTGGCCGGTGAGCGCTGCGATCCGGACACTCTGGCGTGGGCGCAGAGAGTGCTCGGTGTGCCGGTCATCGACCACTGGTGGCAGACCGAGACCGGCTGGGCAATCTGCGCCAACTGCACGGGCATCGAGACGCTACCGGTCAAGCCCGGCTCTCCGACGCTGCCGGTCCCCGGTTTCAATGTCGAGGTGCTCGACGAGAAGGGCCGGCAAGTGGCCGGCGAAGGTATGGGGAGTATCGTGATCAAGCTGCCGCTGCCCCCCGGCACCCTGCCGACCCTGTGGAACAGCGACGAGCGCTACCGCGCCGCCTACCTGAGTGCGTTCGAGGGCTATTATCTGACGGGCGACGCGGGCTATCGCGATGCCGACGGCTACCTGTATATCATGAGCCGTACCGACGACGTCATCAACGTGGCCGGCCACCGGCTCTCCACGGGTGCAATGGAAGAGGTGCTCGCCGATCACGCGGACGTGGCCGAGTGCGCCGTCACGGGTGTCGCCGATGAGATCAAGGGGCAGTTGCCGGTCGGGTTCGTCGTGACCAAGGCGGGCGTCGACAGGCCGGACGGCGAGATCGTCGCAGAGCTCGTGCAAAGCGTGCGCGACCGGATCGGCCCGGTTGTCGCCTTCAAGCAGGCGGCCATCGTCAAGCGCTTGCCGAAGACCCGTTCGGGAAAGATCCTGCGCGGCACCATGCAGAAGATCGCCGACGGTGTGGCGTACAAGGTGCCGGCCACGATTGACGATCCCGCGATTCTCGACGAGATCGCGGCAGCGCTCAAAGGCCTGGGTTACCCCAGGCCCGCATAGATCGGGCGCTGCCGGCGTCAAGCGGTGGCGTCGCCCGTGCGGTAGCCGAACTCGGCAGCTTCGTCGGCGAGCATTTCCCAGAACGACAGGCCGAAGCTGCGATACACGTAAAGGTCGAAGCACTCGGCTTGCACGCAGTGAAGCAGCACGGTGAAAGGCCCCATCAACGAGGTCGCACAGGCGTCGATACGCATGATCTGGATGTCGAGCGGGCAGCTCTTGCACAGGAATTCTCTCACGGCGGGGCCGGAGACGCGCACCGTGGTGCGCGCGTGGCTCAGGTCCACCAGGCAGGCACCGGTCTCGCCGAGTGCGTCGCCGAGCGCCTTGATCATGGCCGGCGGCGCTAGCGTATCGGAGACGACCAGCCACTGACCGGGTCCGTTCCACAACAGTCGCAGCGCCTCGCCGTGACACGCCATGCCCGGCACCGCCTCAGCGCTCATTCCCAGCCCTTCCAGCGCTTGGGCGAGCTCGGGCCCGCCATGGGCGCCGTATATCTGCGCGATGGCGCGCGGGCGCCTCTCGATCAGGTGGATACCGGGGCCGCCGGGCCCGACGGCGCCGTGCTCGCCGGCCCGGCAGTGGCCCTCGAGCGCCGATTGCCGGGGCTTCTCATCCACGGGGGCGTGCTCCTTCCGGGTCGATGAATACCGGGGTGGTGATGCGTACCGGCACGTGCTGGCCGCTCAGCGGCGAGGCTGCGTAGAGCAGCTTGCCCTGGTAGCGCTGCGCGTCTTCCAGCAGAGCGAGCGCGATCTCCTGCTCGAGACTGGGGCTGTAGTACGTGGCGGTGACGTGTCCCAGCATCTTGACCGGTTTGGGTGCGGTGGGGTTCCAGACGAGCTGGGCGCCACGCGGAATATGGTGCCCGTCGGCAGCGATGAGACCCACGAATGTCTTGCGTGCATCCGTGCCCAGGCCCGGTCTCGAGAGAGAGCGCCTGCCGATGAAATCGGTGTCGGTTCGCTGCATGCGATCGAAGCCGAAATCCGCGGGCAGGGTGCGCCCGTCGAGCTCGCCGCCCACCACATGCCCTTTCTCTATGCGCAGCACGCTCATCGCCTCGGTGCCGTAGGTGACGATGTGCCAGGGCCGGCCAGCGGCGAGCAGCGCCTCCCAGACCGCGATCGTATAGTCGGACGGAGTGTGGACCTCGTAGGCGAGCTCGCCCGAGAAGGTCATGCGGATGAGGCGCACCGGGAATCCGGCCAGCGTCGTTTCCAGGTAGCCCATGAAGGGCAGTGCCTCGTTGCCGGCGTCGGTCCCGTCGCAGGCTGTCTCGAGCACCTTTCTGCTGTTCGGTCCCGCAAGCGCCATGCCGCCCCACTGGTCGGTGACCGAGCTCAGGCGCACGTCGAGCTCGGGCCACACGGTTTGCGCGTAGAACTCGAGATGCGCCAGCACCGGGCCGGCCTTGGCAGTGGTCGTGGTCATGTAGTATTCGTTTTCCGCGATGCGCGTCGTCGTGCCGTCGTCCAGCACGAAGCCGTCCTCGCGCAGCATGAACCCATAACGGCAGCGGCCCACTTTCAGGCTCTTCCAGCGGTTGATGTAGACGCGCTCCAGGAACTCGGCCGCATCCGCTCCGGCCACGGCAATCTTGCCGAGCGGGGAGACATCGACGATCCCGACGCTCTCGCGCACGGCGCGCGCTTCCGCGTAGATGCTCTGCATCATGCTCTCACCGGGCCGCGGGTAGTATTGCGCGCGCAGCCACAGCCCGGCGGTGACGAACTTCGCACCCGCCGCGACGTGCCAGTCATGCAGCGGCGAGCGGCGCACGGGTGCGAAGTGCTTGCCCGTCTCGCGCCCGGCAAGAGCACCGAGCGTCACCGGGGTATAGGGCGGCCGGAATGTGGTGGTGCCGACCGACGCCATGTCCTCGCCCACGGTCTGGGCCAGAATGGCCAGGCCGTTCACGTTGCTGGTCCGTCCCTGGTCGGTGCCCATGCCGAGCGTGGTATAGCGCTTGAGGTGCTCGACGGAGCTGTAGCCTTCACGCGCGGCGAGGCCTATGTCCTCGGCGGTGACATCGTTCTGCCAGTCGACGAAGCGCTTGGCGCGCTGCCCGGCGGGCAGCGCGACGCTCCACAGCGCCTCCATGGGCGCTTCCGCGGCGTCGGCGGCGTGTGGCGTGTCCATCGGTGCGGCATCGAAGCCCGCCGCCGCGGCTGCCGCCCCCCCCTCCTCGATGCCCTGGCGCAGACACTGCGAGAGTGGGAAAGTGCCGTCCGCTGCGCCCGCGCAACGCGTCTCCTGGCGTGGCTCCGCGGGCACGAAGGCGTGGATGTCCTCGTCGAAACGAAGGCGCCCCTGGCTCTGCGAGAACAGATGCACCGTCGGGTTCCATCCGCCGGAGAGACACAGCAGATCACAGGCAATGCGTCGAATGGCGCCTGGCGCGCCGGGCGCGCAGACGTCTATACCCGTCAATGCCGGCGTGCCTCGGGTGCCACACACGAGGTGTCCCGCAACCAACGCCACGCCGCGTTCACCCAGGTCCTCGGAGAGGGCTCTGGACGGTCCTCCGGCACGGGCATCGATGACCGCCGCCACCTCGACACCGGCCGTCTGCAGCGCCGCGACCGCGGTGTAGGCACTGTCGTTATTGGTGAAAACCACCGCGCGCCGTCCACAAGCGACCGCGTGCTGATTGGCGTAGATACGCGTGGCCGAAGCGAGCATGACGCCGGGGCGGTCGTTGTCCGCGAATACCAGGGGGCGTTCGATGGCGCCCGTGGCGAGCACGACCTCGCCTGCGCGAATCCACCACACGCGCTGCCTGGCCGTGCATGGTGGCGGCTCGGGCAGATGATCGGCCAGATGTTCGACCGCGACGATCATGTTGTCGTCGTAGTAGCCGAAGGCGGCGGTGCGGGTGAGCAAGCGCACGTTGGCCATGCGCCGCAGCTCCGAGCTGGCGCTTTCCACCCACGCCATGGCGACTCCGCCATCGATGCGCTCGGTGCTGCCCAGAAGCTGTCCGCCGGGTTCGGCACCGTCGTCGATCAGCATCACGCGGGCGCCCGAGCGCGCGGCGGAAAGGGCCGCCGTAAGACCGGCCGGCCCGGCGCCGACGACGAGCACGTCGCAATGCGCATAGCGCCGGTCGTAGTGGTCGGGATCAGGCTCCAGTGGCGCCTTGCCGAGCCCTGCCCGGTTTCGAATCACCCGTTCGTAGAGCCTCCACCAGCTGCCCGGCCACTTGAATGTCTTGTAGTAGAACCCGGCGGGCAGGAAGCGCGACAGGTGGTTTGTGATGGCCCCCAGATCGAAGGCGAGCGACGGCCAGCGGTTCTGGCTGTGGGCGACCAGGCCGTCAAAAAGCTCCACCCGTGTCGCGCGCACGTTGGGCTCGCTGCGGCTACCCGTCCTGATCTGCACCAGGGCATTCGGCTCCTCGACGCCCGCGCCGACAATGCCGCGCGGGCGATGGTACTTCAAGCTGCGCCCCACCAGGCGCACGCCGTTGGCGAGCAGCGCGGCGGCGAGCGTGTCGCCGGCGAAGCCGGTGAGCGCTCGCCCGTCGAAAGTGAAGCGCAGGGGCCGATCACGGTCGATGCGCCCGCCGCTCGGCGCGCGGTAGGCTTGCCCGCTCATGCTTTGCCGCCGGATGGCCCGCCATCGGGCGCTGCGGATTCAATGATGCGGTGTGTCAGGGTGTCGCGCTGCACCTTGAGCCAGCGCCGGCAACCCGCCGCGTGGTGCCACCATTCCCAATGCGGCCCGCGCGCGTTGTTACGCAGGTACACGTGGTCCAGCCACGCCTGCTCGCTCACGGCGTCGGGGTCGCGCGGGCGCGAGACACTGGCGTCGCCCCCGTAGGTGAATTCGATCTGCGCCCTCGGGCCGCACCATGGACAGGTGATTTTCAGCATGTCGTTACCCGAGAGTTGCTCTCCCCGGCCGCCGCTGCGCTCGACGGCGACAACTCCGAGTCATGTTCCGGCATGTCAGCGAAAGTCATGGGTATACCTGGATGATGATTGCTCTCGCAAAGCCGCCAAGCACGCCAAGAAATCATGGGTGGTACCTCTGATGCGACACTCGACGGTACGCGTGAACCACTTTCCAATGTAATTCTCCGTCATTTCCGCGCCTTTCACTCTGCGCGCTTTGCGTCTTGGCGAGAGTTTCTCGCATTAGTGGGCACCGGGTGTTGCTCCGGCGCCCTTCTCGTCGAGCAGTCGCCCACTGTGAAATCGCTCCAGCGTGAAGTGTGCGTTCAGCGCGTGGGGCTCGTCGTGCGCGATGGTGTGCGCGAAGACCCAGCCCGATCCGGGGGTCGCCTTGAATCCGCCGTAACACCAGCCGCCATTCAAGTACAACCCCGCGACCGGCAGTTTGCCGATGATGGGACTGCCATCCATGCTCATGTCCATGATGCCGCCCCAGGTGCGCATCAGGCGCAGGCGGCTCAGGAACGGAAACATGCTGAGAGCCGCTTGTACCACGTGCTCGATGAGCGGCAGATTGCCGCGTTGCGCGTAGGAATTGTAGCCATCTAGATCCCCGCCCATCAGTATTTCGCCCTTGCCGGTTTGACTGATATAGAGGTGCGCGGCGCCGGAGGTGAGCACCGTGTGCAATACCGGTTTCAAGGGCTCGGTGACCATGGCCTGCAACACGTGCGACTCGACCGGCAGGCGCACATCCGCCATTGCCGCCAGACGGCTGCTGTTGCCTGCCACCACGATACCGACCTTGCGCGCGGCGATGTGCCCGCGCGTGGTGTCGACCCCCGTCACTCGGGCGCCCTCGCGCCTGATGCCCGTGACCTCGCAGTTCTGGATGATGTCCACGCCGAGCGCGTCGGCGCCTCGCGCATAGCCCCAGGCGACCGCGTCATGGCGCGCAACGCCACCGCGGCGCTGCATGAGGCCGCCGATGATGGGGAAACGTGCGTCCGGCGAGCAGTCGAGCAGCGGCACCATGCGCTGAATCTGCTCGCGGCTGAGCAGCTCGGCGTCTATGCCGTTGAGGCGCATGGCGTTGCCGCGCCGGCAGGCGGCGTCCATCTGCGGGTCGGAGTGGGCGAGATTGATGACACCGCGCTGGCTGAACATGACGTTGAAGTTGAGCTCGCCGGACAGTCCCTCCCACAGCTTGAGCGCATGCTCGTAGAAATGCGCGTTCGGCTCCAGCATGTAGTTGGAACGCACGATAGTCGTGTTGCGCCCCGTGTTGCCGCCGCCCAGCCAGCCCTTCTCGAGCACCGCGACATTCGTGATTCCGTGGCGTTTGGCGAGGTAATAAGCCGTGGCGAGCCCGTGGCCGCCACCGCCCACGATGATGACATCGTAGCTGCGCTGCGGTTCGGGGCTGCGCCACGCGCGCGGCCAGTCCGCGTGATGACTGAGCGCGTTGCGCAGCAGGCTGAAGATGGAGTAGCGCACCGCTCTAAAGGCCCCCCCGGAGGTATGCACGGCACTATACACACTACCTCCAAGGGTACGCTATATGTGCGCTGCCCTGGACGCTTCCGCAGCGTATTTCGCGAACTGACCCCGCGCCTTGTATCTTGGCATGTGGTGGACTTTTCCACACTTTGTCCACGGCTGCGGGGCCTCTAACCCAAGCCAAGCGGTGGTCAAAGGGTGGGAAAGTCCGGCGCCATGGTGGTGCGATTATCGAAGCTGAAAGGTGGCGCCATGGGCGATCAAGAACAGAAATCCTACAGCATCCCGTCGAGGAGTTGTGCTGCCTTGCGTGTGCCGCTTTGCGCCTGCATGTGTGCGCTGGTTGTGGCGAGCTTGCGGCGCATTGTCTCATCACCGATGAGCACGGCGAGCGCGCGGGCGAGGTCCTCGTCGCTCCAGTCAGCCCGGTGGAGCTTCAACCCATGGCCGGTTTCCTGCACGCGGGTCGCGTTGTCGTGGCCGTCCCACACGTAGGGCATGATGAGCGCCGGGGTGCCGAAGTACAGGCACTCGGTGAAGGTATTGTTGCCGCCGTGGTGTATTACGGCGTCGACCTGGGGGATCACCGACGGCTGCGGGTACCACGATGCGATCCGGACGTTGCGCGGGATGTCCACCGCTGAATAGGCATCGGCGTAATCACCGACGTTGGCGAGCAGGCGGTAGGGGAGCTTACCGATGGTGGCGATCAGGCGCTCGAGGAGCCGCGTGTCGCCCGAGCCAAGGCTGCCGAAGCTGAGATAAATGATCGGCTTGTCGTCGTTGGCCTCGAAAGGGGGAATCTCGTAGGGCTTTTCCTCGCGCACGCAGCCTTCCAGGTACTGAAAGCGCCGCGGGTCCAGAGCGTTCTTGCGCGTGTACTTGACCGGCTCCGGATAGAGCAGCAGGTTGAGGTGCGGAGAGGCCTCGAAGAACTCGCCGATCGGATATGGTGCTTCGCCGCACTCGCGAAGGAACGCGTTGAAGTCCTCGTGTATGGGTCGGATGACCGCGTTGAAGCGCGATTGGTAGCGCTCGAAACATGGCGCATCGTGCTCGCCGCAGCCCGACAGGTGCGGCGGGATGTCGGGGTCTGCTATCTCGTTCTCGCTGCAGGAGATGATGCGCACCCACGGTACGCCGTAGCGCTTGGCGGCCGGGAACAGCACCACGTTGTCGATGCAGATCAGGTCCGGCTTCAGATCGGCGAGCACACGCGGCAGGCTCTTTTCGGCCCACTTGGCCGTATCCACGATGGCTGCCCAGCACTCTTTCACGTAGTTGTCGATCTGCTCGTACGGTGACTTGTTGAAGTTCGGAATGTGCCCGTTAATGAAGTCGGCCCAGTAGCTCGCCATCTCGTCGGGCGCCATCGGTTCGGAGAGGTTCACCTCGCGTTCCTCGAACCCGTAACCTTCGAATACGCCGCTGAAGCCGGGATCGCGCAGGAACACGCAGCGATGCCCCAGCTCGGTACATGCCTGCGCGATACCGACCGAGTTCAGCGCCGGGCCGAATGCGCCTTCCGGGAAGAACGCGATGGTCTTGGAGTTTGTCATTGATGCGGCTCCCTGCTTAATCCGGGTAGCTGGTATGCGCGGGTAACTCCGGTGAGTGGGGGAACTCGCCGGCACCGAGTGCGGCCACCGCGAAATGCCACACGCTTGCCAGCCCCAAAGCCAGGCCGGCAACGATGCCGATATCCAGGACGCCGCGCCACGGCTGGCTCAGGTGATGGAAGAGCACG
>CAZSDY010000161.1:0-8228 GCA_964605765.1 uncultured Ectothiorhodospiraceae bacterium | reverse complement strand
CGGTCGTATTGCGCAACGCGCGCACACGTTCCTCCCGACTATCGCAAATTGCTGTCCGATATCCCGGTGCACAACAACGGCTCGCCGGCGCGGCCGGGCCATGTCACGCCACGGGGTACCAGACGGGGCTCGCACGCAGCGCGCCTCATTCCTGCTCGAGCTCTATATCGATGCCGAGCGAGCGAATCTCCTTCATGAGCACGTTGAATGACTCGGGCATGCCGGCTTCCATCATGTGGTCGCCGTCGACGATGTTCTTGTACATCCTCGTGCGACCGCTCACGTCGTCCGATTTGACAGTCAGCATCTCCTGCAAGGTGTACGACGCTCCATAGGCTTCCAGCGCCCATACTTCCATTTCGCCGAAACGCTGCCCGCCGAATTGCGCCTTGCCGCCGAGCGGCTGCTGGGTAACCAGGCTGTACGGGCCGGTGGAACGCGCGTGCATCTTGTCGTCAACCAGGTGGTTGAGCTTCAACATATACATGTAGCCGACCGTGACCTTGCGGTCGAAGGGGTCACCGCTGCGCCCGTCGTAGAGCGTCGTCTGCCCCGAGCGCGGCAGATCCGCCATCTCCAGCATGGTCTTGATCTCCTCCTCGCTCGCCCCATCGAACACCGGAGTCGCCATGGGCACACCCTCGCGCAGGTTGTCAGCGAGCGCCATCACCTCGCCATCATCGAGCTCACCGAGCTGATTGCCCTTGCCTCCAACCGCGTAAATGGACGCCAGGAACTTGCGTACGCTCGAGGTCTTCTCGTGCGCGTCCAGCATTTCGCCAATCTTGCGTCCCAGGCCCTTGGTGGCCCAGCCGAGGTGCGCTTCGAGCACCTGACCGACATTCATCCTGGAAGGCACCCCGAGCGGGTTGAGCACGATGTCCACCGGCGTCCCGTACTCGTCGTAGGGCATGTCCTCGACGGGCACTATCATGGAGATGACACCCTTGTTGCCGTGACGTCCCGCCATCTTGTCGCCGGCCTGCACGCGCCTCTTGACGGCCAGGTACACCTTCACCATCTTGAGCACGCCGGGGGCGAGATCGTCTCCGGAAGTGAGCTTCTCGTGTTTCTCCTCGTAGCGCCTGTCGAGGGTCTCGCGTTGTTGCTGCAGGTGCTCCGCGGCCTTTTCGAGTTGCTGGTTGGCCTCCTCGTTGCGCAACCGGATCTCGAACCAGGACTCGCGCGGCAGATCGTCCAGATAGGTCTTGGTGGCCCTGGCGCCCGCCTTGAGCCCCATGGGGCCGCCGTCGACCGTTTTGCCGACGAGCAATCGCTCGAGTCGCATGTACGTATCTTCCTGCAGGATCCGGAACTGATCGTGCAGGTCCTTCTTGACCTTGGCGAGTTCCATTTCCTCGATCTGCTGCGCGCGGGCGTCTTTTTCGATGCCGTCACGGGTGAACACCTGCACATCGATGACGGTGCCGTTCATGCCCGATGGCACACGCTGTGACGTATCCTTAACGTCGGAGGCCTTCTCACCGAAAATAGCGCGCAGGAGCTTTTCCTCGGGCGTGAGCTGGGTCTCACCCTTGGGCGTCACCTTGCCGACCAGGATATCACCCGACCTGACCTCGGCGCCCACGTACACGATGCCAGACTCATCGAGCTTGGACAGCGCACTCTCGCTCACGTTCGGGATATCCGCGGTGATTTCCTCCGGGCCGAGCTTGGTGTCGCGCGCCACGCACACGAGTTCCTCTATGTGAATGGAGGTGTAGCGATCTTCCTGCACTACACGCTCGGAGATGAGGATGGAATCCTCGAAGTTGTAGCCGTTCCAGGGCATGAACGCGACCAGCATATTCTGCCCCAATGCGAGCTCGCCCATGTCGGTCGCCGGTCCGTCGGCCAGCACGTCCCCGCGCGCGATGACGTCGCCCGGTTTGGCCAGGGGCCGCTGATTGATGCACGTGTTCTGGTTGGAACGCGTGTACTTGGTGAGCGTATAGATATCCACACCGGGCTCGCCGGCCACCGCCTCGTCATCGTTGACCCGCACCACAATGCGAGCGGCATCCACCGAATCCACGGTCCCGCCGCGCACGGCGATAACCGTCACCCCCGAGTCGGCCGCCACGATGCGCTCGATGCCGGTGCCGACGAGCGGTTTCTCGGTGCGCAGCGTCGGCACCGCCTGGCGCTGCATGTTGGACCCCATCAGGGCCCGGTTCGCATCGTCGTGCTCCAGGAAGGGTATGAGCGCGGCAGCAATCGAAACGATCTGACGCGGTGAAACGTCGATGTAATCGACCTTCTCGGGAGTCGACAGGGTGAACTCGTTCTGGTGCCTGCAGGTGACGAGATCATCGGCCAGCCGGCCCTTGGTGTTGATAGTGGCGTTGGCCTGGGCAATGACGAACTGGCCCTCCTCGATAGCGGAGAGGTACTCGATCTCGTCGGTCAGCTTGCCAGCCACGACCTTGCGGTAGGGGGTCTCGAGGAAGCCGTACTCGTTGGTCCGGGCGTAGACGGCAAGCGAGTTGATCAGGCCGATGTTGGGCCCCTCAGGCGTCTCGATGGGGCACACCCGCCCGTAATGCGTGGGATGCACGTCGCGCACCTCGAAGCCCGCCCGCTCTCGGGTCAGGCCGCCAGGCCCGAGCGCAGAGACACGGCGCTTGTGCGTCACCTCGGAGAGCGGATTGTTCTGGTCCATGAACTGCGAGAGCTGGCTCGAACCGAAGAACTCCTTCACCACGGCTGAAACCGGCTTGGCATTGATGAGGTCCTGCGGCATGAGCTCCTCGGTCTCGGCCAGGCTCAGGCGCTCCCGGACCGCGCGCTCCACGCGCACCAGACCTATCCTGAACTGATTCTCCGCCATCTCACCAACACTGCGTATGCGCCGATTGCCCAGATGGTCGATGTCGTCGACGGTACCGATGCCGTTCTTGATGTCGACCAGCGTGCGCATCACATCGATGACATCGGAGCGCCACGCGTGCAGGGCCTCGCGCACGCCCCCGCAGGTCGTGACGCTAGCCCCGGTGTCAGCCTCGTACTGATCAATAACGTCGACGATCTCCTGCGGCAAGCTGTTGCGATCGACGGCGGCATCGGGTTTCTTGTCGGCGTACTTGGCACTGAAATAGGTCGCGTCGACCAGCACACCCGGACCCACCCGCGACTCGCGTCCCACGCGCCGGTTGAACTTCATGCGCCCCACGGCCGACAGATCGTAGCGGTCCGAGCTGAAGAACAGGTTGTGGAACAGCGTCTGTGCCGCCTCCTTGGTCGGCGGCTCGCCGGGGCGCATCATGCGGTAGATCTCGACCTGCGCCTCGATCTGGTTCGTGGTCGGGTCGATGCGCAGGGTATCGGAGATGTACGCACCTCGGTCCACGTCGTTCGTGTACAACGTGTCAAAGGATTCGATGCTCGCGGCACGCAACACGTCCAGGGTTTCCGCAGTGACCTCGGCATTGGCGTGCGCGATGACTTCGCCCGTGCTCTCATCGACGATGTCGTGCGCGAGGACCTTGCCGTACGCGTAATCGTCCGGCACGTACAGTGTGTCGAGCCCCGCCTTCTGCATTTCGCGGATGTGCCGGGCGGTAATGCGCCGCCCCGACTCGACCACCATGCGTCCGCGCTTGTCCTTGATGTCAAAGGCCGCTGTCTCGCCGCGCAGGCGCTCCGGAATGAGGCCGAAACGCAGGCCCTTCTCTGTCAGACTGAAGGTGTTGACGTCGAAGAATGTGTCCAGAACCTGCTCGGCAGTCAGACCCAGTGCACGCAGCAGCACAGTGGCGGGGAGCTTCCTGCGGCGGTCTATGCGCACGTAGAGCATGTCCTTGGGGTCAAACTCGAAATCGAGCCATGACCCCCGGTAGGGTATGACACGCGCAGAGAACAACAGCTTGCCCGAAGAATGGGTCTTGCCTTTGTCATGCTCGAAGAACACACCGGGAGACCGATGCAGCTGGGACACGATGACCCGTTCGGTGCCGTTGATGATGAACGTGCCGTTGTCGGTCATGAGCGGGATCTCGCCCATGTACACCTCTTGCTCCTTGACGTCCTTGATCACCCTGGAAGCCACACCCGACTCCGTGTCGTAGAGCACCAGACGCAGCTTCACGCGAAGTGACGCGGCGAAGGTCAGGCCGCGAAGCTGGCATTCCTTGACATCGAATACGGGCGCACCCAGCCGGTAGCTCACATACACCAGTGCGGCATCGGAGGAGTAGCTTTCGATGGGAAACACGGACCGGAACGCGGCGTGCAGTCCCTTTTCGCCCAGATTCTCGGGACTGATGTCCGCCTGCAGGAACTCGCGGTAGGAGTCGAGCTGAATGGCGAGCAGATACGGCACATCGAGCACACTCGGCAGCTTGCCGAAGTCCTTACGAATGCGTTTCTTCTCGGTGAAGGAATATCCCATGTTCCATCCTCACGTCATTGGCTTGGTCGCACGGCGAACAAGCACCGAAAGGCCGGTGACCGGGGGCCACCAGCCGAACGATGCACTGGAAGGTGCCGCAGTATGATCTACTTGACCTCTACGGATGCGCCAACTTCTTCCAACTGCTTCCTGATGTCTTCCGCCTCGTCCTTGGACACGCCTTCCTTGATATTGGCAGGCACGCTCTCGACCAGTTCCTTGGCCTCCTTGAGCCCCAGGGACGTAATCGCACGTACGACCTTGATAACGGGAACCTTGTTCGCGCCGAAGCTGGTCATGTGAACGTCGAACTCCGTCTGCTCCTCGGCGGCCGCGCCCGGGCCACCGTCGGCAGGCGCCGCCGCCACCGTGGCCACGGCAGCCGATACGCCGAATTTCTCCTCCATGGCGTCGACCAGCTCGACCACATCCATGACCGTCATGTTGGCAATTGCTTCAAGAATATCGTCTTTAGTTACAGCCATCTTTTTGCTCCTGGACAAACTTTCAAATTTCTCAGTGTCAGGCGGCCTGCTTTTGATCGCGGACCGCGGCAATGGTTCGAACGAGCTTCGCATGCGGCTCGGGCAGCGTACGCACGAGCTTGCCGAGCGGCGCAAGCATGGTCGCCATCAAACGGCTGATCGCTTCATCCCGTGTGGGCAACGCGGCCAGACGGCCGACATCCACTCCCTCCAGGATCCGCCCGTCGATGGAGGCCAGCCTGATGATCAGCTTGTCGTTCTTCTTCGCGAACTCGCTCAGCAGCCGCGCCGCGGCTCCGGGCTCGTGCTCGGAAAACGCAAGCACCAGCGGACCACTCAGATGGTCGCTCATGCAGGCATACGCCGTTTCCGCAAACGCGCGCCGCGCGAGCGTATTGCGAACCACACGCAAATACACGCCGGCGTGCCTCGCCCGCGCGCGCAGCTCGGTCATGCTCGCCACGCTCAGCCCGCGATACTCCGCCGCTACCGCCGAATGGGCACGGGTTGCCACCTGGGCCACCTCGGCAACCACGGCCTTTTTCTGCTCCAAGCTCAAAGGCACTTTCAAAAACCTCCGGTGAACAGTGGCTTGCTACGGGACGCCGCCAGGCATCCCACCCCACGGTGGCCTTGTCCAGGAAGACACTACCTGTTCGGGCATCACCGTCTGCGCAGGCGGCACGGGTACGAACCCGCCATTGAGCACTCTGGCCGGTGCACCTGCGGTCTTCGACAGATGCCGGGCACGGCCCGGCAATCCCGCGGAAGATTAAGCGGCACGGCGCCCACGGGCCGAAAGCCGTTCATCTCCCACAAAACACTCTGCATCGTTCTCTACACTGGTTGCCATCACGAAACCCCTGCATCGCCAGCCGCGCGGCACCCTAACCGAGCGACGACCTATCGACCGCGACCCCGGGGCCCATCGTGCTCGACACCGTGATCTTCTGCATGTACACGCCCTTCGAAGCACTCGGTTTCGACTTGTTCAGGCCATTGATCAGCATTTCCAGGTTTTCCCGCAGCGCCGAGACCTCGAACGACGCCTTGCCAATACTGCAGTGAACGATACCGGCGCGATCCGTGCGGTATTGCACCTGCCCTGCTTTGGCATTGTTCACCGCGCCAGCCACATCGGGCGTTACGGTGCCCACCTTCGGATTGGGCATGAGCCCCCGTGGGCCGAGAATCCTGCCCAGCTGCCCCACCACACGCATGGTGTCGGGTGCGGCAATCACGACGTCGAAATCGAGCTGCCCCGCCTTGACCTGCTCTGCCAGATCGTCGAGTCCCACGATGTCCGCGCCCGCCTCCATGGCCGCATCCGCGGCCGCGCCCTGCGCAAACACAGCCACCCGCACGGTCTTGCCCGTACCGTTGGGAAGCACGGTCGATCCGCGCACCACCTGGTCGGACTTGCGCGGGTCCACGCCCAGGTTCACAGCCACGTCGACGGATTCGTCGAACTTCGCGCTCGCCAGCTCTTTGACTCGCAGCAGGGCGTCGTCGACGGGGATCAGGACATTCTTGTCGACCTGATCCCTCAATTCGCGCACTCGCTTGGACCGACCAGCCATGTCAGCTTCCCTCCACTTCCACGCCCATGCTGCGGGCGCTGCCCGAAACGATCCGGACTGCCGCGTCCAGGTCTTCAGTGTTGAGGTCGGGCATCTTCTGCCTCGCGACATCCTCGAGCTGCGCGCGCGTCGCCTTGCCGACCTTGTTTGAGTTCGGCGTGGCGCTACCCTTGTCCAGACCGAGCGCCTTGCGCAGCAACACCGACGCCGGCGGTGTCTTGGTAATGAAGGTGAAGCTGCGATCCGCGTACACGGTGATGACTACCGGCGTCGGCAGGCCCGCCTCGAGGTTCTGCGTCTGCGCATTGAACGCCTTGCAGAACTCCATGATATTGACGCCGTGCTGGCCTAATGCAGGGCCCACGGGCGGACTCGGGTTCGCCTGCCCGGCCGGTACCTGCAGCTTGACATACGCCTCTACTTTCTTTGCCATCTTTCACTCCCGGGGGCCAAGCACCATACAGGCTCCCCGTCTGTCAGCCGCGCCACCGACCCCGCATACCGGACACGTCATAGCCCAGCCCGGGCGCGCGCACGGCAACCACGGCGCTAGTCCTTCTCTACCTGTGCGAACTCCAGGTCAACCGGGGTCGAACGGCCAAATATCAGCACCGCGACCTTGATCCGGCTCTTGTCGTAATCCACCTCTTCCACGACCCCGTTGAAATCGTTGAACGGGCCGTCCACGACGCGTACGACCTCACCCGGCTCGAACAGCACCTTGGGTCTGGGCTTTTCACTGCCTTCCTGCACGCGCTGCAAAATGGCATCCGCTTCGGCCTCGGTGATGGGCGCCGGACGGTCAGAGCTGCCGCCGATGAAGCCCATCACCTTGGGCACGCTTTTCACGAGGTGCCAGCTATCGTCGTTCATCTCCATCTGCACCAGCACGTAACCCGGGAAGAATTTCCTGTCGCTCTTGCGCTTCTGCCCGTCGCGCATCTCCACGACCTCCTCGGTGGGCACGAGAACCTCACCAAAGTGTTCGTGCATTCCGCTTCGCTCGATGCGTTCCTTGAGCAGTCGCATGACCTGCTGCTCGAACCCCGAGTAGGCATGCACGACATACCAGCGCATCGACACCGGTCAGGCTCCTTGTCCCAGCAGCATTCTCATCAGAGAGCCGAGAATCGAATCGAGAATCCACAATATGACGGCCACCAGGGCCACCAGGGCCATGATCAGCCCAGTCGTCTGCACAGTTTCCTTGCGCGTGGGCCAGACCACCTTTCTGACCTCGGTGCGCGCTTCACGGGCGAAACTCCATGCCGCCTGCCCTTTTTCCGTCTGCAGCGCGATGGCGCCCGCGATACCGATCACCACCAGCAATCCGAGCACGCGCAGAAACAAGGATTGATCGGCATACACATAGAAGGCCGCCAGTGCGCCGACGATGAGACTGCCCGCAACCGCCCATTTTATGCCATCAAGCATCGTGTGTCTCGGCTCCGCGATTGTACCCATTACGCCACACTCCGAGGCACGCGGTTGCGCCACGCGCCGTCAACTGCTCTGGCGGGCGCGCGACGGCGGTTCGCGACGGGCGCACACCAACCCCTGGCGCCGGGCTGGCAGGCCAGGAGGGAATCGAACCCCCAACCTGCGGTTTTGGAGACCGCCGCTCTGCCAATTGAGCTACTGGCCTGTGAACACGTCCACCACATACCCGAAAGCAACACCATCACTGGAAATCGAGTCCGCGCCGCCTCGCCGTACAGGCTTACTCGGTTACCCTGGCCACCACACCGGCTCCCACCGTGCGGCCACCCTCGC
>CAZSDY010000160.1:0-8420 GCA_964605765.1 uncultured Ectothiorhodospiraceae bacterium | reverse complement strand
GCGGCACCCATCATCGAAGTGACGCCGCCGCAATCCAGTGACGGGGCGATTTCAGCGACATCGAGACCCTTTGACAGGGGATGTTGTCCGATCTGCCATACCAGCTCCAATCCTTGATACGCTGTGAGGCCGCCCGGATTCGGCGCACATGTCCCTGGTGCTACACTGAGGTCCAGGCCATCGATGTCGATGCTCAAGAAAATCGCATCGGTGCCCCGTGCTGCAATCTCCAGTGCCTGCTTGATGACATCATCGACACCGCGGCGATGGACCTGACGTGCGGGGATGACCGTAACCCCCATGTCGCGGCAATAATCCATGTAGTAGCGCGAGTTGAGCCAGCCGTTGATGCCGATTTCCACAAAATTCGTTGCAAGCACGGGGTTGTCCGGCTCTTCCATCAAGCGACGGAAAGGGGTTCCACTGGAAACCTCCCCGTGGTGGGAATGGCGGACATCGAGATGCCCGTCAATCATGATGAGACCCACGTTGCCCTTTGTATTGTTGATCAGGGATTTGACGTCGGGATAGGCGATCGAGTGATCACCGCCGATGATAACGGGTGTTGTACCCTGGGCAAAGATACTGGTCATCACCTGCTCAATCCGCTCGTGGGTGCCCAGTACATCCGTGTGCAACACATCAATGTTGCCAAAATCAGTTACGCTGAGCCCGCTCGAAAGATCGACATCGACACTGGGGTCATACACATTCGAGAACACCAGGGAACTGCGCACGCTCTCAGGTCCGAAACGACACCCGCGGCGCCCCATGACAGCCGTATCGAAAGGCACACCGACGATACCGACATCAGCGGCATCGGCTTCTCGCCAGTTCACCATGATATCTCGCAAACCGACATCATATTCATCTGGCACCCAGTTAGAGGGCTCCGGCACAGGTATTAAAAGGTCTGTAGCTTCTTTCGAGAGGTTCATTTATTCCTGTTTCCTTTTGTTTAATCGTAACTTCCCCGACCTGAAAGTCGCAACGGATTGTTTCCGCGTTGTTTCTCGAATCAGAACCGCGAGCTGACTGGGTACATCATAGCCGCACGCCGAGCAGATCGCGTGCTTGGCACTGCAGTGCGGTCGGTGGGGTCGTCTTTTGAAAAAGCGGTGCGCCCGCCAGATTCGGCTACTATTCCGAATCGGGCAATGTTCGCCGCATTCACACATTCGGGAACCGGCCCGGCACGTTGCAGCCTCGGCAAGCCGTCATTGGATGCAGCCGAGCGGCGAGCAGAAACCCTTCCTGGGGAGGTATCGAAGTGCCATTCGAAGCAGATGCAAGAGTCGTCCTGAAGGCCCTGCAGGGCTATCACGATCGGTCAATCGCCGGTGAGCATCGCGCCATCCACCAGCGGCCCATGGGCGACCTCATTGCGG
Source organism: uncultured Ectothiorhodospiraceae bacterium (assembly GCA_964605765.1). Classification (GTDB taxonomy): domain Bacteria; phylum Pseudomonadota; class Gammaproteobacteria; order HK1; family HK1; genus CAZSDY01. The sequence continues at coordinate 7,032 of CAZSDY010000160.1, read as the reverse complement.
AGCTCGAGCTCACAGAGCTGCTTGACGGTGGCGACTTCTCGGGCGACAGGCTCGAGCGGTTCCTGGAGATCTACCTCTCCGGCCTGACGCGGATTTATCATCCCGGCAATATCGCCCATCAGCAGGCGGTCCCCCATTACATGGCGGCACTCGCCGGTCTCATCAACGATTTCGTCAGCAGCGACGGCTCGACCTATGAGATCGGACCGACGTCTGTCAGCATCGAGTATTTTCTCATCAACTGGCTGCTCGAGAAGGTCGGCTGGACACCGGCGCCAATTCCACCGAACGCCGCGGGCGAGGCGCCGCACGGCGGCGGCGTGCTGGTGCAGGGAGGCTCGATAGGCAACCTGAGCGCCATGATTGCGGCGCGCACGCGCCTGGTGCCGTCAATATGGCAGAATGGCAATCCCGGCGATCTGGTGCTGCTCGCACCGGCGGAAACCCACTACTCGATCGCCCGCGCGGCAGGCATCATGGGGCTCGGCCACCGGGCTGTTTATCCCCTGGAGGTCGACCGGCGAGGTCTGGTGATCCCCGATCGTCTGCCCGCCATGGCCGAGCGCATCGCGCGCGAAGGCAAACGTGTCATTGCCCTGGTCGCCAACGCGGGCAATACCGCGGTCGGCATGTACGACCCGTTCGAGGCGATCGGGGAGTTTTGCGCAGAACAGGGCTGGTGGTTCCATATCGACGGGGCCCACGGCGGTGCCGCGCTGCTGTCGTCCCGGTACCGGCACCTGGTGCGCGGCATGGAACTTGCCGACTCCGTGATCATGAACGCGCACAAGCTGATGCGGGTCACCGCGACCTGCACCGCGCTCCTGTTGCGCGACGCCCGCGACCTGGATCATGCCTTTGTCCAGGAGGCGAGCTATCTCTTTTTCGACAAGGAGCAGCCGGGATTCGATTTTACTCATCGCACCATCGAGTGCACCAAGCCGGTGCTGGGGCTGAAGCTGTTCATGGTGCTCGCGGCGTTGGGCGAGGCCGGGCTGGCGGCATACATCGACCACCAGTTCGACGTCACCAGGGAGGCGTATACCTACCTGCAAGGCCTGCCCGACTTCGAATGCCCGATGCCGCCCCAGTCGAACATTCTATGCTTCCTGGTGAAGGGCGCGCGTGATGGGCAGCTGGCGCTTCGCGATCAACTGCATGCCAGGGGCAAGGCCTATATCTCGACCACGGCCATGAACGGCGAACGCTTTTTGCGACTGACCATCACCAACCCGGCGACCACGCTGGAGACGATCAAGGATTTGGTGGAGGAATTGCGGGAAATCCGCGACAGCGACTCCGCGCAGGGTATGCATTCGGGCGGCTCATCTCGTGGCTCTTGAACATCCCCGGGTCAATGCCCGATTGCAAACGCTGGTACGCGCGCACACCGCGCTCGAGCGTGCTGCGCGTTCGAGCGCGCGGGAGTACACTGTTGCCGGCGTGGAATCACGCCAAGGTTTGACCGACCGGCAAGAAGGCAATGGCAAGAATCGGGTTACGACCAAGGAGGACACATGACTGCTGAACTTTTCAAGCGCGATTGCGTCGACATCGCGCGCTCCGAATACGCATCGGGTCGCATCAATCGACGCAGATTCCTGGAGGTTTGTGCTTGGGCGGGCGTTGCGCCGACGTTGCTCGGCGCCGGGACAGCCAAGGCCCGGGCCAACGAGCTGGTGATTGCCAACTGGGGCGGCGACGCCATCGCCGCCTATTACGACAACTGGGGCAAGCCGTTCGAGAGCGCCACGGGGATCAAGGTCGAGGTCGACGGCAGTGGCCCGTTCGAGGGCAAGATCAAGGCCATGGTGGAGAAGGACAACGTCATCTGGGACGTCGCCGACACGGACTTTTTCAGTGGTATCGGCCTGGGCAACGCCGGCTATCTCGAACCGATCGACTATTCGGTCGTCAGCAAGGCCAAGGTGAGACCGGGCATGGCGAGCAAATTCGGCATCTGTGACTATACCTACAGCTTCGTGCTCGCCTACAACGCCTCGCTGTTCGGCGACGACCCGCCCAAAGGCTGGGCCGACATGTGGAACCTCGAGAAGTACCCGGGCAAACGCACCATGTGGAAGTACTTCATGGGCGGGGTGGAAGCGTCCCTGATCGGCGACGGCGTTGCGTCCGACCAGCTCTACCCGCTCGACATCGATCGGGCGCTGCGCAAAGCCAACTCTCTTGGCGACAACCTCATCTACTGGGGATCGGGCGCCGAGAGCCAGCAGATGTTCCTCGATGGCGAGGTCGTCATGGGCTCGATTTGGAACACCCGGGCGAGTGTTCTCGAACGCGACACCAAGGGCAAGGTGACCTGGACGTGGGATCAGGGCGTGTTCTGCCCGGCCGGCTGGAACATACCCCGCGGCAACCCGGCGGGAGCCGAGCTGGCCAATCTGTTCATTGCCTCGGCACAGGATCCGCTGCGCCAGATCGGCGTGCTACGCAGCCTCGGCAATGGTCCCGCCAACCCTGCCGCGATACCGTTCATTCCCGAGGACCTCAAGCGGGTCGATCCGGGATACCCGGGCAACTACGAGAGGCAGATCATCCGCAGTGAAGAGTGGTACGCCGAAAACTTCGACAGCGGGATGGGTGCCTGGCTGGACGGCATCTCGGGCTGAAGTCCGGAAGTCGCGTCACTTTTCGGCGCTGGCAGCGGCATGACGATCGCCGGTCGAGAGTTCGACACTTATTGGCTGCTCGTCGTGCCGCTGCTGGCGATCCTGGTCGCGTTCTACGCCTACCCGCTGATCGACGTCCTGGTGGTCAGCTTTACCGACCCTGAGCCGGGATTCGGCAATTACGAAAAGCTGTTCAGCAGCCACGGCATTCAGCGCATGCTGTGGAGAACGATGCGGATCTGCATGGTCACAACGGCGATCACGATGGTGCTCGGCTATGTCGTGGCGTACGCCATGGTCCACGTCGGTCCGCGCCACCGGCTTTGGATACTGCTGTTCATCCTGTTTCCGTTCTGGGTGTCGGTGCTGATCCGCTCGTTCGCCTGGCTCATCCTTCTCCGTGACAACGGTATCGTCAATAACGCGCTGCTCGACTTCAGCCTGATCTCTGAGCCGATCCGGCTGATGCGCAACGAGACCGGCGTCGTCATCGGCATGGTCCACTACATGCTGCCCTACGCGGTGCTGCCGCTGTTCGCGAACATGCGCGGGATCGATTCGCGGCTGGTTCGGGCGGCGCGCGGTCTCGGCGCCGAGCCCTTCGAGGCGTTCTGGCGGGTGTTCCTGCCGCTCAGCCTGCCCGGCATCATCGGCGCCGGAATCCTGGTGTTCATCTTCTCGCTCGGATTCTTCGTCACGCCGGCGATCCTCGGCGGCGGCAAGACCGTGATGATCGCCGAGTACGTCAGCGTCAACATTCTGACCACGGTGCGTTGGGGCCTCGCCGCGATGCTGGCGACGACGTTGCTCCTCGCCACCTTCCTGCTCATCGCCATCATGGCCCGCTTCCTCGATCTCCGTGAGATGTTCGGGGCGCGCTGATGGAGGATCGGTTGACCTGGCGCTTCGCCGCCATCCTGGTGCTGACCTGGGCGATTCTCCTGTTTCTGTTTCTGCCCATCCTCGCCACGATCCCGGTGTCATTCACCCCGGGACGTTTCCTCGAGGTGCCGGCGTTGGGGGACTATTCACTGCACCAATACACCACCCTGCTGTCGAGCGAGGCGTGGCTCAACAGCATCTTGCAGAGCGCCGTGATCGCCAGCATCTCGACCGCGATCGCGGTGATCCTCGGGACCTCGGCGGCGATCGGATTGTGGCGCGTCAGCTCGGGCTTCGCCGAACTGATTCGCGGCTTCGTGTTGATGCCGATCATCGTGCCGCCGGTGGTCTCCGCGCTGGCGTTCTACCGCCTGTGCGTCGATCTCAGGATCTTTGATTCGTATGCCGGGATGGTGTTGGCACACACCATCCTCATCGTCCCGTTCGTCGTCATCACGGTGTCGGCGTCGCTCGCCAACTTCAATTACCGGCTGGAACAGGCTGCGCGCAACCTGGGAGCGTCGGTCGGCCAGACCCTGCGCTACGTCATCCTGCCGAACATCAAGCCGGGCATCTTCTCGGGCGCCATCTTCGCCTTCGTGCTGTCGTGGGACGAGATCATTGTGACCCTGTTCATCACCAGCCGGGCGATCTTTACCTTGCCGCGCCGCATCTGGAGCGGCATCCGGGAGAACCTCGACCCGGTCGTCGCGGCAGTCGCGACGATGCTGATCGCGCTGACACTGATCGCCATCGTCGCCTACCTGATTCTCGAATGGCGCCGCACGCGGGGCGCCAGCGCGGTTGCGGAGTCGCCGTGACCCGGCCAAGCGAGTCACCGCACCGTGGATCGGGGACCTCACGCCGCGCGTCGATCGAGATCACCGCCGTATCGTACGCCAAATGATCGAGACCGTACTTGTTCCGATTGACGCTCAGCGCGCTCGCGGGGTGCGGCGGGGACCGAGGGAAACGCCGTGACCGACATGGACCTCGTCTATCTGCCGGCCGCCGAGGCGCTCGCGCGCTTCGAGCGCCGCGAGCTTTCGCCGGTCGAACTGATGGCCGCGGTGATCGCCCGCGCCGAGATGGTCGAGCCGGAGATCAACGCCTTCGCCGCGCGTTACTTCGACGAAGCGATGGCGCGGGCGCGCAACGCCGAGGCGAAATACGCCGGGACCGGCCGGCCCCGGTCGCTCGAGGGCCTGCCGCTCGCGGTCAAGGACGACACCGGGATCGCCGGCAAGCCGGGCACCGCGGGCTCGCTGGTGCCGGCCAACCAGGTGACGGCCCCGACCAACCCTTCGATCGGCCGGCTGATCCGCGCCGGCGCGATCGTCCACGCGCGCACGACCTGTCCCGAGTTCGTCTGGCCCTGGGTGTGCTATTCCAAGCGCTACGGGGTGACGCGTAACCCGTGGAATCCGGCCTTTACCTGTGGAGCGTCATCGGGCGGCTCGGGCGCGGCTCTCGCCGCCGGTACAACGCTGCTCGCGACGGGTTCCGACAGCGCCGGCTCGATCCGCCACCCGGCGGCGCTGTGCGGCATCGTCGGATACAAGCCCCCGTTCGGACGCAACCCCAACGTCGCCGCCTACAACAACGACGCCTATTTCCACATCGGCCCGATGGCCCGCACGGTGGCCGGCTGCGCGCTGATGCAAAACGTCATGTCCGGCCCGCATCCGCTCGATCACAACACGGTCCGACCCAAATTGCGCATCCCCAGCGAGCCGAAGGGCATCGCCGGCCTCGAGATCGCCTATTCGGTCGACCTTGGCTGCTACGAGGTGCACGCCGCTGTCCGGCACGAGACGCAGGCTGCCGTCGCGGCACTCGCCGGCGCGGGGGCCAACGTCACCGAGGTCGAGGTCGACTGGGCCGGCGAGGCGGTCGCGGCCTCGCACGCTTGGGGCGCTCATATCTACGCCGACGACTTCGCCGCCGCGGTGCGCGACCATCCCGATCTGGTGTGCGATTACACGCCCTACTTCGCGCGCTACAACGAGAGCGTGACGGCAGCCGACTTCCACCGCGCGATGACCGTGGCGGGGCGTGTCTGGTGGGAGCATCTGGGGCCGTTATTCCAGAAATTCGACGCCTTCGTCTGTCCGACCGTCGCAACCCACGAGGTGCCCGCCGATATGAAGCCCTGGGACGATAGCTTGCGCGTCAACGGCAAGCCGGTCGGCGCGAGCGACTGGGCGATGACCTCGCTGTTCAACATGTTCAGCCGCTGCCCCGTGCTTGCCGTGCCCTCGGGCATGACCGGCAGCGGGATGCCGACCAGCGTGCAGATCGCCGGGCGGCCCTATGACGATGTAACCGTCTTCCGCGTCGCCCGCGCCCTCGAAGCGGAGCGGCCCCTGGTGGAACGCCCGGCGATCGGTCCGCTCTGACCACCCCGTTGTGCTACGGCTGACGGTCACCATTCGGGAGGGCCGATTCTGTGTAACGCGGAGACAATGGTAATCCGAATTGCTCTCGACCGAGACTTCGGCTTACGCTCCCAACCGGACATCGGCGCAATGACCGCTTGGGAATTGACACCTACCGGTGCTGCAGGCGGCTCGTGCCTTCGAGCGCGAGACCGATTGTTTTGCCGGCTGGCCGAGCTTCTGAGTCGAAACTGAAGAGAGCATCGAATAGAGCATGACTACGATACACGATCTGCCGACCCCGGCATTGCTGCTGGATATCGACATCCTCGAACAGAACATTGCCAGAATGGCCAAGGCCCTGCCGGGCCCGCGCCTGCGTCCGCACATGAAGGCGCACAAGTGCACGGCCCTGGCACGGCGCCAACGGGCCGCGGGCCACTCGTTGTTCTGTTGCGCCACGGTGCGTGAGATGGAGGGGATGGCCAAAGCCGGGCTCGGAGATGATCTGTTGCTCGCCAATGAGGTGCTGGATGCGCGCCGGCTCGGAGCAATCGATGCCCGCGTCAGTGTGGCGGTCGATTCTCCCGAGACCATTGAAGCCGCCGCCCTGGGGGGCGTGTCCGAAGTGCTCATCGATGTGAACGTCGGGCTGCCCCGCTGCGGTTGCGCACCGGAGGACGCCGGCCGCCTGGCCGAGCTCGCCCGCAAGCGCGGTCTGATTGTGCGCGGTGTGATGGGCTACGAGGGGCACATCATGGGCGTGGCGGATCGCGCAGAACGCGAAGCCGCTTGCCGCAAGAGCATGGAGATCCTGATGCACTGCCACGCTCGGGTGGGCGGCGAGCTGATCTCGGCCGGTGGAACCGGGACGCACGATTGCAACACCTGGGCGACCGAAATCCAAGCCGGGTCGTATGTGCTGATGGATACGGCGTATGCCAAGCTCGAGCACCCCTTCCGACAGGCCTTCTGGGTGCTGGCCAGCGTGATCTCGATCTCGGCGGACTACGCGATCCTGGATTGTGGTCTCAAATCCCTCGGTATGGATCAGGGCAATCCCGACGTGGCCGGGGGCTCCATCTGGTTTTGCTCCGACGAGCACATCACCTACGCGCCCGACGAGCCAGTGAAGCTCGGCC
>CAZSDY010000159.1:0-8474 GCA_964605765.1 uncultured Ectothiorhodospiraceae bacterium | reverse complement strand
ATGAACTGAGTGGTGTGCCGTGTCTCTCGGTTTTTGCCTGCCGTTGCTGATGCCTCGACGTGTGGATCCTGGCTTCGCCCAACGGATAGAGCACCAGATGAAACCAATCGTCCATCTCTTTACGCCGATTTTCTTCGTATACGTCGGCATCTCGCTGAATCTTCGAGCGATAGATTGGGCCTCTCCGGAAATCTGGATCATCTCCATATCGCTGCTTGCTGTGGCCGTGGCAGGTAAGTTGGCGGGCGCGTTGCTCATTAAGGAATCGTGGACCTCGCGTGTCGCGATCGGTATCGCCATGGTGCCACGGGGCGAGGTGGGGTTGATCTTCGCGGAACTGGGTCGCGAAAGCGGCGTGTTCGACAACACGCTCTACGCAGCCATGGTTATCATCATTGCTTTGAGTACCCTGCTACCCCCTTTTGTGTTGAAATGGTTTTATGGACAGTATGGCCAAGCGTTGACACCCAAACGCCCCGCAGGGACTTCCCCATCGGATGGGAAAGGGTTGTAGGTTCACGGGACTTATGGCGGTTCACGGCGCGGCCGCCTGGGAAGATTCCGCGACCTGCTCTATGATGACGTACCTCTGGCCCGACGCGCGCTGGGGAAGCTCCTGGCTGCCCCTACTCGCTTTATTCCGGTGGACTCCAAGCGCGGCGCGTGGAAGGAGAAACGCAGCTGGGCGCGCTGCTGGCCCCACTCGCATAAGGATGGCGTCCCTGAAGGGATTCGCGCGCTATGCCAGTGGCCTAATCTTTCCCTGGGTTGCCTGAGCGCTTACTTGCCGCCCATCTGTTAAAAGCCTGTTTTTCCGACGAGTATCGAGAAATATAGGGTCAGTGTATCCATTCCGGCGAAGCGTTCGGGCCAGCGGCCACATCACTTGCGCGATGGGGCGATTGTTCGGGGATATCGAGTGGATTATTCGGACTCCTTAAAAACCCAAAGCTCGGCAAAAAACCGTCGCCTACTGTCGATCGGGTGCGTTCTTGGCGTCCTCTGTTTCGCGGCCGTGGGATGCGTGCCACCAGGCGGCCAGGGTGAAGGCGCCGGTTCTCGATTTGAAAAGCTCGTGGTCGTTGGAGATCCGGTCAGGAACGGCATCTTCGACGTGTCGGTCGAATACGGCCCCGACGGGACTGGCTGGCTAGCCTATTCGCGGGTCGCGCTTCCGAAATACGTCAGCACACACCTCGCGAGAAGCCTCGACCAGGGCCGGACCTGGACTTACGTTGCCGCGATCAACCCATCCCGGGACGACACGATTACGGTGGATGGCGCGGCGGTCGCCGGCACATGGCGTTACGAAACACCCACACTGGTCCACGACCCGGAAGACGATCCCGCCCGCCAGTGGAAGCTCTATGTCGAGCGCTATTTCACCGTCCCTCCCTACGGGCCGAACGACGCCCACCACTCGGGTGGCTGGATCGAAGTAAGATACGCCCCCCGACCCGACGGGCAGTGGTCGAAGGCCGTACGGCTTTTCGGCAGTCAGGCGAGTGGCAGTCGCGTCGATCTGAACATCCTGCATCCCGATCTGCGCGCAATGAAGTTCTACAACGAGATCGGCTCCATTTCTCTAGACGGCGCGCTGTATCTCAGCTTGGACGCCAGCCCCACTGAATCAGGCCTCGGCGATTGGCGCAGACGCAGGATCATCCTCATTTCGTCCACAGATCACGGTAGGAACTGGCGCTACGCAGGTACCCTGACCGACTACGACGACGCCTCGAGCTCCGGTTACGTCGTTCTGACCGGCTCGAGTCTCGTGAAGGAGGCTGACCGCGTGTTTCTACTTGCGACACCATCGGGAGCGAAGGGATTGGGTAGAAAGAATCGGGGCCACGACGGCACCTGGATCATCGAATTCGAAGATGTTGCTCACGCCAGGCTCAAACGCGACGCGCAGGGCAAGCTCCTTTTCTTGAGGAAGATCCCGATCGATCTTGATTCAGGTGGGCTCAGCGACTACCACGAGCTAGACATCTATAATGGGATCCTGTTCTCGCAAATCAACACAGACGCGCGCCCGGATGTGCTCCAGACATTTAGGACGCACCAGCAGATTCTGTCCCAGCCCTAGCGGTCGGAGAAAACCATCGAGGAAAATTTGGCGTCCCCAACGGGATTCGAACCCGTGTCGCCACCTTGAAAGGGTGGTGTCCTAGGCCAGGCTAGACGATGGGGACGGTGATGTTGCGTGCCTTCTAACTGAAGCGCCAAAAAAATAGGGCTGACGAATCAGCCCTGTGTTGTTGGTGGAGCCAGGCGGGATCGAACCGCCGACCTCTACAATGCCATTGTAGCGCTCTCCCAGCTGAGCTATGGCCCCGAAACGGCGGGACTCTACGCCACGTCACCCGGGACTGTCAACTTGCCGCGTCGCGCGCGGCGATCCAGGTGAGAGCGCGCGCGATTCGCTCGAGCGTTCGCTCCCGGCCTATGAGCGCGAGTGTGACATCGATGGGTGGAGAAAAGCTCCTGCCCGTCGCCGCCACACGCAGTGGCTGCGCGACCTTGCCAAGCTTTACATCAAGCGTATCGGCGGAAGACGTCACCGCCGCGTGGATATCCACGGCGGTCCAGCCGGTCAGGCGCGCCAGCTTTTCGCCGGCCGCCGCCAGGGCACCGGCCGCTGCAGCCCCGAGATGCTTGCGGGCCGCTTTCTCGTCGTAGTCATCGAAATCCTGGAAGAAGTACACGCTATTCTCGGCCATCTCGCAAAGTGTCTTTGCGCGCTCGCGCTGGAGTGCCGCGACATCGGCCAGGGATGGACCCGTCGCCGTGTCGACTCCCATTGCCGCGAGTTGCTCGCCCAGATGTACGCCAAGCTCGGCGCTCGGCATCTGCTTGATGTAGTGCTGGTTCAGCCACTGCAACTTTTCCCAGTCGAAGGCAGCGGCCGCGCGGTTGACATCCGCGACGTCGAACAGCGCGATCATCTCCTCGCGGGAGAAGATCTCCTGATCACCGTGGGACCAGCCGAGGCGCACCAGATAATTGAGCAGTGCCTGCGGCAAATAACCCTCCTGCCTGAACTGCGTCACGCTCACCGCGCCGTGGCGCTTGGACAGCCGCTCGCCGTCCGGCCCGAGTATCATCGGCACATGTGCGTAGCGCGGCAGGGCGGCACCGAACGCGCGCAGAATATTCATCTGCCGGGGCGTGTTGTTGATGTGGTCATCGCCGCGAATCACGTGCGTGATGCCCATTTCCAGGTCGTCGACGACGACCGTGAAATTGTACGTGGGTGTCCCATCCGGCCGCGCGATGACGAGGTCGTCGAGCTCCGCGTTGGCGAACACCATGGTGCCGCGCACCAGATCATCGACGATGACCTCGCCATCGAGCGGGTTCTTGAACCGCACCACCGGATCGACCCCTGCCGGGGGAGGACCGTGGCGATGCCGGCAGCGCCCGTCGTAGCGCGGCTTGAGCCCCCGCGCGCGCTGCTCGACGCGCATCTGCTCCAACGCCTCGCGCGAGCAGTAACAATGATAGGCGAGGCCCTCATCGAGCAGGCGCCGGATGGTCTCGGCGTAGCGATCGAATCGATCGGTCTGGTAGATCGGGCCCTCGTCACAATCCAGCTCGAGCCACACCATCGCTTCCAGAATCGCATCGACCGAATCTTGCGTCGAGCGCTCGCGATCGGTGTCCTCTATGCGCAGGATGAACTCCCCGCCGTGGCGTCTGGCGAAGAGCCAGGCAAACAGCGCGGTGCGCGCGCCACCGACGTGGAGGCTCCCCGTGGGACTCGGCGCAAAACGTGTTCTGACGGTCATCGGTCCTCCGCGGCAGGTTCAGCGCGCGCAATTGTATCGCGGCTGGATGCCGCGGGCGACGGGGTCTATGATCGGAATCACCGCCCTCCTCATCCTGTCGTTCTCCCTGGAGGGAGAAGGGACGTGATTCCAGCCTCGTACGCGACAGCCCTTGCCATGGTTGAACATGACCGACCATTCGTTGCCTGAAGACCAAGAGTTTGCGGGTCCCCGGTCGGAGACTCCAAATTGACCTCGCAAGCGCGGACCTCTTAGAATCAGCCACGTCGGGCGATTAGCTCAGTGGGAGAGCACTGCCTTCACACGGCAGGGGTCGCTGGTTCGAACCCAGCATCGCCCACCATTAGCCAACAGGCGGGTTCGCAAGATCCGCAACCACGGCTCTTCTCCCCCTCATCCGGTCCTTCTCCCTCCAGGGAGAAGGGACCCTGTTTGCGGCCTCGTACCCGACACCAGGTCCACGGCGGAACATGACCGATTATCCGTCGCCTGTAGAGACACGCCCGCCCCCCAACGGGTGTGTTGAAACCCTCTCCTTTCCCTGGCTATCCGCCGGGCACCGTGATGTCTTTCGCGAACGGGTCGATGACCGTGATGCCATCCACCGACTGGTTGTGCTGCAAGTCCTCGGTCAGCAAGAACTGGCAGTCCAGAATCTGGGCAGCAGAGACAATGAGGCAGTCCCACCACGAGAATCCGAATCGATCCTGGATACGCCATGCGCCGCCCATCGTGTTTGCGTCTATTGCAAGCGGCGTCCAAACGTCCAAGGCCAACACATCATCCCAAGCCTCGTCCTTCGATAAGCCCGGAGAAAGCTTTGTGGTGACGGTGACGTAGTATTCCTGCAGGACCTGATAGCTCAAGCGACCAGCGCGTTGCTTCCACAGGTATTCGAGCCACTGATGAGCCCGTTGCTGCTTCCTGGGCTCCACGGCGTCGCGCGCGTACACGAGCACGTTGGTATCGACGAAATAGATCACCGCCCGTAAAGCTCATCCCGCCGGGGGTAGCGCTCACCTCGCTTGCGAAGCCTGCACGGCGGCTTACCCAGGAAACGCCTCATGGCGGCGCCGTAGGCTTTGTCTTGCATCATCCGTGAGGTCAACAGCTCTCCCACGAGCCTCGATACGCTGCTGTTATTTCGGGCCGCCCACACGCGAGCCCATCGGGCGACCGATTCCGGGACTGTGATGGTGACGTTCTTCATTACACGATCCTAGCGTGACACGAACTTCGTGTCAAAATCTATTAACGACCTGGCGCAAAAAAGCGACAACAGACGCGCTCAGCACGGGCGCGATAATCCGCCGGATTGGCGACGTGGATCGACCCGTGCGCGGCACAGCGAGAGCGGCGTATACTTCGCTCAGCGCTGGCTCCTCGGCATCCTGCAAGGCACGGCACAAGGCACACTCGGCTAAGGGATGAAACATCCCCGAAATCTCGCGGAAATTGTCGAGCATGGATTGTGCATCGGCTGCGGCCTGTGCCAGTCCATTGCCGGGCCCGAACGCGTGCGCATGACGATGGTCGAGCCGCCGGGGCGAATGCGACCGAGGATCCTGGTGCCGCTCGACGACAACACGCAGGTGCGTATTCTCGCCGCCTGCCCCGGTGTGACCATCGACCAACCGCTCGAGCCGCGCCGGCACGAAGGCGCCACGCTCGATACCGTGTTCGGGCCATGGTTCAACGTGTGGCGCGGCCACGCGAGCGACCCCCATGTGCACCACGCGGGTTCTTCCGGCGGCGCGCTCTCGGCACTCGCCATTTTTCTGCTGCAAAGCCGGAAGGTGGACTTCATCCTGCACCTCAAGGCATCGCCCACCCAGCCGATGCGCTCGGTGGCACATCTCAGTTTCAATCCGGAGCAGGTGATGGAGGCCACCGGCTCGCGCTACGGACCGGCGGCACCGCTGGTCGGATTCAACGAGGCGCTGGAGCGGGGACAGCGCTTTGCCGTGGTGGGCAAGCCCTGTGACGTCTCGGGTGTGCGCAACATGCGCCGCCACGACCCCCGGGTCGATGCGCTGGTGCGCTACACCATGGCCTTCTCGTGCGGCACCTTCGGCGATCTGGACTGCTCGCGTGCGATGCTGGAGCGTCACGGCATTGCAGGCGAGGAAGAGCTATCGCTGTTCAGGTACCGCGGCTACGGTTGTCCGGGTCCGACGCGAGCGGTCACCCGGGACGGCCGTGTGGTCGACGAGCCGTACCTGGACTTCTGGTACGGTCCCTGGGGCTGGACCCACCAGTTCCGCTGCAAGATCTGTCCGGACCCCACCGGCGAGATGACTGACATATCGGTGGCGGACGCGTGGCCGGGCGGTGCCCCGACGGAGGAGGAGTGGGGTGGATTCAACCTGTTCGTGAGCCGCACCATCAAGGGCAACGCGCTGATGCTCGAGGCGATCGACGCCAACGCGGTGACGGTAGAGCGCAGCGACATTTCCGCGATGCACGAATGCCAGCCGCATCAGGTGGTGAAGATCCAGGGCATGACGGCACGGCTGGAAGCCATACAGCAAGAAGGCGCACTCGGCCCGCGCTTCACCAACCTGAGGCTGACAGACGCGGCGGCCATGCGCGATGAGGCCTTTAGACGCAGCCATCGAGAAGGCACCCGTGAGCGCATCCGCAAGGGCGTGAACCGGGAGCCGTCCACCTCAGCCTGACAATACTGCAGCCCGGCGAGGTCAGGCGTCGCAGGTGAAGGTGACGACCTCGACCGCCTCGTTCAGATCACGCCCGAAGCTGATCTTGCCCTCACCGGTCAGCGTGGTTTCCTCGCGGCGCAGGTAGGACGGTCCTTCCGATGTCAGCACGTACGTGCCGTTGGTGCTCTGATCGGTGAGGATGAACTTGTCGCGGCGACACTCGATGCGGGCGTGCTCGCGCGATGCCATGGTGTCGTTGACCACCATGTCCGCCTTCTTGCCGCGCCCCAGAATGACGGTCCCGGATTTCCTGTCGAGCCGGATCATCTTGTCGTGGTAACGAAGCTCCAGGCAGATGTTTTTGACCTCTTCCTTGATGATGCCGGTCGCGATGCGCGTGACGTCTTCGGGCTGCCAGATCACCTCGAAGATGTCGATGAGATCGCTCTTGCCCTTGACCGGAATGCGGTCCAGATGCCGTGTGCTGGTGCGCAGCACCGGTGACAATGCCTCGGCCGTCTGCTGCGTGGTGATGATCTGACCGCCCTTGGCAAGCCCCGCCATGCGCGCCGCCACGTTGACGGCATCACCGAACACATCGCCGCCTTCCATGATCGCGGGACCGAAATGCAGGCCGACACGGATGGACATGGTGGCCGGTGTGTCGCGATTGATGTGCGGTAGATCTTCGGTTATCGATTCCTGCATGCCCATCGCCGACTCGACCGCGCGCTCGGCGCTGGGGAAAGTGCACATGATCTCGTCACCGATGGTCTTGATGACGGTCCCGTCGTACTTGTGCACCTGCTCGGCCATCAGTTCCAGGCACTGGGACACGATGGCGCGCGCCACCGCATCACCCAGTGAATCATATAGCTTTGTGCTACCGCTTATATCAGCGAACACAATTCCAAGGTTAGCGGTTTTTCTCGCCATGACGTTCCCAACGCGGTGACGGGACCCCGGACAAAATTCCGTGTACAGATGCCAAAATTCGAATTCTAACTCACCCTGACTGCTGGCGTCATTGACTGTTACTGGGCGAGTGGAAGCATGAAGTATAGAACAGAACGACGGCAAAACGTAACGCCACGCGAAGCGGTCGGCGCCTGGATCAGAATGCCTGCTCCTCGTCCGGACTGCCCGTCAGACGCGCCACGAGCCGGGAGAAATTTTCCAGCGAGAAAAGATGGAGATACAGAAGCTCCAACACGCTGCGCCTTGCAAGCCTCGACAACACCTCGCCATCGAGATCGCTCACGCGCTCGCGCTTCACCAAGTGAAAGCCACCCACACCCATGGTTGCACCGGACGCGAGCGATACGCTCGCCTGCATGGGCTCCAAGACCTCGAGCTCGGTCACCTGCCGGCAGAACTCCCCGGTGATCCGGTATTGCACCTCGTACTCCTTCAGGAAGGTGAGCACCTGCTCCAGATACGGCGAGTTTCCCCCTTCATCGGAGAACAGGCGCTCGCCCTTGCCTTCCTGATTGAGACCCGGGAAGCGCTCGTCGACGCAGAGCGTGAACGTCTTTCCGTCATCGTGCGTCGCAAAAATGAACGGGTAGCGGCGTACGTACGCGGGAATGTAGCGCCCGACCCACGCGCCCGATTCCGAGACGTGAAGGTTCTGTGCGTCTTCCAGGCCGAGCAGGGCAACCGGGCGCATGCTGCCCTCGTGGTCGAGAAAGACGATCGGGAGCTCCGCCGCTGCCTTGGAGAACTCGACGGTGGTCAGCGGGACACACAGCGCATTGCGCGCAAACGCGTAATCCGCGTCGGTCTCGATCGACCAGTCCCGATAGCGCTCGCGCGTGAGCGGCACCGCGTGCTCGTAGAACAAAGCCTGATTCGCCATCGCCAGTCCCCACCCCCACTCCCGAAATCAAAAGCGCCGGTGCGTCAACACCGGCGCCATGCCTTTCCCAATCACCGAGCCGGCACCTCCCGCGCCCTGTAGGAGCCTCCCGTAGGAGCGGACTGCCGGGTGGCCGCGGGTAGTTGCCCACCCGCGGCTCCCACA
>CAZSDY010000158.1:0-8551 GCA_964605765.1 uncultured Ectothiorhodospiraceae bacterium | reverse complement strand
ATTTCTCCGTAAGTGGAAAATGCCGCCTCGACGTCGGCTTGCGTGGCGGAGAAGGAGAGATTGCCCACGTAGAGCTTGTTTTGCTGCATTTCGATGCCTCCTGAAGGCGATTATTCCGTGACACAGGACTCTCGATACATCACGGCCCCTTGAGACAAGACACCGATTCCTTAACGAGCATTTAATGACTAATGGCTGGATGAACAACATAGTATACTACAAGTGGCTTGGCGGAGCACCGAGGGTTGACACTTGCCATTGCCGTTGTCCTGATTGGTCTGGTGTCCATCTTCGGTTTGCCTGACGGCTTTCAAGTTGCCATTCAGAGTCGGGTCAACGTGCTCGATTACTGATCACACGCATCGACTGAATGGCGCTCCCTAGGGGACTCGAACCCCTGTCTACGCCGTGAGAGGGCGGTATCCTGGACCACTAGACGAAGGGAGCGTTGCGGACTGCACCGCGGCGAAGGGAATGGTATTATACGCGGCTCATTGGATGGCTCAAGTGCTCACAGGTTCGTTACACGAAACGCTTTCGAAGAAGCCCTACCCCCAGGTGATCCCTGACACGGCGCACGTAATCGCGCGCTCGGACATCAGCGACAACGCGGTCAAGATCCTCCACACGCTGCTCGATGCCGGATTCGAGAGCTACCTCGTGGGTGGCTGCGTGCGCGATCTGCTTCTCGGGCGCACGCCCAAGGACTTCGACATCGCGACCGCGGCCGAGCCCGAACAGGTCAGGCGCTTGTTCCGCAGGTGCCGGCTCATTGGTCGGCGCTTCAGGCTGGCTCATGTACGCATGGGGCGCGATGTCATCGAGGTGGCGACCTTCAGGGCCGGTCACGGCGGGCAGGATGCCGAGGGGCGGGTCAATGCCAGTGGGCTAATCGTGCGCGACAACGTCTACGGCACGCTGGAGGAGGATGCCTGGCGCCGTGATTTCACGCTGAACGCCCTTTATTACGATGTGCGGGACGCCTCGGTGGTCGACTTCACCGGGGGCATAGCCGATCTGGAAGCACGTGCCATTCGGATGATCGGGGATCCGGCGCAGCGATACCAGGAAGACCCGGTGCGCATGCTTCGCGCCATACGTTTTGCGGCCAAGCTGGGCTTGTCCGTGCATCCTGAAACGGAAGCGCCCATACGGGGGCTCGCCAGGGCATTGAGGAGCATTCCCGCGGCGCGGTTGTTCGACGAGGTCCTGAAGCTCGTGCTCGCGGGGCACGCCGAGGCTTCTTACGCGCTGTTGCGCCACTATGGCGTGTTTGCCGAGCTTTTTGCGCAGACTGACGCGGCGTTGTCGGACCCGCTGGCCGAGCGTTTCGTGCGCCGGGCGCTCGTCAATACCGACCTCAGAATCGCCGAGTGCAAGCCGGTGACCCCGGGCTTCCTGTTCGCCGCACTGCTGTGGGAGCCGATGTGCCAGCGCGTGGAATCCCACCTCGAACGGGGCCTGTCGCAACTCGAAGCGATAGACGTCGCAGGCGGCGAGGTCATCGCGGCGCAATGCGAGCAGGTGGCGTTCCCGCGACGCTTCTCGACGATGGCCCGCGAGATCTGGATGATGCAACCGAAACTCGAGCATGCTCGCGGCCGGCGCGCCATGCAGCTTCTCGAGCGCGTGCGCTTCCGCGCGGCTTATGATTTTCTGGCACTTCGCTGTGAGGCGGGCGAGGATGAGGTGTGCGCGTCGGTGCAATGGTGGACGGAACGCCAGGGCCCACGATCCGACGCGCCTGCGCCGCCGCCCGGCAGGGCGTCTGTCTACAGGCGGGGTCGCGGCGGGCGGCGCCGTCCGCGTCCCGCATGACGTGCGTGGCCCGTGCGGTGGTACCGCGCCCGGTGCGCGCCTACCTGGGACTGGGGAGCAATCTGAATGGCCCGGCACGGCAGCTTCGCGCGGCACTTGCATGCCTGCAGCGAGAGCCGGGCGTCGCCGTGCTGAAGGAATCCTCCTTCTACCGCAGCCCGCCGCTGGGTCCGGCCGATCAACCCGACTACGTGAACGCGGTGGTGTCCATCCGCACGACTCTCGAGCCACTCGAGTTGCTGGATGTGTTACAGGCGATTGAGGCGGCGCGTGGCCGTGTCAGAAGCACCACGCGGTGGGGGCCACGCGTGATTGACCTGGACATTCTGTTGTACGGCGATACCCGCATCCGCACGCGGCGGCTGGAAGTGCCGCACCCGCATCTGGGTGAGCGCGCGTTCGTGGTCTTGCCCCTGCACGAGATCGCCCCCGCGCTGACCATCCCGGGGTGCGGGCGGCTCCAGGATCTGCTGGCGGCCGTGCCTCGCGAGAGCTTGTCTCGCATCTAGCCCACTGATGTCTACGCAGGCCGGCGGCAACCGCTTTCGCTATATCGCCGTGGAAGGTCCCATTGGTGTCGGAAAGACCACACTGGCAAGACGCCTTGCAGAGCGCTTCGATGCGCAGTTGCTGCTGGAATGTGCGGCGCAGAACCCTTTTTTGCCGAAGTTCTACGCCGAGCCCAGAGCCTACGCGTTTGCCGCGCAGCTCTTCTTTCTCATGCAGCGCGCCGAGCAGGTGGCGCGCCTGCGCCAGTCCGATCTGTTCGGCGCCACGCGCGTGGCGGACTTCATGGTGCACAAGGACAGGTTATTCGCCGAGCTGACGCTGGACGCCGACGAGCTGGATCTGTATGCGCGTGTCCACGCACAGGTGATCGGTCAGATCCCGGCACCCGACCTCGTGATCTATCTGCAGGCGCCGGTCGACGTGCTGCTCGATCGCATCGCGATGCGGGGCATAGCCTACGAGCGGCCGATCACGGCCGACTACCTGGATCGGCTCACGGCGGCCTACGCATGTTACTTCCAGCGCTACGACGAGGGGCCGCTGCTGGTCGTCGATGCGGCCCACATTGACTTGGTGCACCGCGACGAGGACTATAATCAGTTGCTCGAGAAAATGGACCACGTGGGCTACGGCAGGCTCTATCTGGGTCCGAACGGGATATGAAGGACTGGCGGGCGGTGGCCGCGTGCACGGCGCGTGTCGGGGGCGCGGAGCCGGCATGAGCCTGGGTGATCGGCGGGTGCGGCAGGCACGGGGCGGGCGATGCAGACCGTGAAAGATACGATGCGGCTGCGCGAGCATGTGGCGGCTGCGCGCGCCGCGGGCGGGCGAATCGGATTCGTCCCCACGATGGGAAACCTGCACGCCGGCCACCTGGCCCTCGTTCGTCGCTCCGTGCAGGCGACGGACTTCACGGTGACGAGCATATTCGTCAATCCGTTCCAGTTTGGTGAAGGTGAGGACTTCGAGAGTTATCCGAGGACGCTGGACACGGACGCGCGTGCTCTGCGAGAAATGGGTAACGACATCCTGTTCGTGCCCGAGGCGCGGTGTGTCTATCCGCACGGCCCACAGCCTGCCACCATCGTAGACGTGCCGCGTATGGGCAGCGTCCTGTGCGGAGAGCATCGGCCGCATTTCTTCCGCGGCGTATGCACGGTGGTCAACATTCTGCTCAACATCGTGCAGCCGCAGGTCGCGTACTTCGGTGAGAAGGATTACCAGCAGCTATTGATTGTCAAACGCATGGTGCACGATCTGCAGATGCCGATGGACGTCGTCGGCGTGTCGACCGTCAGGGAAGCCGATGGGCTTGCCATGAGCTCGCGCAATCGCTACCTGGAGGCTGCTGAGCGCCCTCGCGCCCGCGCCCTGCATGACACGCTGTGCAACGTGCGTGACCGGTTGCTGGCAGGCGACCGGGCGTTCACCAGGCTGGAGCACGATGCCATGCGGGCGCTCGCTGCGAGCGGCTTCAAGCCGGACTATGTGGCTGTTCGATGCAGTGAAGATCTCGGCGCGCCGGGCATCGACGGTGTACACTTCGCAATTCTGGGCGCGGCGTGGATGGGGCGAGCCCGCCTGATAGACAACGTTCTGGTATCACTCCATGGATGACGAGAAGCTAGAGCAGCGACGCCTCAAGCGCTGGCGTCTTATTTATCATCTCCGGCTCTTCGACCGCGACAGCGGCGCGTCGCTGGGTCACGTGGCGGATATCTCCATGCGGGGATTGATGCTCGTGCACGACATGCCCATCGAGCTCGAGAAGGACTATTCGCTGTCGATGGAGTATGTCAATGACAGCGGAGAGGTCGACACGCTGTGCCTGCAGGGCCGCAGCCGGTGGACGGGAAAGAACGCCAATCCCCGGTTCTGGAACACGGGATTCAGCCTGTTGGATCCCCCGGAAGAGGCGGTCGAGCTCATCATGTCCATGGTCGACGAGCTCGGCTTCGACGATTGAGCGCTGTGCCGGGTGCGCGGCCCGTGATTGTTTTCCGGGCCCTCAGTGCAAGCTCAGCAACCGGTACACTCGCTCCGCCGTGCTTCGGCCCTTGACCTGCGACACGCTGGATTCACACACCTCCACGCGATCCTCGAGCAGCGCGTAGGTCGACTGAGCGAGCAGGATCTCGCCCGGCGCGGCGTTTTCCTGCAAACGCTTGGCAAGATTCACGGCATCACCGATCAAGGTGTATTCCATGCGGTTGCTGGCGCCGATGTTGCCCGCCAGGGCCTCGCCGGTGGTGACCCCAATGCCGAACTGCAGATCGGACAGCTCGGCGCAGCTCGCGTGGAAGTCCTCGAGGCGGCGCATGATCTCCCAGGCGGTCTTGATCGCGCACCACGCATGGTCCGCCACGGGCAGCAGCGGCGAGTTGTAGTGCGCCATGACGGCGTCGCCCATGTACTTGTCGACGATGCCCTGGTTTTCGAGGATGACCTCGTTGGCGATACCGAAATAGGTGTTTATCGCCTCCACCACGCGTGCCGGGTCCAGGTGCTCGCTGAAGGTCGTGAAGCCCCGGATGTCGGCGAAGCAGATGCTGACGGTCTTGCGTGCTCCCCCGAGCTGCAACTCGCCCAGATCGGCCAGCGAATCGACGAGCTGGGCGGGCAGATAGCGCTTGACCATGGCGCGCTCGCGGGCAAAGCGCATGCCCTCGGTGCGGTCCTCGATGACGATCGCCACGCCCTGCGGCTCGTCATCGGCATCGGTCAGGGGGGCGGCGGTCACGTTGACCCGCACGTGTCCGCGTCCCTCGATGCGGTCCTCTACACGGGCGGCTCTCTGAACGTCGCCGGTACGCGTCACCTTCTCCACCATGCTGGGGACGATGCCGCCGAGCACCGGGAACACCAGGTCGGCGGGCAGACCCGTACAATCGCCGGCATCGAGTCCGAGGATGTGCTCGGCGGCCTTGTTCAACAGCGTCACGGTGCCCGACATGTCGGTCGTGATGACACCACTGGTGATGGAGTCGAACACGTTGTGCATGAGGTTGCGGGCGATGCTCACGCTCCCGAACAGGCGGGCGTTGTCGATGGCGCTGGACGCCTGGCTGGCAAAGGCAGCGACGAAATCCACATCGGTGGAGGAAAACTGCGCTGTCTTGATGCGGTGATCGGCATAGATGACGCCGATGACCTTCTCCTTGGTCTTGAGCGGCACACACACGATCGATCGCAGGGAATGAATGGCGATGCTTTGCTGCGCGCTGAAGCGCGGATCGGCGGCAGCGTTCGTGGTCACGATGGGTTTACCTTCACGGATCGCGGCATCCACGACCGTGCGGCTGATCGCAAACGATGTGCCGCGAATGGTCTGCTCGTCGAGGTTGTGCGAGATCTCTATCTTCATCTCACCGCTGGACGCATCGACGAGCATCAGGTAGGCGCGCTCCGCGCCCGTGAGCTTTACCAGCATCTCCATCGCTTGATAGAGGACCTCGTCGAGCTCCAGGGACGAGTTGAGAGAATCGGCGCACGCCGACAGCGCGGCGAGTTGCTTCCGGTCCTTGAGCTTGAGCGCCACGTCCGAGAGCAGGTCCACCAGAGGACCCTCCAGTCCGGTGAACGACGTGCTGATCTGCTCGGTGAGGACCTGGAACAGCATCAGCCCGGTCATGGTCTCGCGCACGGTCTTTAGCTTTAGCTGCTGCGAGCCGTCGAGCAGAGCGCTGTCCAGGCGCTCCAGCGCACGCTGCTGCCGGATGACGGCATCGGACAGGCTCACGATGAGCTCGCCGAGCTTGCCGACCTGGTGGTGGGTCTGCTCAATGTGTTCGAGCGGTGTGTCAGTCCCGGATTGTGCGGGCGGTTGGCGCATGCTAGTTCGTCAGCCTGTGTGACACAGGTCGGTGGCGGCAGGCGCGCATGATACGTCGCGCGCCGCGCCCGTTCCAGATCGGTCCACGCGCGGATACGAATGTGATTCCCGCCTCGCACGGCCGCTTGCCCTGCGGCGCCTGTCCGATACCGGCGTTAGCGTGCGACACTGGGGGTCGGAGCGTGGCCCGCGGGGGGGGAAGCTAGTGCTCATGGCGCTCTGCCCGCACGGCGCTTCTGAACCGCTTCCTGGCCCGCACACCATGCCTTTCGGGCAGCACGCGCGTTTCGGCGTCGCGCGACACCTTGATACACGCGAACAACGGCCCCGGCCGGCCGTAGAGGTCGGGTACCAGCACGTCGAGTGCGTGCTCGTCGCACACCGTCGTCGCGTACGCGAAACCCGCCGCGCGCGCCATCGCCGTCAGGTCGGTGCCGTGCGCCGTGTGGCTCGGCTGCATACCGGTTTCACCGTAGCATTCGTTGTCCATCACGACGAGGCCGAAGTTTCGGGGACGCTGGACTGCGATGGTCGCGAATGCCCCGCAGGCCATCAGCATCTCGCCATCGCCGGTAATGACCAGCACGCGCCGCTCGGGCCGGGCGAGCGCAAGGCCCAGTCCCATCATGGCCGCCGCTCCCATGGCGCCCCACAGACAGAAATCGGTGGCGCGGTCGCGGGCGGCCGCAGTGTCCCATGCCGCGCCGCCGAGCCCGCTCACCACCAGCGCGTCGTCACAGCCGGCCAGAATGCGCACCGTCGCCCAACGGCGGTTCGGCCTGGAGCTGCCGGTTGGACGCGGTGTGCCGCTTGCAGGCGACTGCCCCATCGTTGTCAAAGCTCTCTCAGCGCTCGGGCGACGACGCTACGATGCGCCAATGTGGGTTCAGAGTCACTATACGCAATCTCGGATCAGGCATCGACCGGTGTCGTGGACGTGACACTGACCCCATTTTGCCTGCCCCGCAACAGCAGTCATGCGGGTTCAGTGCAGGACGTCCACATCGTGCGTGACGGGACAGGCGTCGGTGAGCCGATCACACACCGATTTCGCGTGTGTGCTGCCGGTTTCGGTCCACAACTCGACCGCGTCGATGGCATCCAGGCACGAGGTGCCGGCTGCCAGCTTGCGCATGGCGAGCAACACGTCCATCAGCGCGACGAAGTCCGCCGACAGTCCGAGATACAGCGCGCCGTATGCATCGGGAAGGTTCGTGCCCAGATTGTCGTAAGCGCTACGGCCCAGATTGACGAAGTAGCTGATCGGCACGAGCCGGTGCCTGGCCTGTTTCGGGAACAGGCCGGAGTACAGCAGGCATCCATCCCCCACGTCGCGAAGCCGATCATGGCGCCCGCGCCCCGCGGCCTCCAGGCTCCTCAGGTAATCGATCGCGAACAGCGCATCGCCGAGCTCCGGCTTGCTCGTGAATCGCATCAGCGTGAACACGAGATAGCTCTCGTGGTCTACCGCGAGCTCGCGTTCGGCACACCGCCCGGCCTCGGCAACGAGCGATTGCCACTGGGCCGTCGATGTCGTGTTCAGCATCAGATCGGGCATGCGAACCTCCCGTTGGTGAGCCCCATTTGAATTATAGACACGCAGATTACGTGCCAGATTCAAACCGCTCTGTTACCTGCCGTTTCCCGTGCCGACATGCCAACTGGCGCACACTCCAGGGCCTACGGCGTGCCCGCGGCGGGCGCAATCACCTGCACGCCTTGTCCAGCCCGAATGGACGGCGCTGGAGGCGGTGCGGCCAGCACGGGAGAGTCGCGCGCATTGCGGGGAGCCGTCACCGGTCACCTGCGGCAACCGCAACGATACTCACGCCCGGCCAGCGTTTGGAGAACCTAATTCCCTTGCTGTGACGGGATTCACGAAATCGCTGAGGCGTTCTGGTCTAGACTTTCATGTCATTGTTGTCGAATACACTGTGGTTTGTGCGCATAGCTCATGTGTCGAAACTTGATCATCGGCGTTCACTGGACATTGGCGAGGCTCGCGGATTCTCCCGCCACCGCGAGGCGCACCGTGGCGCATGGACCGATGCTCGCCATGGTCTTGCTGGCCGCGGTGTGGGGACAAGCGCAGGCAGGCATATACAAGTGGGTCGATGACAGCGGCAACGTGCACTATGGCGACCGCGCGCCCGCAGGGGACTCCCGGCAGATCGACGTCGACACGCGGCCCAGCAGCGACCGGGACGAGGCCGTCGAGGCACAGAGGCGAGAGAAGCGCCGGCGCCTGCTCGATGCCTTCGCCAAGGAGCGCGCGGACAAGCAGGCCATGGAAGCCAAGCGCAGGCAGGAAAAGAAAGAGCACGAGCAGCATTGTCTCGAGATGCGTGACCACCTGCGTCGCATGCTCGAGGCGGGATACCTCTACGAGAC
>CAZSDY010000157.1:0-8562 GCA_964605765.1 uncultured Ectothiorhodospiraceae bacterium | reverse complement strand
CGCCGAGTACACTGCTCGCGCGGCCAGGTGAGCTTCCTGCTCATCGCCGCCCTGTGCCCGCTGCTCGCGCACCTCGCGCCGCAACGTCTGCGAGGCGCACTCGCCGCGACGCGGGCCGCGGGCAGCCTGGAATCCCTGCGCTTCTCGGTGCAGCGTACAGAGAAGGGAAAGATCAGCCGCTTCAAGATTGCGGGCCACGCATCCGGGCTGACGCTTGCCGGCGACGACGATGGCCCGAGCGTCAGCGGCCTGAGCGGCGACCTGCAAGCCGACCTCATCGCCGGGCGCATCGCGCTCGACTCGCAAACGATAGAGCTTGCGCTGCCGGGTATGCTCCCGGGTCCCGTGCGCCTCGACATCAGCGGCGGGGACATCAACTGGGTCCGGCGCGGATCCGGCTGGTGGATGAATACCAGCGGCATCCGCATGCAAGGGGATGATTTCAGCGCCGAGGTCGCAGGCATGGCGCACTGGCCGTTCGGCAACCGGCTGCCCATCGTCGATTTGACGCTGCGCCTCGACAGCGCGAACCTCGTGACCATCAACGAGTTCCTGCCCATCAAGGCGCTGCGCCCGCGCCTCGGGGCGTGGCTCGAGCGATCGGTGAAGCGCGGCCGGCTGCGCGACGCGAAGCTCGAGTTCAGCGGCTACGCCGGAGATTTCCCGTTCAAGGGAGGCAAGGGTAGCTTTGCCATCACTGCCAGCATCGACGACCTGGACCTCGACTATTCACCGCGCTGGCCGGCCGTGAGCGCCGTGCAGGCAGTGCTTGACATGGCCGGCACGCAGATGCGCTTCAAGGCCTCGAGCGGCGAGATCTTCGGCGCGCGCATCGCCACGGCAACCGCAAGCATCGCCGATCTGCGCGTGCACGATCCGACGCTGAAGATCACGGGCCACCTGCTCGGCGCGGCGCAACGCGGTATCGATTTTCTGCGTCACGGCGCGTTGAAGGACCGCTTCGCGCCCCTTGCGAACCGCATGGAGGCCAAGGGGGACATCGACATCGGCGTCGACTTGAGCCTCGTCCTGCCCACCGGTGGCAAGACGATCAAGGGCAACATCAAGTTCGACCGCAATCGGCTGGCATTCAGCGGCGTCAACATCACGTTCGAGGACGTCGTCGGAGAGCTGCGCTTTGCAGCGGATGGAGCCTTCGCGACGGGACTGCAAGCACGTTATCTGTCCGCACCCGTGGTGCTCGACATCGGCCGCCAGCCCGATAACCCGCGCGTGACCCGTATACAGATGACCGGCAACGCCTCGAGGGAATTCCTGACCCGTCAGCTCGCCGCCTTCTCGCTGTTCGACGACGCGGATGATCCCCCGCGTATCGTCTCCGGCATGTCGGGTGAGGCGGCATGGCGTGCGACACTCGACCTGCCCGATGACTGGGGGAAAACGCGTACCAGCGCCCCCCTCAGCGTCGACTCCGACCTCGTCGGACTCGACATCGCCCTGCCCTATCCGTTCGCCAAGCCCGGTGCGCGAGAGAAGCGCTTGCGTATCGAATCGTCCCTCACCACCGAGCCACGCCGCCAGGTGCGAATACGCTACGGCACCGACACCGGGGGTGTATTCGAGCTGGCATCCCAACCCGGCGGCGGGTTTCGTCTGCTGCGAGGCGCCGTGGTGTTCGGCGATGCGTCGCCGAGTCTCCCCGCCGACACCGGCCTGTATGTGGGCGGGCGCCTCGCCACGCTTGCCATCGACGACTGGGCGGCCGTATTGACGCGCGACGCTGCGCGAGAAGCTTCGGCGCCGCGTGCAGCGCCCGCACGCCACCCCGTCCTGGAGGTGCTCGAGGCGGTGGAGATTCGCACCGGCGATCTGCGCGTCCTCGGCCAGACTTTCGGGCACTCCGAAATCAACGTCACGAGGAACGACGTCGACGGGTGGCATCTGCGGATCAAGGGCAAGGCCTTGCAGGGGGAAGCCGATCTGCCGCCCCCGGGGATGGGCGACCCCGCCATCATCAACCTGGAACACTTGATCATCGCCGGAACGGAGGGACGTCAGCCCACCTACGACCCGCGCCGCGTGCCGCCGATCAAGTTCTCCTGCAAGCGCTTCGTGCTCGATGATATACCACTCGGGACGCTGAAGCTCGCCACCTCACCGGCCGCCGAGGGTATGCAGGTCGACACCTTGATCCTGATAGCGAACGGATTCGAGGCGAGCGCGAGCGGGGCGTGGACCGTGCCGGAGGGCAAGCACCAGTCCCAGTTCACCACGGACCTGCACGCCGATGATCTGGGCAAGCTGCTGAGCGCGTTCGGTTATCAGGGCACGGGCACCTCCGGCGGTGCGGCCGACATCCGCATCCGGTCGACATGGCCGGGCTCCCCCGCGCAGTTCTCACTGGCGCGGGTAAGCGGCAAGCTGCGCTTTCGCGCCAACCGCGGGCGGCTGCTGGAGCTCAACCCCGGCACCACCGGGCGCGTATTCGGCTTCATGATGATCACCTCCCTGCCCAGACGCCTGAAGCTCGATTTCACCGATCTGTTCGGCGAGGGCATTTCCTATGACCGCATCGAGGGCAGCTTCGCCATCGAGGGCGGCAATGCTTACACCAACAACCTGACACTGGAGAGCGAGTCGGCGCGCATCGATGTGGCCGGGCGTACCGGTCTGGTCGCGGGAGACTACGATCAGATCGTGACGGTCACGCCCAAGCTTGCCTCGAGCCTGCCGCTGGCGCCCATCTGGCTGATAGAAAAGGTCTTCAAGAAGCAGATTTTCGACAAGGCATTCTCCTACCAGTACACGGTCACCGGCCCCTGGGAAAATCCCGAGGTCGAGCGCGTTGCCGTCGACAGCACACCGGAAACCGGCTCGCACTGAGTAGAATCGGGGAAGCCCCGATTCAAGATGCCCGACACGGACCCTGACCCGGGTGAACCGCAACCAGACAGGGCATTGAGCACGCAAGGAGTAGCGGCTCCACCGGGTGGAAAATCACATCCAGAACAATGCTCTCGCAAAGGTGGATTGCGGGACCTCACGATAACGCAGGCTCAATCGGTAGCGTCAGCCGCCGTATTGGGGCAGATCGATCTTCTTTGCGTGCTTGGCGGCTTTGCGAGAGTGATGATCACTTTGCGAAACCCCCGCGCGCTCACGGGCCTGACGATTTCCGTTTTGCACAAGCTCACGGGCAAGCAACGAAATCCGTTGCTAGCGCATGAGCGCGTCGATGAGCGCGGTCGCGCTGGGGAAGCGCGCATCTGGATCCTTGGCCAGCAACCTGTCCACCACGGGTTGATAGCGGCGCAGATTGCGCGCCAGGCGCGGCACGGGCTCGTGGATCTGCTTGTAGACGAGCCGTGCCGGGGTCTCGGCATTGTAGGGTTTCTCGCCGGCGAGCATCTCGTAGAAGATGATCCCCAGACTGTACAGATCGTTGCGCACATCGACCGGCTTGCCCTGCCCCTGCTCCGGGCTCATGTAGTGCGGGGTACCGAGCACGGTGCCCGTGTTCATGAGCTCGCTCTGCGACGCGAGGCGCCGGGAAATGCCGAAATCGGCGAGCGCCAGGGTATCGTCGGAGCGAAACATCACATTGGCCGGTTTGAGGTCGCGGTGCACGACCCCCACGCGGTGGATCGCGTCGAGCCCGTAGGCGATGTTGGCCAGACAATGCACCGCGTCACCCGGCGGAATCCCGTACTCGATGCGTTGCTTGAGATCCCCTCTGGGGAAGAACTCCATTGCGATGAACCCGCACTCGTCGGTAAAACCCTGCTCGTGAATCTTCACCACGTAGGGACTGTCCAGCCCGGAAATGAGCTCGGCTTCTTCCACGAAGCGCAGGACATGTGCGTGGTTGTTGGCAAAATCCAGATCGATCACCTTCAGGACAACAGTCAGGTGGTCACCGAGCCGATCTCCGAGATACACGCGTGACATTGCCCCCTGCCCGATCATGGCGCCCAGCGTGTAACCCTCTATGACCGGCTTTGGCCGCGCGCGGCTCACCCCCGGGGAGCGTGTCACTGGCGAGCGCGACGGCGCCACGGCGCGGCTCCCCGCCACGCAACCGACGAGATCGGCAAGGCGGGTACCGCCGATGTCGTGCTTTCCCAGCACGGCGTACGCGCCCAGCTTGCGGGCCACACCATCGACACTTTCCTGCCCGGCGTCGCGCACGTAGATCGTGGGAGGGAGCGTGCTCTGCGTCCGCTGCATCGACTTCAACCAGTCCAGTCCGGTTTCCTGGCTTCCCAGCTCGTGACCGAGCAACACGACGTCGTACCGCGACCAGTCGAATTGCGCAACGGGGAAACCCATGGCTCCCGGATCGTACTCGTCGACCTCGGTGCCGGGCAGATCGCGCTCCAGGAACTTGCGCGCCAACGCCTTGAAAAACGCATCATCGTCGATGAGCAGCACTCTCATGGCGCAAGCATCCCCCTGCGTGCCGCGGGCACCGCTCTCACGGCACAGGGCGCCGCGTTCACGCGCGTGTCGCGAGCCGGTGCTGTGCGCGAACGGCGGCTATCCCGCGGGCGGCGCCGGCGTACCGTTCGATGACGCCGGCAACGCCTTCGGCGCCCCGGCCGGACTCGCCGCGCCTGCGGCGGGCTTCGCGCGGCGAGCGGAAAACAGCCGGCCGATGTTTGCGGCCAGGTTCCTGACCCCCCGCATGATCTTTGGCAGCAGCCAGATCATCAGGCCGACGAACAGCGCCAGCAGCACGAAGAACAGCCAGGGGTGATGCAACGCCGTCCACAGCCCCCCGATGACCAGCACGTCCTCGGTGATGGAGGCGGTCCAATTGCTCACGGGCTCCGGCGAGGTGTTGATGAGGACACGCCCCCCGGCCTTCGTGGCATGCGCGGCAGTGGCCAGCGTACCGCCAAGGATGGCGGCAGTGAGCGCGACGGCGGGCGTCACGTCGCCGACCGCCCCCGCCGCGAGGATGGCCCCGGCCGGAATGCGGATGAACGTGTGAATGCTGTCCCAGCCGGTATCGATGCCCGGTGTCTTGTCGGCAAAGAACTCGACGAAATACATGAAGCACGCCGCGCCAATCACCATCGGGTCGGTGAGCACGGCGAGTTGCTGGGGCAGCACGATATTGCCGGTGGCGCCGAGAATGCCCAGCATGGCGAGTGCGGCGTACAGGTTGATGCCGCTCGCCCAGGCGACACCCATCGTGAGTGCGATGGTTTCAACTATGCCCATGATATCCTTCCTTATGCTGCGATGCGCGACGTGCTGCCGCGCCTCTTGAGGTTATTCTAGTCCACTCGCGTAGCGCGGCGGTCCGACCAGCCGGCAGCGCGGGCCGGCTCGTGACCGTGATGCGGCAGATCGCATCTGAGTTAGACAATTGGGACAGTTGGATGACAATTCAAGACG
This sequence comes from uncultured Ectothiorhodospiraceae bacterium, assembly GCA_964605765.1. Taxonomy (GTDB): domain Bacteria; phylum Pseudomonadota; class Gammaproteobacteria; order HK1; family HK1; genus CAZSDY01. The sequence goes on along the minus strand of CAZSDY010000157.1, from coordinate 3,198 downwards.
TGACCGTCGCGTTGTCGGGCGGTGTCGACTCGGCAGTGGCGGCTTGGCTCCTTTGCGAGCAGGGGCACACCGTACGAGCCATTTTCATGAAAAACTGGGAGGAAGACGACAGCGTATCCTATTGCGGTGCGGCCGAGGACCTGGCCGATGCCGAGCGGGTGTGCGAGCGGTTGGGGATCCCGTTGCGCACGGTGAATTTCGCCTCTGAGTACTGGGACCGCGTGTTCACGCCGTTTCTCGCCGAGCACCAGCGCGGGCGCACACCGAATCCCGACGTGCTGTGCAACCGGGAAATCAAGTTCGACGTGTTCCTGGACTTTGCCTTGTCGCTAGGGACGACACGCCTCGCCACGGGCCACTATGCGCGAATAGAACGCGGCGAGGCGGGGCTCAAGCTGCTCAAGGGCCGCGACCCGGCCAAGGATCAGTCCTATTTCCTCCACACCCTGGGACAAGCGCAGCTCGAGCGCGTCGAGTTTCCGTTGGGCGCGCTCGACAAGCGCACGGTGCGCTCGCTCGCCCGCCGCGCGGGACTCCCGGTCAGCGACAAGAAGGACAGCACCGGGATTTGTTTCATCGGCGAGCGCCCGTTCAAGGCATTCCTGAGCCGATTCGTGGCGCCATGTCCCGGACCCATGGAGTCGACGCACGGCGTGCGCCTCGGGACCCACGACGGTCTCGCCTACTACACCCTGGGTCAGCGCCGCGGACTCGGCATCGGTGGCCGGCACGGATGCTCGGGCGAGCCCTGGTATGTCGCCGGCAAGGATGGTAAGAGAAACGCGTTGATCGTCGCACAAGGGCGCCGTGATCCCGCCCTGCGCAGCCGCCGCGTGGACGTCGAGGGACCCCACTGGGTGCGGGGTGCGCGGCCGGCGCTGCCGCTGCGCTGTCGCGCGAAAACGCGGTACCGGCAACCCGAGCAGCCCTGCGTGGTCGAGGAGACGGCGCCCGGGCACCTGCGCGTGACTTTCGACGAGCCGCAGTGGGCGCCCACGCCGGGGCAGTCCACCGTGTTGTACGCGGACGATGAGTGCCTGGGGGGCGGCATCATAGAGCGGGTTCAGCACACATCCGGCAGCGGCGCATGTGGATGAGCAACACGCCTGATGGTGACCGCGTGATTGCGCTCGCCGGGCTCTACCAGGCAACGACCCTCGTGCAGCAGGTTGCCCGGCAGGGATCGGCCGATAACGCCCCGTTCGAGGTGAGCATCGCCAGCCTGTTGCGCATCGACAGTGAGTCGGCCGCGCAGGTGTTCGGCGGCCGCAACGGTGTGGTCTGCGGGCTCAAGACGCTCTGCCGGCAGCTAAGCAGACGCGGTCGCGACCTCGAGCTCACACGCTACTCGGTGTGCTTGCTGTTTCTGGAACGCAAGCTCGCCAGGCGCCACGACCTCAAGCGTGCCGTCCTCGACGGTATCCGGAATGCCATCGACCAGGCCGAGTACTTCGACACCACCCACGACTGCGTCCTCGCCAATCTGGCCAGCATCTACACCAGCACGGTGAGCACCCTGTCTCCGAGGATCATGGTCACGGGCGCGCCGCAGCACCTCAATCATCCAGGCAACGCCAACAAGATCCGGGCGTTGCTGCTGGCTGGTCTGCGGGCGACGGTTCTATGGAGACAGCTCGGCGGTAATCGCCTGCACCTGCTGCTCGGGCGCACGCGCATCGTGAGCTCGGCCGAGGAGATGCTGAGGGTACTTGAAGCCCGGAGAACAGACGCTTAGGAGCCCTGCGCCACCGGTATACGCAGGACCTGGCCCACGCGCAGCCGGTCACCTTGCAGGCCGTTGGTTGCGCGTAGCTTCCCCATGGAGACCCGGTATCGTTGGGCGAGCTCGGAGAGCGTGTCACCCTTGGCGATCACGTGCTTGCGCATCGCCAGCAGGGTGCCGGCCGGCGCGTTGCGGTCGAAGTAGCGCCCGATACCACGCATGATGGCCCTGGCCAGGGCCCGTTGATGGGCCCCATCCTTGAGCTTGCGCTCCTCGTCGGGATTGGAGATGAACGCGGTCTCGACCATGATCGACGGTATGTCGGGCGACTTGAGCACCACGAATCCGGCCTGTTGCACGCGCGCCTTGTGCATCTTGCCGACCTTGCCGAGCTCGGCCAGGATGTCCGTGCCGGCTTCCGTGCTGGCACTCAAGGTGGCCGTCTGCGAAAGGTCGAGCAGCACCGACGCGAGCAGGTCGTCCTTGTCGTCGAGGCTCACACCGCCCACCAGATCCGCCGCGTTCTCCTGGACCGCCAGCCAGCGGGCCGCCTCGCTGCTGGCCCCATTGTTGGAAAGGATGTACACAGCCGAGCCGTGCACCCTGGGGTCGCGAAAGGCGTCGGCATGTATGGAGACAAACAAATCCGCGCGTGCCTCGCGTGCTATTTTCATGCGCTTGCGCAGGCCCACGTAGTAGTCCGCTTTGCGCACCAGCACCGCCCGCATGCCGCGCTGCTTGTCGATGAGCGCGGCGAGTCGCCGCGCGATCGCGAGCGTGACCTGCTTCTCCTTGGTTCCCCCGGCACCACTCGCTCCGGGGTCCTCGCCCCCATGCCCCGGATCGACAGCCACCACGATGTCGCGCGCCCGCAGCGTGCGCGAGGCGGCGACCTTCACCGACACCGGGCTTCCAGCCGTGCCCGCCTCCCGAGGAAACAGGTCGATGACCAGGCGATGCCCATAGGTGCTGTTGGGTTTGAGCAGGAAGCTCTTCGGGCGCACGGCCGTTGTGACGTCCAATACGACGCGCAGGTCACCCCCATTCCTGGGCGCGCTGCGCACGCGCGCCACCAGCTCGCGCTGCGCCTCGTCAATGACCTGCGGACTGCGCAGACGCGCGTTGCGCAGATCCACCACAACCCGGTCGGGGCTCTCCAGAGTGAAAATTCGATGCTCTATCGGGCCATCGATATCGAGCACGATTCGCGTATGATCGGGTGCCGGCCAAATGCGCAGATGCTCCACGGCCACCTGTGCCGCCAGGCAGGTGGCGCTGAACATCCAGCATGACACAAAGGCAAGAATACGCACTGTGCTTGATCTGTTATCGAGGCAACAGTTAAATATCTAATACAATCCGTCACTTATTTCAAGTACCTTACGTCGAATATCAAGTTTGCGGATTGAAATCCACGCGACAGCGAGCGCCCCGATCCCCCTCGGCATATCGAGCCCTCCCTGTAGGAGCGGACT
>CAZSDY010000156.1:0-8606 GCA_964605765.1 uncultured Ectothiorhodospiraceae bacterium | reverse complement strand
CCCCGGGGGCCAAGCCAGGATCGCGGGCCCGGGGAGCAGCGCGAGCCCGATGCCGTGGTGACTGAGCCGCGTTGCCTGGTATTGATGATCGTTCATCATTTTCCCCTCGTCGCTCTGAAGACCTCCCCCCCCCCCTGAGATTTCCGGAGCGCGAAACGGGGCAGCCCCTTGCGAGGCCGCCCCGTTCCTCTACCGTGTCGTGAGCAAGCTCACTTGATGTGGCAGGTCAGGCACAGGCCCGAGCCCACAGTGGTAACCGCGGGGGCGCCCGCGGCTGCGTTCGGGTCGGTGAACGATCCGGCCTTCTGGGCGACGCGCAGCAGGTGGGTGCCAGGCACCGACTCCTGGTTGTGCACGTCATGGCAGGAGGAGCACTGCACCTTGCCGGCGTCGAGCACGTCGTCGATCGTGCCGCTCATGCCCATGGTGTCGGTCTTGGCATGCAGATTGTCGTCCGCGACCGGGTCGTAGGTGATCGAGATCGGGTGCGTGCCGGTCAGATTGCCGGCGACCTGGTTCGGCATCACGAAGCCGCCGATGCCGCCGCCGTAGATGGCGCCCATCTTGTTACCGGCGTTGCCGGCGCCGTACTTGTCGAAGGCGTCGAGCGCGACCGTGCCGTCATGGCAACCGAGGCACAGTTTGGCCGTGCCGTCGGGTTGGCTCGATACGGTGCCGTCAATGCTGTCGCTAAAAGCTTTGTTATACATGGTGAACGAGGTGGCGCTCACCTGATGGTTCCACAGCAGGCCGTCCTCGTAGAGCTTGTCGGCGTTCTCGTTGTCGTGCGGGATATGGCACACACGGCAGATTTCACCACGTCCATTCCAGCCATTGGTGCCTATTTCCGTAACTACGGCACCGTGGCTGCCACTGGCGTCTTTCACTTCAGGTGACCAGTCGTCGGTGAAGTCGTGCGGGCTGCCGACGATGCCGGTACCGTCGCCATCGGCCATCACCGCAATGGGAGCGGCCAGACAGGCGGCCGCGATCGTTGCTAGGATTTGACGTTTGTTGATCATGATAATGCCTCCTGAAGTCCGGACTTTTTCCGGGAAGTTGCTGAAAAAGAATCGTTTCCTCAATGCGCGTACAGTGCGTTTCCAGGTGTCCTCGAGCTTGAAACCGAGTTTGAGCCTTAATCTAAAATCTTAATCGAAACCTAATCCGAGCCTTAATTGGACCTTAATCTGAACCTTAATTAGAGCTTAATCTTTGATCCAGATCGGAAAAAGCGCATTCTCCCGACAATTCGGGCCTGTACATTGGGATTGATCGCTGGATCGGGGGTGCTCGGGAGGGCAGCGCAGGCAGGGTATTTGTTACGATTGGTTGCCTTGAAAGGCGCTTAATTACGTTTCAATCGGTTCAATAGGAACGCCCTTACTAATTAGGGAAGCTGATCGCAAGAAAGCGTCATTTGATGTGGCAAGCGATGCACAGATCCGTCTCGCGCGGGCCGGCGGTGAGTTCCCTGGAGACCGGATGGCGGGATTCCGTCTCGCCGCTCCATGAGGCCTTGACAAAACCCGAGCGGCTGTTGTCGCTGTTCAGGCGGTGACAGGTTATGCAGGTCACTTTGCCGTCGACCAGCCACATCTCGGGACCGAGCGCGCCGCGTGGTTGATAGCCGCCCGGATCACGCATCGCGTAGTCGGCGTAACGCATGCCGATGGGGTGGTTCATCGAGCCGAATTCCCCATAACCCATGCTCGATTCGGCACTACTAACGGTGATATGGCGGCCTCGTGCGCCGTTGTGACAGGCGAGGCAGGCCTCGGCGCTCCAGTCGAGCTGGACCGGCTCGGCGGCGCGCGCATCCTGCGCCCAGGCAGGCGCGTCGGCGAGCAGCCAGGCGCGAAAATCCCCGGCCTGGGCGTTGCTCATGAGGGCGGCGGTAAACAGGGCGGCGGCGATCAGCTTTTCAACGGCGTTCATCCGATCTTCTCCCGGTGGCCCGGGAAGGAAGCTCGGAGATAGCCGCGAAAGACGCCGGATGCGCATACACGGAAGACCGGCAGTAGCCTGCGGATCTTCGATTTGCGCTTTGCTTGATCTTCATCAATTTCTCCGGCAGCCCCCCGGCCATAACCTTACGGTCCCAGGCGGTGGCTTTGCGTACCGGCCTTTCGACCGGGTTGCCTTTGTCACGAAATTGGTGACTTACATTCATTATAGGATCATCTGCGCAAATCTTTAGGGATTTTCCCGATTTTTTTCAGGGCCGGTGCATGCCGGTCCTGACGGACCTTGCAGACCGAGGAATCGACCATGAAAGCCATGCTTGTTCCACTGCTTGCCGGCGCTCTTGCCCTGGCCGCGCCAGCTCTTCATGCCGCCGAGGCCGAGGAGCCGGCCTCGGATGCCGCGCCGGGGACGTCAAGCACCGCGGCGCCAGCGCCGGTGCGGCCCGACCCGCGAAAAGTGGTAGCGCGCGTCAACGGCACCCCGATCCGCCTCAGCGACGTGCGCGCCGCCGTGAATCGGTTGATCCCTTTGCAGGGCTATCACGGCAACGTCAAGAAAGAGCAACTCCAGGGGCTCAGCCGCCAGGCCTTGGAAAGCGAGATCGACAATCGACTCGAGCTCGCCGACGCCGAGGCACGCGGCATCGAGCCCAACGCCGAGGATCTGGAGGTGGCGTTGGCCACGGTGGTCGCGCGTTATCCCAGCGAAGAAGCTTTCAAGGCGCAACTCGAGAAGGCGGGCTTCAGCATCGCCGACGTCAAGCAGGAATTGCGCCGCCGCCAACGCCTGGAACTGGTCAAGGCGCGGGTCGCCGATGCGCGCCGCGAGGTGGACGAAGAGACCGCGCGCCGTTACTACGACGCCAATGTGGCGAAATTCCGTGAACCGCGCCGCGCCGTGGTGCGTGAGTTGCTCGTCGTCGTCGATCCCACCAACCGAACCAAGGAAGCGTGGGATGCGGCCCTGGTCAAGGTCACCGACGCCAGGAGACGCGCCACGGCCGGCGAAGACTTCGGCGCCATCGCACAGCAGATATCGGACGCTCCGGCCAGCGAGAAGGCACGCGGCGGGCTAATCGGCGCGGTCCACGAGGGGCGTCTGCCGGCGTATCTCGACAAGGCAGTGTGGAAGCTGCCCGCGGGCGGGATCTCCGAGCCGATCCGCGCCTTCAAGGGGGTCTACCTGGTCAAGGTCGATCGTTTCATGCCCGAGCGGGTGGTGCCCTTCGCGGAAGCGCAGGCCAAGCTGCGCGGTGAGTTGCAGCGCAAGTACGCGTCGGAGCGGGTCACGAAATGGGTGTCCGATCTGCGCGCCAAGGCCAAGATCGAGTATCTAGACCCCTACTTCGCCCCCGCACCGGCGCCGGCGCCGGTATCCGTTTCCGCGCAGTAGCGTTGTCAGGCTGGTGAAAAACGCAGTCTTTCGGCGGCCTGGTTGCGATGCATGGATGCGTTCTGATACTCCGGGGCCGGTGCTCCCGGCGGGTGCTATGGCGCCTGATGCTGGAATGTTTGTCGGATGAAGCGTATGACTCGCCGAACGTCCCTGCGATCCAGGATCCCCCCCCATGGCGCCATGGACGTACCGGCCTTGCCGTGCGTGATCGCCTCGGCCATCGCCGTGTCGCTGAGCAGCGCCATCGCTTTGACATCGGTGAAGTTCCGTGGCGGCGGAAACAACGCCTCGCCGAGCGCGGTCGCGGCATCTCCTTTGTCACCGTGGCAGGTCGAGCAGTATCGATGATAGATCTCCGCGCCGACCACGACGTCGAGCGCCTCGGGTGTCATGCTCGAAGGCAACGGCTCCGCGAGGCTGCGGATGTAGCGCATGACGTCGATGATCTCGATCGGCGTCAGGCGACTGCGCCAGCTTGGCATGGCGGTCGCGTCCACCCCGAAATTGATGGCTGCATACATGCGCCCGTCGTCGAGGCGCGCCATTTCTATTGGGTCGTCGAAATCGCGCGGCGCGGGACGAAGCACCTTTGCCACGTCGGTGTCGGCGCGTCCGCTCACACCGTGACAAGCGGCGCATTCCTTCTCGTACAGCCGCCGGCCCACCTCGAGGCTGAGCTGCTCGGTCGTGAGCGATGGCTGGGAGGCCGGGGAGAGGGTAACTATGTAGTCCATCACGTCACCGATCTGTGCGGCGCTCAATATCCCTCCCCAAGCGGCCATCGCCGTGCCCGGCCTGCCGTTCTCGATCGCGGCATACATTCTGTCATGGGTCACGCGCGCCATTTCGATAGGATCGGCGAAATCGCGCGGGCGCGTGTGGAGCAGGTGGGCCACCGGCGTGTCGGCACGACCGTCCTTGCCGTGACAGACCGCGCAGTGCGCTTCGTACACGGCCTTGCCGGGCGCGTGCGCCGCACTTGCGGCCGGTGCGAATGCCGCCACTGCCAGGCCGGCCATCGTCAAGACAACATTTCGACAGGCAATCTTCATCACACATCTCCGTAGCATGGGAGTTTCCTCTCGAGTTCGGTATCGAGTTCGGTATACGTGCAGAGAGGCTGGTCATTGAAACACATGAGTCTCTTGGAAGGTGCGATCGAACCAGGTATTCGAGAGAGGGCTCATACTAATTGAAAGTTTGGCCAAGGCAACGGTCGAATTGCAAGGGTTTCGTGTGGTGAATGCCTGCGGTAGTGCCGGCGGACTGGTGGCAACGATTGCGCTGGACAGGCGCGCCACCCCGCGCAAAATCGCGAGTGCTTGACCCGGATCAGTTCGTGCCAGCGGCATTCGCGACATGCTGCGGCCTGGCTGGGTGGCGAAGGCGCTCGCGCCGGGCGCACACCTACTTGACGCGTAGCGGAAACGTGTTTGAAGCATTGGATCACAGTTTTTTTTCAGGCGCGGAATCGACGCGCGGATCTCTAAACTGACTGGAAAACAGGAGCAATCAGCAATGCGCAACAAAATACTCTTCATTGTCATGATGGGGCTGTCGGCGGGCGTCATCGGCACCGCGCAGGCGGGCGATGCGGCCGCCGGCAAGGCAAAGAGCGCGATGTGCGCCGGGTGCCATGGCGCAAACGGCATCAGTTTGGTCCCCACCACGCCGAATCTCGCGGGCCAGCAGGAAGCCTATTTCGTGAAGGCGGTGAAGGCCTACAAGGACGGCTCGCGCAAGGATCCGATGATGGGGGGCCTGGCGAAAGGGCTCAGCGACAGCGACATCGATAATCTCGCGGCTTATTACAACAGCCTCAAGTAGCCGGCACCGGGCCACGGACGGGAGCGCGAAACAGCGGTTTTTTGCGTTCCCGTTCGACGGATCCGGGTGACCCGGGCGACAGCCCGCGGTGCTTGCCTGGAGGACGTCCCCAGCCTTCGACGACGTGTGCCGCGCGGATGAGCGGCGCTGATGCGGCACGCATCGAGGGTCTCGCGGGAAGGAAAAACTCGCCAGATTGGTGACGTGGATCAATCTCGGTTCGGATGTCTGGTCCTAGGATGCTGGCACACGAACGGAGCATGGGGTTGACGGAATGCCTGCTTACGGAGTTCGCTTGATCGGATTACTGGTGCTTTTTGCCGTCGGCGCAATCGCCGCACGTAATTTCCTGGTCGTCGATTCCTTCTACGAGTTCGGCCATTACCGTGGCGACGCGGTGCCGATGCTTGCCTCGTATACCCCGAACTTCCAGGGTAGCGAATCGTGCCAGGGCTGCCACGAGAAGGCCTATGCCGAATGGTCTGAGGGCGTGCACAACCAGCATGCCAAGTGCGAGGTCTGTCACGGTGCGGCGCGTGCCCACCCCAAGGGCGATCTCGCCAAGCTCCCGATCCCCGGCGACGCGCGCAAGCTGTGCACGCTGTGCCACGAAAAGATGCCCGGACGCCCCGCGGCGCAGCCGCAGATCGTGGTTGCCGATCACGCGGGCGAACAGCAATGCACGGTTTGCCATAACGCGCACTCGCCGAAGATCGGCGGCGCCAAGCCGGCGGGTAGCGCGGCAAAGCTGGCCGCGAGCATGTGCGCGAGCTGTCATGGCGCGAATGGAGAAGGGGTCGGAGACTTCCCGAAGCTCGCCGGGCAATCGGCGGCGGTGCTCGCCAAGCAGATGCGCGCCTTCCGCTCCGGCGCGCGCAAGAACGCGATGATGAACACGATTGCGAAATCGCTGAGCGACCGCGACATCGACGGGCTCGCCGCGCACTTTGCCGGCGCCGGGGCGGCAGCCGAATCGCCGCAGTCCAAGGCCGGCGGCGTGCGAGCGCTGGCGGATAAGACCTGTTCGGGGTGCCACGGCGCCCACGGTGAAGGGGTTGGCAACTTCCCCAAGCTCGCCGGCAAACCGGCGGAGTTTCTCGCCCGGCAGCTACGCGACTTTCGCTCCGGTGCGCGCAAGAACCCGATGATGGATACCATCGCCAAGGCCTTGAGCGACGCGGATATAGACGGGCTTGCCGCCCACTACGCGGGTGGTGCGCCATGAGCGGCGAGCGTGCGGCGTCGGCCCGGAATCAGCTTGGCGAGCTCGGAGACGACACAGTGGAAGAAGAACAAGGCAAGACGAATACCGCACGTCGCGCGTTCCTGGGCAAGGTGCTGGCCGTGGCGGCGGCCGCCGGGGGCGCGCTCGGTGCCAAGGACTTGCTCGCCACAGAGAAACCCGCGCAGCGCCCGCAGGGCTCGTTCCCGACGCCGGACTACGACTGGACCGAGCACGACTGGGGTTACGGCATCGATGCGACCCGCTGCATCGGCTGCCTGCGCTGCGTCGAGGCCTGCAAGATCGAGAACGGCGTCTCCGAGGACCCGCACCACTTCCGGACCTGGGTGGAGCGCTACGTGTATCTGGAAGGCGAGGAGCACCCGCGCGTCGACAGCCAGGCCGACCCCGGGAACATCGCCGCGGCGGGGGCCGATGGCAAGTATCGCTTCGACAACCGCTATGCCGGCAAGAAGGTCGAGAAGGCCTTTTTCGCCCCCAAGATGTGCAACCACTGCCGCAATCCGCCGTGCGTGCAGGTGTGTCCCACCGGCGCGACCTTCAAGGCCAAGGACGGCACCGTGTTGATCGACCACACCTACTGCATCGGATGCCAATACTGTGTTCAGGCCTGCCCCTACGGAGCGCGCTTTTTCAACTACAAGGACCGGGTGACCGAGAAGTGCACCTGGTGCTACCACCGCATCACCAAGGGGTTGAACCCGGCGTGCGTGGAGGCGTGCCCGGTGCAGGCGCGGATCTTCGGCGATTTGAACGATAAGCAGAGCCCGATCAGCAAGTTCGTCGCCAACAACAGGGTCACGGTGCTCAAGCCCGAGGCCGGGACCGTGCCGACCTGCTTCTATGTCGGTATCGACTCGGAGGTGCGCTGATGCAAGAGCTCTACAACGTGATGCCCTACACGGGCTACGTCTACCCCAACGAGACGGTGCTCCCGTGGTCGGTGCTGATCGTCAATTACCCGTACATGACCGGCCTCGTGGCCGGGGCGTTCAGCGTCTCGAGCCTCTACCACGTGTTCGGCATGACGCGCTTCAAGCCGGTGGCGCGTTACGCGTTGCTCACCGCTCTCGGCTTCATGGCCTTCGTGCCGGCCAACCTGCTGCTGCACCTCGGCCACCCGGAGCGCGCGTTCAACACGATGATCACGCCGCACTGGACCTCGGCTTTCGTCGCCTTCGGCTTCTTCGCGGCCTTCTACGTGGTCCTGCTCGCCATCGAGGTGTGGTTCGCGTTCCGCGAGGATATCGTCGCGATGTCGCAAACCACGACGGGCCTGGTGCGGCAGTTCTACCGCGCGCTCAGCCTGTGGTCGGACGAGATCTCGCCGCGCAGCCGGTTATTCGATCACAAGTGGTTGTTCACGCTCGCGGTCATCGGCATCCCGGCCGCCCACGGGCTGCACGGCTACGTCGGCTTCGTATTCGGCTCGCTGAAATCGCGCGAGTGGTGGGGCTCGGACATGATGCCGGTGATTTTCCTGTTCTCGGCGATCATCTCGGGGATGGCGACGCTGATCGTGTTCTACATCGTGGTGTGCAAGGTGCGCCGCGTCAAGATAGACGAGGAATGTATCCGCGGCCTCGGCTACGCGCTGTGGGGTTTCCTGATGTTCACCGCGCTGCTCGAGGGCGTCGAGTTCGGGAGCCTGGTGTACAAGGCCAAGGAAGGCATCGAGGTGATCATGCAGTTCGTCGAGGGACCGCTGCTGGTGCCCTTCTTCATCCTCCAGCTCGGCCTCGGCGAGGTCGTGCCGATCGTGCTGCTGACCGTCACCGCATTCCATCATCCGCACGGCAAGCCGTTGCTGTTCAAGGTCGCGCTGTCCGCGCTCCTGGTGTTGATGTCGGTGTTCATGATGCGCTGGAACGTCGTCATCGGTGGCCAGGAGATCGCCAAGACCGGCCGCGGCCTGCTCGCCTATTCTCCCGAGTTCTGGGGGCGTGAGGGGCTCGTGGCGGTATTGCTCATCGACCTCGGCGCGCTCGGGCTGATCTGGTTGCTGACCCGGGTACTGCCACCGTGGCGCGACATGGAGGCCGGCGCCAAGCCCACGGACGCCTGACCGCTAATTCCGTGCCGCCGCACGGCGCGCGGTGGCGGCGCGGCCAGCAACCGTCAGGAGTCATGAGACATGCTTCCACGACGACGTTTTCACCCTGACGATCACCTT
>CAZSDY010000155.1:0-8703 GCA_964605765.1 uncultured Ectothiorhodospiraceae bacterium | reverse complement strand
TGCACATGCGTGATTCCACGAGCGGGCGGCCGCCGGCGAGCCCGGTCGAGCCCGTCGAGCTGACGGCTCAGAGCCGTTTCCAATTCGACTGCCACCCGGGTATCGCCTGCTTCAACGCCTGCTGCAAGAACATCGACATCACGCTCACACCGTACGACATCATCAGGCTCAAGCAGCGCCTGGGCATGAGTGCGGGCGAGTTCGTCGCAGCCCACACCCTCCCCTTCGAGATGGACGCGCACGGCATGCCGGGGCTCAAGCTGCTCACCAAGCGCGGCACCAGCGAGTGCCGGTTTCTCGCCGAGCAGGGCTGCAGCGTGTACGAAGATCGTCCCGCCGCGTGCCGTTACTATGCACTCGGCTGCATGGGGATTCGCAAGAAGGACGGCAACACGGTCGAGGACATCTACTTCGTGGTCAAGGAAGCACACTGCCTGGGTCACGGCGAGCAGAAGTCCCAGAGTGTCGCCGAGTACCGGGCCGCGCAGGGTGCCGACAAGTACGACGAGATGAATCGCCCGTGGCGCGACATCGTCATCAAGAAGCGCTCCAGCGGACCCACGGTGGGTGCCCCGACCGAGCGCAGCCTGCAGCTCTTCGACATGTGCAGCTATGACATGGACAGTTTCAAGCAGTTCGTCCGGGGAGATGGGTTTCGTACCCTCTTCGCGCTTGACGACGCGGCGATCGACGCCTTGTGCGGCGACGAGGAGCGTCTGCTGGCCTTCTCCATGCGCTTCCTGAGACAGGTGCTGTTCGGCGAGCACAGCATCCCGCTCGAGGAAGGTGCGCGCGAGCGGCGCATCAGCGAGCGCAAGCCCATATGGGACGAGCGCCGCGCGGCTGATCTGCGCCGGCACCGCGAGTCACAGGACGCGCAGAAGGTCGATGCGTAGGGGGTAGCATTGCGCCCTCATGCGCGGCGCGCGCGGTGTCGGGCTCAGGGCTCGCGAAACAACAACTCCTCAGCTTGGGCCGCCGATCCATCCCGCCTGGCCGCGCTGCTCGGAAAATCGGTGTATTGGGGAAAGGTGTTCCAGGCAGAGCGGGGAACCGGTACCCGGAGGCAGGCACCGACACCGCGCGGCGGGGCGGGGCGGGAACGCAATCGCAGCGCGTTCCCTCCCGGGCCGTTTCGTCTTCCTGTCCGAATCAGCCAAGCACCGCCTTCGTCGCAAGGGTCAGGATCTCGACGATCTGATCAATCGTGTCTTCTCCGGTCACGATGGGCGGCGCGATGCAGTAGACATCACCGCGCACGCGGCTGAACAAGCCGCGCTCCATGCCGGCCGCGTGGATCTTGGGCCCGATGCCGTCGGCAGGGTCGAACTCTTCCCGCGTGTCACGGTCCTTGACGTACTCGATCGCACACATCAGGCCGAGGCCGCGAATTTCCCCCACGTGCGGATGATCGCCCAGCGCTTCGCGCAGTCCCTTCATCAGGCGCTCGCCCTTGGGAGCGGCCTGCGCTGGGAAATCCTCGGCCTCGATGACGTCGAGCATGGCGAGTGCCATCGCACAGCCGAGCGGGTGGGCGCTATAGGTGTAGGCGTGCATCCACGGCTTGCCGCTTTCCAGCATGGTATCGGCTATCTCGTCGCTGACGCCGATGCCGCCCAGCGGGAAGTACCCCGAGGTAATGGCCTTGGCGTACTGCATCAGGTCGGGCTTGACCCCCCAGTGCTCGAGAGCGAACATCTTGCCGGTGCGCCCGAAACCGGTGATCACCTCGTCCGAAACCAGCAGTACCTCGTAGCGGTCGCAGATCTCGCGAATGCGTGGGAAGTAGTCATCCTGCGGCACGAGGACACCGCCCGCCCCCTGCACCGGCTCGGCGATGAACATGGCGACCGTGTCCGCGCCTTCGGCGAGTATCGCCTTCTCCAGCTCGTCAGCGGCCGCGATGCCCTGTGAGACAGCCCCCTCGGGCGCCTCGTAACGGTACGGATAGGGGCTCGGAATGTGCACGAAACCGGGAATCAGCGGCTCGAACATGGGCCAGTAGGCTTTGATGCCTGTGGCACACATGGCGGCAAGCGTCACACCGTGATAACCCCAGATTCGCGAGATCACCTTGGTCTTGGTGGGCTTGCCCTTGAGCTTCCAGTAGTAGCGCGCCATCTTGATGTTGCTGTCGGTCGCCTCGCCACCGCCGGAGGTGAAAAAGAAATGATTGATGTTGTCATAGCTGATTCCCGCCAGGCGCTCCGCCAGCTCGATGGCGCGCGGGTTGGAGCTCCCGATATAGCCCGAGGCGTATGCGAGAGAGCGCATCTGCGCGTGTCCTGCCTCGATGATCTCGGTGCGCCCGTTGCCGGCCGTGTTGTTCCACAGGCCCGACAGGCCGTCGATGTAGCGATCGCCATTCGCGTCAATGAGGAAGGCGCCTTCTCCGCCAACCCAGACCTTGGCGCCGGTGTGCGCGGCGCGATTTTGAAGCGGGTGGATGAGGTGCGCGCAATCACGATCGACCAGTGCGGTTTCGGCATTGTTTGACATGTTCGTTGAACTCCTAGATTGACGGGCGGCCGGGTGGATGCCCGGATCGCCCGCACGTACATTGGATCGCCCTTGCAGTGCGGCGCTGTGCCGACCCCGTGGCGCGAGCGCGCGAATTATGCGCCATAGGACAACGCGCCGCCATGTCTATTTGGACGGCGGTTGATCCGTGTCGTGCACACGCGCACCCTGGACGGGCGCGGGTTGCGTCGCGGCCGAGGCCCGCCCCGGGGCACGTTCAGCGCTGCGTCGGGCACGGCACGCCGTTCACGTCCCAATGCGCCGGCGGGTCGAGCTGCGTGGCGTACTGGTCGGTGCCGAGCCCGCGCGAATCATGGGTGGTAAGGACTACTCTCCGCAAACGGGTGCCGAGCGCACTGCGCATCAAGCGGGATGTTCAGATCCCTTGATGCGGGATGCGCGCTGAATCGTGCTGAAATGTGACCGGTGTCGACGATCTCGTGATAGGATTGTCGTTAGTGTTCGCACTTAATCGGTTACAAGGAGAGAGCGATGCCGGGCACGATTTGGGCCCCCATCGGCAGGGTCGGTCGCGCGATCCGGCGACGTTTTCACGCACCTGAGCACGATCAGGGCGGCGACGAGCCGGCACCTGCCGGCGCATCGGATAGCACTCCCCCGCTGCGAGCCATCATCGAGGCGCTGCTCCCGCTGGGCGGGCAGAATCTCAAGGCGGCCGGCGACATCGACAGCGGCGGCATGGGCGCGATCGAGGCTGCCGACGACAAGAACTTGCAGCGCCGTGTTGCCAAGAAGATCCTCCATACCGACCTTCAGGATAGCGCCTCGATGGTGGCGAGCTTTATCCGCGAGGCGCAGGTCACGGCCCAGCTCGAGCACCCCCACATCGTGCCCGTCTACGATATCGCCCGATCGGAAGACGGCCGCGTGTTCTTCACCATGCAGAAGATCGAGGGCAATACCCTGTTCCAGCTCATCGAGAAGTTCCATGCGGCGGGCGGCGGGGACTCCGAGCAACTCTTTGATCTGATCGACGTGGTGGTCAGGGTCTGCGACGCACTGGGGCTCGCGCACAGCCGCGGCGTCGTGCACCGCGACATCAAGCCGCAGAACATCATGACCGGTGCTTTCGGCGAGATCTATCTGATGGACTGGGGCATCGCGCAGGTCGATGAAGCCGGGGACGAGGCGCCGGGCCAGGCGGAGAACGCAGGGAAACCTGCCAGCGAGCGACGTGTGAGCACCACCATGGTGGATGTCGCGGGATCGGGTGTCGTCGGCACGCCCGCTTACATGCCTCCCGAGCAAGCCCGGGCAAAGACGACGGATACGCGATCCGACATCTTTGCACTGGGCGGGATCGTCTACCACATCGTCACCGGCCGTGAGCCCTACCAGGGCAAGAACGCGGCGGAGGCGCTGGTGCATGCCAGGGCCTGTGAGTTCGATCCGCCGTCACAGGTCGTGGGTGCGGCAACCGTGATCCCGCCGGAGCTGGAACGCATCATTCTCAAGGCCATGTCGGCGAATCCCGCGCAGCGTTATCAGGATGCGTCCGCTTTGAAGGTCGACCTGCTGCGATTCATGCGCGGTGGCGGAGAATTCCCGCGTTCGAGCTACGCCAAGGGCGAGCACATCGTGCGCGAGAACGAGGAAGGCGACAGGGCATACGTCATCGTTTCCGGTAGCTGCGATGTGTACAAGACCATCGATGGGGAAAACAAGCATCTGGCGACGCTCGGGCCCGGCAAGGGCTTCGGCGAGACCGCAGTGCTCGCCTCGGTGCGGCGCACGGCCAGCGTGGTATGCCGCGAGGACACCGTCGTGATGGTGGTCACCGGCGACTCTCTGGAAGAAGAGATTGAACGCATGAAACCGTGGATGGGCGCCCTCATCCGCACCCTGGTAATGCAGGCGCGAAGCAACCTGTCGAGACCCGCACCATCGCCATGCGGCCCGCAACCGCCGTCCGGGGGTCCCCCGGGCACAGCTCGCCCGCGAGCACACTGAGACAAGAAACGGGGTCAGAGACCCCATGAAGGGGTCTGACCCTTCCTATGGGTACGTCATCCTTGACTATCACGGGCCGTCATGCCGACCTTGCATCAAGAGATCTGACCCCTTGATACCGTGCTATTGACCGATGCTGAGAATGTTCATCTGGATTGGCTTGATCGCCGGGTCCACCGCGGGCGGCATGGTGCCCGAGCTGTGGGGCGCGGGCATGTTCAGCGGATGGGGGGTGCTGTTTTCCGTGATCGGCGGCTTCGCCGGCATCTGGGCCGGCTACAAGGCCGGGCGCATGCTGTGAAAAGATGAACCCAAATCGGTCAGACCCCTTGATTCGCGATCTCATCCTGTGGCTGCCGCGCGTGGTCTACGGCTAACGCGTTACTGACCCCGGCGTCATGCGCCACTGTGCCGCGAAACGTCGGCCAGGAATTTGCCGACCAGGATGCGTTTCAGGCGATGCCGAGGACAGCCCTGGCGATGAGGAGGTAGTTGAGCACCCCCAGCGCATCGATGGCCGTGGTGACGAACGGGCCGGTGGCGATGGCCGGGTCCGTGCCCAGGCGATGGAATATCAGCGGCAGCAGGATGGCGAGGATTGCGGCGCCGGTCATGTTGACGAGCAGCGTGAGCCCGACGACCTGGGCGAGCGCGGTGTCGCCGTAGAACCACCAGCCGCACGCGCCGAGCACCAAGCCGTAGAACAACCCGAGCAGCAACCCCACACGCAGCTCCCTGAACAGCACCACGCCCGCGGCGCGCGGATCGAGCGCCCCCGTGGCGAGACTGCGCACCGCCACCGTCGCGGTCTGCACGCCGACGTTGCCGGCCATCCCCATGACAACGGGCAGAAAGGCGCTCAGCGCCAGCACCTGCACGAGCACCGTCTCGAAGTGCTGTATGATACCGGTTGCCACCAGCCCGCCCGCAAAAGCGGCGAGCAGCCATGGGAGCCGGATGCGCGCCACCTTGAGCGGCGATTGCGTGAGGATCTCCGACTCGTCCGTGCCCGCCATCTTCAGCATGTCCTTGGTCGTGAGGGTCTCGATCACCTCGATGACGTCGTCGACGGTCACCATGCCGACCAGCACCTTGTCATCGTCGACCACGGGAATGGCGAGAAGCTGGTACTTGTCGACCAGATCGGCAACCTGCTCCTGCGGCGCATCGGTGTGCACGCTGATGACACGCGAGTTCATGATGTCGCCGAGCGGCGTGCCGGGCGCCGAGAGCAGGAGCTGGCGCAGCGACACGACTCCGACCAGGCGGCCGTCGGCATCCGTCACGTACAGATAGAAGACGATCTCCACGTCGGACTGCTCGCGCACGCTGTCGATAGCCTGTGAGGCCGACACGCTGTCGGCGAGCGCCACGAAGTCCGGGGTCATGATCCCGCCCGCGGTGTCCTGCTCGTAGCGCAGCAGCCCTTCCAGCTCCTCTTTGCTGTCCTGCTCGAGCAGCACCACCAGGCGCTCGGCGAGCTCGGGGTCGAGCTGCTGGATGAGGTCGGTGAGCTCGTCTGGAGGCAGTTGCTCGAGCGCGGGGGTGAGCTTCTCGAGCGGGGTCTCCTCGAGCACGGTATCGCGCGCGTGGGCGCCGAGCTGCACGAGCACCTCGCCCGCCATCCGCGCCTCGGGCACCGCCTCGAAAACCGGCGCGATATGCGCGTCCGGCAGCACGCTCACGGCGGCTGCGAGGTCCGCGGAGTGCAGCTTCGTCATGATCCGGCGCAGCGGGCGCAGCGCACCGCGGCGGTAGAGCCGGTCGATGGTGTCGGTGACCTTCTGGATCTTCCCGGTGGGGTCGACTGCCGGGTGGATCTTCCCCTCGCTCAGCATGCCCGCTCTCCCTCGGCACGGCCCGTGCGCCGTGCGACTCCGCAGTCGCGGAAGGGTATAGCGATGGCTCGCGTTGCACAACCTCGCCGGGCACGGGGCCCGAACCGCCCCGGCATCTCGACCGCCCCCCGTAGGAGCGGGATCAGTCCGCGAATGTCGATGGCACGGCATTTGAAGCCCTGCAAGGTTCGCGGGATGAATCCCTGCTACAGGGGGGCCGCCCAAACCGCCGTGGGCGCTGCACCTGCGCGGCGGCGCTGCCGCAGGCCCGCGAGCGAGACGAGGCCGATGAGCAGCAGGCCCGAGGTGGCGGGCGCGGGCGTCGTGAACACGAGGTCGAAGCGCGTCTGGCTGCCGTCGTCGATCCTCAGGAGCATCAGGCCGGTCAACCCGTTGTTGCCGAGCGCCATGCTGCCCTGCAGGGCGCTGCCCGGCTCATAGGCGAGCGTGAAGCCGTCGAGCCCGATGAAATCGATGACCGAGAACCAGCCGTCTATGGCGCCCGTGCCGACCGGGTTGCCCGCGGCGTCGAGCACCGGGTCGCCGTTGCTGTCGAGCAGATCGTCGAGGGTGAGCACGGTGAGCGCCTCGTTAAGGTGCGCCACCGGATCGGCCGTAAAGCCGGTGAAGTCGAAGGTCCAGCGCGCGCCGGCGCCGGTGCTTCCGAGCACCAGGTCCCCGAAGATGTTGAGGCGGTCGAACTCGCCCGCGCCGAAACCCGTGATCTCGCTGGCGAGCAGCGCGCCGTCGTCGAGCAACACATCGCCGAAGACGTCCAGGGTGCCCGGCGAGTTACCCGGATTGAGCTCCGCGCCGCCGGTCAGCGACAAATCGCCGAAGATGTCGCCGCTGCCGTGAACCAGGGTGCCGAGACCCGCCGCGCTGACGTCACCCTGCGCGGCGCCGTTGATCTGCACGCTCTGCCCGCTGCCGATGATCCAGCGGTCGGCTTGCAGCAGCCCGCCGGTGTCGACCACGGTGGTGGCGCCCACCTGCTCCAGGTAGTCCCCGAGCACCGACAACGTGGCGCCGCTACGCACCTCGACCGTGCCGCGGTTCGCGAGCCCCGAGCGCGTCGCCGCATCGCCGGCGCTCAAGCTGGCACCGAGGTCCAGGCTCAGCAACCCGCCCGCCGCGATGCGCTCGACGCCGTTCAGCGCGTCGAAGCGCGCGTTCGCGCCCGAGAGCAGCACCTCACCGGCGATCTCCACGATCGAGCGCCCTTGCAGATCGAGCACGCCCGCGGTGGTCGTCGTGGTCTCGTTGCCGGCCGCGTCCACGCTCGTCGTGGTGCGCTCGGCCACCTCGAAGCGCCGGCCCGCGGCAATGCGCGAACCGCCAGCCACCGGCTCGATGCCGCCCAACGTGCTGTCGGCGCTGACGATGACGTCGCCGCCCTCGATACGGTACCCCGCGCTCGCATCCAGCGTGCTCCCCGACTCGACCGACGTATGTCCGTCGAGGTTGCCGAAGGTGCCCTGCACGTCAAGCCGCGAGCCGTTGAGCAACGTCACCTCACCCGGCCCGAACTCGGGCGCCAACCCGCTGTTGTCAAAGTCGTTCAGGATGGTCGCGCTGTGGTTGTCGAGCGCCAGCCGGTTCTCGTTCGTCGTGAGGTGCGAGAGGTAGTCCGTGCCCGAATCGAACACCGGGGGCAGGTCGTCCAGCGTGTTGATGAACGCATAACGCAGAGAACCCGCACCCTGGAGCAGCACGTCGGCGCGGTTGTGGGTGATCTGAACCGTGGCCGGGTCCGGCAGCACGGTGCTGCCGCCGGCGGGGAAGAGTTGCGGGTCGAGGGCGATGTCGCGTAGGCCGATCGCCATTCTCCCCCCGAGCACCTCGTAGCGCCCGCTATCGAAAGCGACGCCCCCGAAGGCGAAGTCGGTGACGTCGGCGGTGAAGGCGAGGCTCGCCCTTTCGCGAACCCGCACGGTGCCGGTGTTGCGAAAATCCAGGGGCTCGACGGTCCCCACCGAGGGCGGCGGAGGGGTCGCTCCAGGGTTGCGTGGCGCGATCCCCGAAAACAACGATTGCGGGACCGGCCCGTGCACGCCGCTGACGAGGTCGAGCAGGCCCGCGTTGTCGATGGTGAGCCCGCGCGCGGTGCGCGAGGCGAGACCGTTGAGCGCCAGCGTCCCGCCCGCGTCGACCCGGAGCGCGCCGTCGAAGCGCGCCAGCTTGCCGACGGTCATGATTCCGCCGGCGCCGACTTCGAGAACGGCGGTGCCGGCATCGGGCGTCTCGGTCGTGAAGCGCTGGCCGATGCCGTCGTTGATGTCGATGCGCCCGCCGTTGCGCGCCGCGCACCGGTGCTCGCCGACGCGCAGCCGCGCCCGCCCGTCGCTATACGTGACTCTGCGCCTGCGAGAGC
>CAZSDY010000154.1:0-8738 GCA_964605765.1 uncultured Ectothiorhodospiraceae bacterium | reverse complement strand
GATTCGGCGCAACGTCTCGCGCTCGACGCCCTGTTTGGTTCCGGCTCGGCCGGGTCAGGCCCCTATTGCTCCAAGAACCCGCGGTCAGGCACGGGCTAAAAAGCCACGTGTCACCCGTTCGCCGATTTCATTTTCACCATACGCCTCCAAGGGCTACGGTTATGGCCTCGCCGTTGACGCCACTGGATTCTTCGGATGCCAGGAAGGCGATCACCTCGGCCACTTCTTCGGGCGTCACCACCCGGCCCGGCGGATAAAGCTCGGCTCTTTCCGCCCACACCTCGTCCGGGGTGATCCCGCGCTGCTCGGCTTCGGTTGCGGCCGAAGTCTCAGCCATCGGTGTTCGCACCCAGCCGGGCAGCACCGCGTTGGAAGTCACGCCATGCGACCCGGCATCCTGCGCAACCGAGCGCATCAGGCCTAGAAGACCGTGTTTTGAGCTGTTGTAAGCGCTGCCGGCGTATTCCGCCACCTGTCCGGCCGTCGAGCTCGTGAACACAAGCCGCCCGTAACCCTGTTCAATCATGTCTTTGACAACCAGCCGTGACAGGAAATAGGGACCATCCAGGTTGATGCGCATCGTCTCACGCCAGAGCTCCGGCTCCTGCTCCCAGATCACCCGCTCATGCGCCGAACCAATACCGTGATTGCACACCAGGATTTCAACCGGTCCCAGGCGATCCCGTGTTACCTCCACCGCACGTGTACAGCCGTCAAGCGTACCCAGATCCGCCACAACGTAGTCCAGGCCCAGGGTCTGCAATTCATTCTCGCTGCGCGCAACGGCCATCACCCGTGCACCGCGCGAGGCCAGCAGATCAGCCGCCACCCTCCCGATTCCACGTCCCGCACCCGTTACCAGCGCTACCCGTCCTCTTACTCCCGGCACAATGCACCCCCATTTCGATGGCTAATCCACGTTCCCAATGGTGTATCCTCACTTCAATACAGCTCGCGGTGCCTGACCAGCACCGAGCGCCGCTCGGCCCGGAACGACTCGGCGAGGCGCTCGGCCACGTACACGGAACGATGCCGCCCGCCGGTACAGCCGATGGCCAGGGTGAGATAGGAGCGGTTCTCGGACTCGAAGCACGGGATCCAGGTGTGGAGAAACGCGCACAGGTCGCCGATCATCCGCTCCACGCTGGCTTCCTGGCCCAGGTACGTTGTCACCTGTGCATCCAGCCCCGTCAGCGGCCGCAGGCTCGGCACCCAGTGCGGATTGGGCAGGCAGCGCGCATCGAACACGAAATCGGCATCCTGCGGGATGCCGTGCTTGTAGCCGAATGACTGAAACAGCAGGGCGAGGCTGGCACTGGTATGCCGGTGCACGCGGTGCACGATCAGCTCACGAAGCTGATGCAGGTTCGTCTCGCTGGTGTCGATCAGGATGTCGGCGCTGTCGCGTATGGTCTCCAGCAGCACACGCTCGCGCGAGATGGCCTCCGCCAGCGAGATATCGTCAGCGGTCAGTGGATGCTTTCTGCGCGTCTCGCTGAAGCGCTTGATCAAGCACTCGTCGCTACCCTCCAGGAATACCAGCTCACTGACGATCCTGTGCTCCTCGAGCGAATGGATGAGCTCGGGAAATCCTTGCAGGGAGGCGGCCGGGTTGCGTGCGTCGATTGCCACCGCGGCACGCTCGTAGGCGGGGTGTGCGCTACGACCGAATTCCGTGATGAGCGAGGGCAGCAGCGCTACCGGCAGGTTGTCGATGCAATAGTAGCCGAGGTCCTCCAGCGCATGCATGGCGACACTCTTGCCTGCACCCGACAGCCCGCTGACGACGATCAAGCGCATGGCGTTCAACCTGGGATCGGTCGTTGGGCGGGGTGCAGGGTGCGTGACGGTTGGTGCGCAGGCCAGGGCGTGACGACCCCAGGAAGAACGGGGTCAGAATCACTTTCTTCCCCCCACTCAACCGTCAGAATCGATTGGTGTCGTGGACAGTGACTCCGCCCCCATTTTTCGATCCCGTTTTTCCGCCTCGTGGCGCACTCACTCGGCCGCTGAGCGCACTTTGCCGTGCAAGCTGATGCTGGACCAATCACTTGCCTACCATGCCGCGCGGTCAACTGCCGAGTCCTGGCTCGCCGGGGACGAATCGGGTGAGCAGATCGAATGCTTCGGCCGCTGAGCGAAGTTGGCGAAGCGAGGCGCGCAATGACTCGTCGCTGAAGAATTCGGCGAGCTGGGCGAGGATCTGGAGATGCTCCTCGGTGGATTCCTCGGGCACAAGGAGGCCAAACACGAGGTCAACGGGCTGCCCGTCCGGCGCGTCAAAGTCGATGCCCAGCGCGACACGCATGAAAGCGCCCCGCGGGGCGCTGAGTGCCGCAACGCGCCCATGCGGCAGGGCGACACCTTCGCCCAGCGCCGTGCTGCCCAGGCGTTCCCGCGCCAGCAGGCAGTCGAACACGTCGTGTGCTTGTACCGCCGGGTACCCCTGCGTGATGCGCTCGCTCAAGATCTCGAGCACGCGCTTCTTGCTGGCGGCTTCCACATCCCAGCACACCCGATCGGGAGTAATGATTTCCGCGATCTGCATGGCAAGATCTCCTGGCACCGGTACAACGGCGCGCCGATGCGCAGTCCGGTCAACCCTCTCCGGCCGCCTTCAGACCCCCGGTCTTGCCATGATGATTGGTCAGCTTCTCCTTGTGCCTCTTGATCTGCCTGTCCAGCTTGTCCGCGAGCGCGTCTATCGCGGCGTACATATCCCCGTCGACGGCGTCGGCATGCAGGCTGGCGCCACTGACGTGCACGGTCGCCTCCGCCGTCTGGCGAAGCTTTTCCACGCTCAAGACCACCGTTGCCAGCGTGACATTGTCGAAATGGCGCTCCAGCCGTTTCAACTTGCTACTGACATACGCTTTGAGTCGGGGGGTGACATCGATGTGCTGGCCGCTCAAGTTTATTTGCACTGGTAGCTCCTTTGTCTTCGGGCGATCGCCCGTGCAGCCTGGTTATTCGCCGATCACGAAACAGCCGTGATTCATCGTGCACTGTCCGAATCAAGCCAATCGTTTTCTGTCGCTCGAGGAAGCAATCCCCATGCCTTCCCGATACTTGGCGACGGTACGTCGAGCGACGTTCACCCCCTGCGCCAACAGGATGGCGGCAAGCTTGCTGTCGCTCAACGGCTTTTGCGAGTTCTCCGCGGCAATGAGCTTCTTGATGAGCGCGCGGATGGCGGTCGATGACGCCTCTCCACCGCTAGCGGTGGAGACATGGCTCGAGAAGAAATACTTGAGCTCGTAGATGCCTCGCGGCGTGTGCATGTATTTTTGCGTGGTAACACGGGAGATCGTCGATTCATGCATGCCGACCACATCGGCGACGTCATGGAGCACCATCGGCTTCATCGCCTCTTCCCCGTGTTCCAGGAACAGCTGCTGGCGCTCGACAATGCATCGTGAGACCTTGAGCAGCGTTTCGCTGCGGCTGCGAAGGCTCTTGAGAAACCAGCGTGCCTCCTGCAAATGCGCTCTCAGATAGTTATTGTCGTCGCTGTTATCCGCTCGGCGCACCAGACTCGCATAGTCCGGATTGATACGCACCTTGGGAGACGCGTCGGCGTTGAGCTCCACCGTCCAGGCACCGTTCTTCTTGCGCACGAACACGTCGGGAATGATGTACTGGGGCTCGTCGACAGACACTTTCGTCCCGGGGCGGGGGTGCAGGGCCTGGATGTACGCGATGACCTGCATCAACTCGTCCTTGTCCAGATTCATCTGGCGCATGAGTTGCTTGTACTCGTGTCCGGCCAGCAGGTCCAGATGCTCGTCAACCAGCTCGAGTGCTTCGTCGCGCCACGCGATCCCGGAATCGGTCTGCCGGAGCTGTATCAAAAGGCACTCGCGCAGGTCCCGTGCGCCCACGCCTATGGGGTCGAAATTCTGAATCTGGTGCAGCACAGCCTCGACCTCCTCGATACCGATCTCGGAATCGTCCAGACCGACGACCTGGGCGATTTCCTCCGCCGAGGTCCGCAGGTAGCCGTCGTCGTCGACGGCGTCGATGAGGGACTGCGCAATCGCCACGTCTTCGTCGCTGAAGTTCGTGAGCTCCATCTGCCAGCGCAGATGCTCCTTGAGCGTCTCGCTGTCGCCGTGCTGACCCTCGAACTCGCCGGCATTGTCGAAGGAGGACCTGTACACGGCCGCGGCACCGTCGTAGATGTCGTCCCACGCGCTGTCCACAGCAAGCTCGCTGGGAATGTCTGCGGGCTGCACTTCGATTTCCGCCTCGGGGGTCTTGGTGTTGCCGTTAGAACCCTCCGGCACGGACTGCGTGTCGTCGACCTGCTCCAGCATGACATTGGCTTCCAGTGCCTGCTGCACCTCGGTGTGCAACTCGAGCGTGGAAAGCTGCAGCAGGCGTATGGCCTGCTGCAACTGCGGCGTCATCGTGAGATGCTGGCCGAGCTGGATCTGGAGGGTCAGTTTCATCGTTGTTTGTTTATGCGGGCCAGTTCCGGTTGGCCCCGGCAAACCCGTCTTCGGGCACCTCTTACAAGTTTAGTTCAGTCGCCCGCATACACAAACCGTGCCAGCTCTTCACGCGGCAAACCGAGAGCAGGTTCACAGCTTGAACTCGTGGCCCAGATATACCTCGCGCACGCGGTCGTTTCCCAGCACGTGGTCAGGTTCACCTTCGGCAATAATCCGACCCTCGTTGACGATGTAGGCCCGGTCACAGATGCCTAGCGTCTCGCGCACGTTATGATCGGTGATCAGCACGCCTATGCCGCGGTCGCTCAAGTGCCTGATGATGCGCTGTATGTCGGCGATGGATAGGGGATCCACGCCGGCGAAAGGTTCGTCGAGAAGCATGAAGCGGGGCTCGGCTGCCAATGCACGTGCAATCTCCACGCGCCGGCGCTCACCGCCCGACAAGCTGTCTCCGCGGTTGTCCTGGAGGTGGGCGATGTGAAGTTCACGCGAGAGGTTCTCCAGGCGCCGCTCACGCTGCCTCTGGCTGAGTCCCGGCCGCGTCTCGAGTATGGCCATGATGTTTTGTGCCGCGCTGAGCTTGCGGAATACCGACGGTTCCTGGGGCAGATAACCGAGACCCATTTGTGCACGTGCGTGCATCGGATACCCCGTGAGCTCACGGCGATCGAGGTGCACGGTGCCGCCATCGGCCCGCACCATGCCGATGATCATGTAGAAGCTGGTGGTCTTGCCGGCCCCGTTGGGGCCGAGCAGGCCGATCACCTCCCCGCTGTGCACAGTGAGACTGACGTTGTCGACCACGCGCCGTGACTGGTAGCACTTGGCAAGTTGCCTGGCCGCGAGCACGCTCATCGCTGCAAGGACCTCACGCTCGACGCCGGCGCCAGGCGCTCATTCCTGGGGCTGCTGCTTCTTCTTCGGTGCGATGGTGATCTTGACGCGCTGACCCGTACCCTGCGCCGCGCCCGCCGTGCTCGCGGAATCGGCCCTGACACGCCCCTTGCGGGTATCGTAGACGATGCGCTCGGCCTTGATCCTGCTCTTGCCCTGCCAGGAGACAGCATCACCCAGCAGCACGATGGTGTCGTCATCGGCATAGAACTCGAGTGTTCTGGCACGCGCGTTCTGCAGCGCCTCGTTGCCGTCTGGCTTCTGCTTGAAGCTGGCGGGCTTGCCCTGCGCGACGAGCTTTGTCATCTGCTGATTCTCGTCGAAATGTATGGTGACCACATCGCCGAGGATCTCGAGCGACCCCTGCGTGATGACGACGTCCCCGCGGTACACCGTCACACGTCTCATGTCGTCGGCTTCGGCCTGATTGGCCTCGATGTTGATCGGCTGCTCACGGTCGCTGGACAGCGCCGGCGCGCCGGACGTCCAGCAAAGGGCCGCGACAAGCGCCAACGCTCTACTCGGAGGGCTTTTCATAGACGGTCCGTACTCTCGATTGCAGCTCGACGCGGCGCTCGTCGAGGATGGCGCGCATGCCGATGCTCCTGGTTTCCGTGGTGGGGGTGCGCAGCACCACCGGTTTGTCGGTCTCACCATAATCGGATTCGGGCAGTACCCGCAAATCCCGTGTCGTGATCTCGAGCTCACGCTCGCCGGCTGCGTTGTTACGCCAGATGTCCACCCGACCGATCAGCAACATGACATCCTTGTTGGCCGACAGCCAGCCGCGCTCGGATTTGATGTGCCATGGCGGATGCGGGGGGTGGAACACGATCAGGTGAGGCTCCTCGAACTCATTGGTATCCGTGTCGGGATAGTGGGCCATGTAATGCGCCGTCAGGCTTTGCCGGGGTTGTCCCGATTCGTCCATGGTCGTGGTGGAGAAGTTGCGCATGAAGAAGTCCGGCGCATGGCGAGGCCGGGTCTCACCGCCCGACTGGTCCTCCTTCAATGTCTTGAGCATCCATCCGCTTCCCAGCGCGAGGAGCAGGAGCACGGCAATCGACCCCCAGCGCGCGAGCATATCACCGTGCGCGGGCGCGTCTCACAGCGCGTCGCGGTACAGCAGGGCCTGGTAGGAAAAGAACATGAGCAGCAAAAGCACACCCTCCCAGCGCACGATGCGTCCCGGCCCCTTGAATCCATAAGCCGTCAGAAACAGCAGCACGCTCAAGCCGATCATGATCGGATAGTCCCGTACCACCACGTCACTGGACAAGGCGCCCGGCGCAATCAGCCCGGGCAGCGGCAGCACGAGCAGAAGATTGAACATGTTGGATCCGATGACGTTGCCAATCGCGATGTCCGGCTCTCCCTTGCAGGCGCCCATCACCGACGCGGCAAGCTCCGGCAGGCTCGTACCCACGGCCACGATGGTCAAGCCGATGATCAGATCGCTGACGCCGATGGCCCGCGC
Source organism: uncultured Ectothiorhodospiraceae bacterium (assembly GCA_964605765.1). Taxonomy (GTDB): domain Bacteria; phylum Pseudomonadota; class Gammaproteobacteria; order HK1; family HK1; genus CAZSDY01. The sequence continues at coordinate 1,913 of CAZSDY010000154.1, read as the reverse complement.
AATGTTGATCGCACCCCACACGATCAGGCGCGAGCTGGCGAGCAGCACGAGCAGACCGACGACGAGCCAGAATACGGCGGTCACTGTCCGCATGGTCTGGGGGATCTCCTGGTCGAACCCGTCACGCAGCGGATCCCGGCGCCGGGCGCTGAGGGCGATGCGAAACATGATTCCCATCAGCACCACGAATCCGGCGAGCAGGATGAATCCATCGGATCGCGTGAGGGCATGGTCGAAGATGAGGATGCCACCCAGCAGCAGAACGACGAACATGATGACGAACTCGCGCTTCAATGTGTGCGAGTGCACGCTGAGCGGCATCACCAGCGCGGTGGCGCCCACCACCAGCCCGATGTTCGCGATGTTCGATCCCACCGCGTTGCCCACGGCAACCGCGGGATTGCCGTTCAATGCGGCCGTAGCCGAAACGAATATCTCCGGGGTCGATGTGCCTATGCCGACCACCGTGAGCCCGATGATGAGCGGCGACAATCCTGAGTTGCGCGCGATCGCCGAGGCGCCCAGCACGAATCGCTCCGACCCCCACACGAGCAGGGCGAGGCCCACGACCACACCGGTTATCGATGGCAGCATTTGACGGCTATCCGAAAAGGAGATCAACGAGCGCTTGCTTGCGAGCGCAACTGTAGCAGAATCTGCTGCACGCCGGAGGTCCGAGGCGGGCTGGCGGGCCCGCCTGTAGGAGCGGGATTCATCCCGCGAACCTTCCAGGGCATCAATGCAAGCGTGAGGCCGTTACAATGATCGGTCTTTTCGTTGGCATAACGCAGCGAACCACATGTCCGAACGGTTGCAAGCCCTGCGCGCCTGGCTCGCACGCACCACGAACAATACGGCCGCGGGACTCGTGCCCGCTGCCGAGGATGCAAGCCCCAGGCGCTATTTTCGTGCCACCGTGGGTGCGCAAACGCGCATCGTCATGGATGCTCACCCTGCACAGGTCGACAACGCCGGCTTCGTTCGGGTTGCCGCCCTGCTGCGCGAAGCGGGTGTCAACGCACCTCGGGTTCTCGCGTCCGACGAGGATGCGGGTTTCTATCTGCTCAGCGATCTGGGCACGCGCCGCTACTTCGACGTGCTCGATGAGGACTCGGTGGAGCGGCTGTACGCGGACGCCATCGGGGCGTTGCTCAGCATGCAGGTGAGTGCCGATGCGCGCGCGTTGCCCGCCTACGACGATGCGCGGCTCGGCGGCGAGATGGCGCTTTTCGAGGACTGGTTCCTCGGCCGGCACCTGGGCCTGACTCTGGACCCGGCGCAGCGGCGCGCATTGCATGGGATTGTTGCGCTGTTGTCGCGGAGCGCCCGCGAGCAGCCCCAGGTGTTCGTGCACCGCGACTACCACAGCGCCAACCTGATGCTGTGTGACGAGCACAATCCAGGCGTCCTCGACTTCCAGGACGCCGTGCGCGGTCCGCTGACCTACGATCTGGTGAGCCTGCTCAAGGACGTCTACGTCGAGTGGCCACCGAACCGGGTCGACGCCTGGGTGGAGACCTACCGGTTGCTCGCCATTCAGCACGGCGTGCTGGCCGACGACGAGCCCCGGCGTTTCCGGCGCTGGTTCGACTGGATGGGCGCGCAGCGCCATCTCAAGATCGCGGGCATCTTCGCGCGCCTGTGGCATCGCGATGCCAAGCGCGCCTATCTCGCCCACATCCCGCTGACCTTGCGCTACCTGAACGACGCGTGCGCGGCATATGCCGAGCTCGCCCCGCTCAGTGAGCTGATACAGACCCTGGCGCTGCGAGAGCGCATCGAGGACATGCGCTGAGCCGCCCCGCCTGGCCGAATTGCGCGGCGGCGGACGGCGACCCTTTGAACCTCACCCGGACAGGCGCGGCTGGTCGATGCCCGGGCCAGCCGTGACACGAGCGAGCTCCACATGATGT
>CAZSDY010000153.1:0-8837 GCA_964605765.1 uncultured Ectothiorhodospiraceae bacterium | reverse complement strand
TGAAGGAACTCGCTCGGCACCGCGGGGTGAGCGTCAACAAGCTGATGGAAGAGCTTTCGACCATCGCCGTCACGCAGCACGATGCGGAGACGCGGTTTCGTGCCTTGGCCGCGCGGGGATCGGTGGAGGAAGGACTGCGCGTGCTCGACAAGCTGGACGCCACACTTGGCAGTGTCGAGGATCGATAAGCTCACGATGCGAGGCGCTGGCGCATCCGTCTTTCAGGCCGATGGTGGCATTGGGCGGACATGCGGGTAAGCTTTTTCAAATCCCGGTTCGACCCACGCCGTTCCGATCTTTAATCCAAGCGCTGTCGGGTGGCTTTGTTGTGAAACTCTGACTTGGCGCGACTGATCCTGTCGCCGCCTTGCACGGGGCGCTTCCCGTTCCTGCTGTCCACCGAGCTCCTCCGGGAGTACCGCGGTGTGCTCCTCCGAGACCGACTGCGAGAACTGCACGGACTGTCTCCAGAGCAAGTCGACGTGGTGCTCACTGAGATTGCCGCCAACGCCGTGGTCCGAGAGCCGGAGACGGACAGCGACCTGGAGGCGCCGGATCCGGGCGATGACCATCTATGGCAGCTCTTGGCGACCACGCCCGGCTCGATCTGCTGGCTGTCGAATGATCGGGCCGAGAGCTTCTCCCCACCCAGTGCTTTGAACCGAGCGACCGCGTTCTCGGGCGCAGGAGAAAAGCGCAGCGCGGCAAGCTCGCTCCGAGCGTACGGGGAAGTACTCGCCGCGGGCCCTGTAATACGCTACCCCGCGCTCTCGGGCCGACGGCCTTGCCCGGTGCTACTCAACTCCCGCGTGCACTGGTGCAGTGTCGTCTTAAGGCGGCGAGCGCCGCATCGATGTCGTCGACAGAGGTATTCCATGCGGTCACCATGCGGATCGCGGTGGCATCGAGTTCACCGTCGTTGAGGCTCAGCCCATCGCCCGCCAGAGCGTCGACCAGCGTCTCGGGCAAACGCATGAATATCTCGTTTGATTCGACCGGGTATTTGATCTCCACGCCGGGCAAATCGGCGAGCCTGCTGCTCAACACGGTTGCCATTTTGTTCGCGTGACGGGCGTTGCGCAGCCATACTCCGTCGGCCAGATAGGCCTCCAACTGAGCAGAGACAAAGCGCATCTTGGACAGCAACTGTCCAGAGCGTTTATGCAGATATGCAAAATGCCCCGCCAAGCGCGGGTTGAAAAACACCACGGCTTCCGCCGCCAAGCAACCATTTTTCGTGCCGCCGAACGACAGCACGTCGACGCCGGCTTTCCAGGTCATTTCAGCAGGACTAATGCCAAGCGTGACCAAGGCGTTGGCAAAACGTGCGCCGTCCATGTGCACATGCATTCCGTGCCCATGCGCAAGTTGAGCGAGGGCGCCGATCTCTTCCAGTTGGTACACCGTGCCGCCCTCACTCGCCTGGGTGAGGCTCACACAGGCCGGCTGCGCGCTGTGAACGTTGCCATGGCCGATGATGTTGCCGGCCAGCCGTTCCGCGCTGATTCGCAGATTCTCGCCCGGCAGTGGAACCAGCTTGGCACCACCGCTAAAGAATTCCGGCGCGCCGCATTCGTCGGTGTTGATGTGGGCGAGCTCATGACAAAAGATCTTCCCGTACCGGGGTGTCAAGACCGAGAGCGCCAGCGCATTGGAAGCCGTTCCCGTCAGCGTGGGATAGACGACGACCTCGGTCTCGAACACTTCAGACATGCGTGCTGCAAGGTTGGTCGTATGCGGGTCCTCGCCGTAGGACGGCGCGGTTCCGGAATTTGCCGCAACCAGTGCATCCAGCACTTCTGGACAGGCGGGCGTTATATTATCTGAGGCAAAAAGTGTCACTGGAAAACTCTCGATTATTGGTAGCTTACACGGGCCGGCGGTGACTGCTCCATGACCCGGCGTAACTATGGGGGATGAGAGACGATTGCGGCAACCGGATCGGGCAAGGGCGGGATGCGGTTTCCCGCGCTGCGCCGTCTCACTATAGTGCCGCCATGTCCGGTCAGGAACTTATCCCCCGAAGGCCTACCGTATCGGAACTCGCTGCGCAAGCGAGCGACGATTCGCGCACGTTTCTAGATAACGGCGAGGTATCGCTGACAGCGCATGCCCTGATGACCCGGGTGGATGCGCTGGCGCGGGGCCTGATGGATCTGGGTATAGGCCGGGGCACACGGGTCGCCATCGCCATGGCCAATCATCTGGATCATGTGTGTTTGTTCTTTGCGTTGATACGCCTGGGCGCTATCCAGATCCCGCTCAATATCCAGCTTAAATCCGATGGTCTGGACTACATTCTGAGTCACAGTGACGCGAAGTATCTGCTCGCCGACACGACTCTGCGCGATCAGCTGCAGCTCAGTATCGAGCGCTTGGCTCTCTCCTGTACCTGGTGCGACCCCGGGGATCCCGAGTGGTTCGAGACATTGTATGTGGCCGGCGGTGACCCACCCGCCTATCCGCAAAGCAACGCCGATGATGTGGTGTCCGTGATGTACACGTCCGGCACGACCGGCCCGCCCAAAGGTGTGCTGGTCACCGATCGCATGTTCAGAGCCGCCGCCAGGGCCTGTGCCATCATTGGTGACTTTCGCAATGACGATGTGGTCTATAGCTGGTATCCCCTCTATCACATCGGCGCCGGACAAGTGTTGATCGCGGCTCTGGGATACAACATCACGGTGCGTATGACGGCGCGCTTCAGCGCCAGCCGCTTCTGGGATGAAGTGCGTGAATGCGGCGCCACGCAGATTCACTATCTTGGCGGCGTACTTCACATTCTGCTGAAGCAGACTGCGTCGCCCCGCGACCGCGATCACAGGGTACGCATCGCCTGGGGCGGTGGCGCTCCCGTTACGGTGTGGCGACTCTTTGAAAATCGCTTCGGCCTCGCTGTCAGAGAATGCTACGGCATGACCGAGGCATCCAGTTTCACCACCATCAACGTCGACGGTGTCGTGGGCAGTGTCGGCCGGGCGCTTCCTTGGTTTGAGGTGAAGGTGGTTGATGGCGAGGGCAACCCGTGTGCGCCCGGCGTCGACGGCGAGATCCTGACCCGGGCGGTACAGCCCGGCACCATTACACCGGGCTACTACCGAGACGACGAGGCCAACCGCAACACTTTCGTGGCTGGTTGGCTACGCACCGGTGACCTGGGGCATGCCGATGAGACCGGCCTTCTCTATTACGCCGGTCGGTTGAAGGACAACATTCGTCGTCGCGGCGAGAATATCTCCGGTCGGGAAATTGAACGGGTAGTCGATCAACTCGACTGGGTAAAAGCTTGTGCCGCTATCGGCGTGCCCGATGAACTGGACGACGAATCCATCAAACTGCTGGTGATCGTGCAGCCGGGTACCACGGGTGATGGTGCAGCCTTGTTCGCGCACTGCGAACAACACCTGGCGCGGTTTCAGGTGCCTCGCTACATCGAGTTTGTTTCGGCGTTCGAAACCACCGCCACCCAACGTATCAAGAAAGAGCGGTTGTCGCGTGATATTGATGGCTGCTGGGAACGCTTGGCCGATGGCCGGGTTGTTTCACCCGCGGAGGTTTGAACATCTTGAGCGCTCCCGATCGTAATTGGCCATCCTTGCAACTAATGCGGCACATAGAACAAACGTCGTTGCCCAGAAACGTGGGCGCCCTGCTGGAAGAGTCCGCTGCTCGCCACCCCGACAAGACGCTCTTCAACTTCTTCGATGACAACGATCAACTGAGTTATGGCGACGTCGTCGAGCTCGTGCGTCGAGTCGCGGCGGGGCTGCGCCGTCTTGGTGTAAACAAGGGCACCCACGTGGGGCTTATGGTGCCCACAACCCGGTTGTATCCACTCGCTTGGCTGGCCTTGGCCCGGCTCGGTGCGGTCACCATTCCGATCAACTACAACTACACACCGCGCGAGCTGGATTACATGCTGCGCGACGGCGAGGCGCGGTTTCTGGTGATCCACCGGGACTACCTGGCGACCTTTGAATGCATAGAGGGTGGATCCAATCTGTCACCGGAAGACCTGATCGTCGCCGGCGGTGCACTCGAGCGCTACCCCAACGACTGGGAGCAGCTCTCCGGGGCTCCCGAGGACTCGACTCTGCCGGACGTGGACCACGATGATCTGATGAACATTCAATACACCTCGGGAACCACCGGCATGCCCAAAGGCGCCCTGCACACCCAGCGATTCTGGTTGGGCTTCGGTCGGGTCGGCGCCGCACAGTTTCTCGACAAACCCAAGCGGCTGCTGTTGAGCCAACCGTTTTACTACCTGGATGGTCAATGGTTTTGCTTGATGACCTTATTCCTCGGCGGCACCGCTTTTGTGGCTCGCCGCATGCGCGCCAGTCTGTTTCGCCGATGGTTGATCGATCACCGTATCGAGATCTGCAACTTTCCCGAGATCGTATCCAAGCAGCCGCCTCGGGACGACGACTATATGCCCCACTTGATAGCGCTCTCCTGCTACAGCCATCAGTTGCACAACTACCGCAAGTACGAGTCCCGCTATGGCGGCAAGGCGCGCCAGGGTTTCTCCATGACGGAACTGGGATGTGCGTTGTTTGTGCCCCTGGAGGCCGATGAGCGCACCGGGACGGGCACGGTGGGCGTACCGGTGGCGTTTAGAGAGGCAATGGTGGCCGCAGCGGATGGACAAGAGGTGGGCGCCGGTGAGGTGGGAGAGTTATGTGTGCGCGGGCCCGGAATCTTCGCCGGTTACTTCAATCAACCGGAGGCCACTGCGGCAGCGTTTCATGCTGATTGGTTTCGTACCGGTGACTTGGCGTGCCGGGATGAGACTGGCTGGTTCTACTATCTAGGCCGGCTCAAAGACAGGGTGCGCCGCAGCGGCGAAAACATTTCTGCGGTGGAAGTGGAAGGCGTGTTGCGTGGCGTGGATGGCGTCATGGAAGCGGCGGTGCTGCCGGTCCCCGATGAACTGCGCGGTGAGGAGGTGAAGGCCTACTTGTTGCCGGCGCCCGGTAGCGACGCCGATACCGGGTTTGTCCACAGGGTCATTGCCCACTGCGAGAAGAATCTGGCGCCCTTCAAGATCCCCCGTTATCTGGAGATAGTCGACGCCTTCCCGCGTACGCCCAGCCAGAAAATACGCAAATCCGAGTTGATCGCAGCCAAAGCCGATCTGCGCATCGGCGCTTATGATCGGGTTGATGACGTGTGGCGCTAACCGGGAACGTTATCGTTTGCGTGCCTCGAAAAAGTCCGCCATGGCCTGCTGAGGCTCACCGGCGGCAAAGGCTTGCGCTTCGATGGCCGCGCCCTTCTCAAAGGCTTCGTCAAAAGCCGGTTGAGTCACCTCTTTGAAACGCCGCTTGTTCAGTCGCATGGCCAAAGGTGGTTTTCCAGCCAGCTCCCCGGCGACCTCCTTGGCCTTGTCCAGAACCTGAGGAGGCTCCACCAGGTGGTGGATCAATCCGATGTCAAAACATTCCTGACCATCCATCATTCGGCCACTCAGGGTGAGTTCGATGGCGCGGGAAAGTCCGAGTCGGGCGTTCATGAGCATGGGCCCGAGCACGCTGGGAATACCGGAATTGATTTCCGGTTGGCCCATCTTGGAGCCAACGTGGCCGACGCGGATATCGGCCAGCATGGCAAACTGAAATGCCGAGCCTGCCGCCACGCCATTGAGGGCCGCCACGAATCCCTTGTCCAGATTTCGCGCGGAATCGTAGAACGGACGCCATGACAGGAACCAGTTGGCGGCATCCTCACCAGTCGTGAACGCCATCGTTTCCCCCAAGTCCTGCCCTGCACTGAAGGCCTGCTCACCGGCGCCGGTGACGACGATGGCGCCCACTGCGTCGTCGGCGTTCATCTCGTAGAGCAACGCCGTCAGCTCCTCGCGCATCGGTGTATCCCAGGCATTGAGTTTCGCCTGGCGGTTCAAAGTGATGACGGCGACCCCGCCCTCGGTTGTGCTCAGAATGGAATCGGACATGACATACTCCTGGTAAAACGTGTCGTTGTTACTTTTTGCGCTGCCGGCGTGCGCTCAAGAACCTGTTCATTGCCCGTTGCGGTTCACCGCTTGCCACCGCTTCATCGTGATAGCGGGCCAGCGCCGTGCGCACGCTATCGGTCTCGAAGCGCTGGCGCAAGAGATGCCGGAATCGCCGGACATTGGCTTGCATGGCAACGGGGGGCTTGCTGGCGAGATCGCGGGCGATGGCCAATGTCGCCTGCGCGAGGTCCTCGCGTTCCACAATCTGGTGGATCAGCCCCATCCGTTTTGCTTCGTCCGCGAGTATGCGCCGGCCGCTGAGGACCGTGTTCATCATGTGGGAATCCATGACGTGATTGCGAAGCAGAAATGCGCCCATGATGGTAGGCAGTCCCACATCGATTTCCGCCATGATGAGTTTTGCATCCGGCGCCGCGACGCGGATATCGCACAGCATGACGATTTCCAGTCCGCCCCCGGCGGTAACGCCGTTAATGGAGGCGACCAGAGGTTTTTCGCAATCGAGAAAGGCCTGAAAGAAAACGCCCCAAGTTGCAATCCAATCGCCTTCGGCGGCGTCACCGAGGGTTGCTGTTTCGTGCAGATCTTGGCCTGCACAAAAAGCGCGATCGCCGGCGCCGGTGAATATGACGGCACGGACCTCATGGTCGTTGGATGCGTCTCGAAGCGCATTGATGATGTCAAAGCGCAGCGGAGCATCCATGGCGTTCATACGCTCAGGGCGATTTAGCGTTAATAGGCGGATGGAGCCCTTGTCTTGAATCAGTAGAGAAGCCATGGGGTCACATCGGATTGTGTCGAGCTCTTGATGCTTTTGCCGTCATTCTGTTTTTTTATGCCCGTCCGCATGCCGGGCGCCGGTGCTTGCGGTTCAGAAACGGCCATCCCGGCCCGTTCTGGAGTCGGGATCGGAATATGTCATTAGCGGAAATCAAGTGGGTGCTGGCCGGCAGAATCGTTTCTTGGGCACGAGCTATTCTAGCTTCGGGTTGAAGCCGGTGCAGAAAATGTTGCGCTCATCCAAGCGAATCAGGTTCCCCCACGGTTTGGGCGCCGGGGGGCGGGCCTTGGTAGGTCCTGGCGGGTTCTGCTCGAGCGCCTCAGTGCCATGGTGCGCGACGCCGGCAACGTTCTCGGGCAGGCGGCGCTGATTTTCGCGGTCGCTACCAAGCCGGCCGCCACGTAACAGCTCGCGCTCAAGCTTGTCCAGAAGATCAGCCTGTAGCCAGAGTCGCGCACGCGGCCCTCGCGTATCATGTTCATCTGCCACGACAGGTTGCCTGTGGTTACGCGGAATTTCAGGAGCCTCGACGGTTCCTAGGCCCCGCCCTTCGCCGCGCTCTTGAAGCGATCAATCCGGAACGCCTCGATCGGAATGCGGGTCGAGCCATCGACCACCAGATCTGCGAGCACGCGTCCCACCGCCGGACCGAGGTGGAAGCCGTGGGCGCAGAAAGCGAAGGCGTGAAACGCCCCCTCTTCGCTCGCGCTCGGGCCGATGATCGGGAATCCGTCGGTGGTCGCGCCCTCGATCCCGGCCCAGTGATGCACCAAGCGCACCTCGCGCAGTCGCGGGAACATCTCGCAGGCGATCCGCGCGTTGAAGGCGAGCTTGGCGTAGTCGAGGGTGGTGGTCTCGGCGTCGCGATCCGCCGTGCCGAGATAGCCGCCGCCAATGATCACGGTGCCGTTGGGAAACTGCGCGATTGAGAGCACCCGATTGACGGCGCCGATGCGCTGGCGCATCCATGGCGCCATGCGCGAGGTCACCATCAGCATTGGGGCGATCGTGTGGATCTCGACCGGATCGCCGGTCGCGGCGGCAAGGCGATCGCCCCACGCACCGGCCGTGTTCACCAGCGCCGGCGCCTCGATCTCGCCGGCGTCGGTGCGCACCCGCCAGTGCCCGGCCTGGCGGCGCACCTCGCCGACGCGCGTGCCCTCGAGGATCCTCGCACCGAGCGCCACCGCCTTGCGCTTGTAGGCCTCCACGCTGCGAAATGGGTTGGCGATCCCGCAGGCGGGCGAGTAGACCGCGCCGCAGGCGTGTCCGGCGACCTCGGGCTCGATCGCGCGCAGCTCGCCGCGGTCGAGCAACTGCTCGTGACCGTAGCCCAGGCGCCGCACCAGCGCGAAGCGCGCCGCGAGCTCCGCCATCTCGGTCTCGCTCTGCGCGATCTTGAGTCGCCCACAAGCGCGAAAGCCGCAGTCGTCGTCGACCAGCACGCTTGCCGAGTGCCAGATCTCCATCGCCGCGGTGCTGAGCGGAAGCTCCTCGGGACGCCGGGCCGGGCGCATCACGCCGCCGGCGTTGACCCCCGAGGCGTGACGCCCGCAGTAATTCTTCTCCACCAGGATCACGCCCACCCCGCGCAGCGCGAGATGAACCGCGGTCGCGCAGCCCTGAATCCCGCCGCCGACGATGACGCAATCGGCGTTCACCGCGGGGTCCCGGCGAGCGGGTCGGGCAGCGCGGCCTCGGGCGGGGGCGACCCCGATTCAAGGGCGAGGATGACGTCGATCCCGATCGGCTTGATCGGCGGCCGCAGGCGCAGATAACCAACCACCCCTGGCTCGACATTGCGCGCCTGCGCGATCATCGCGCTCAGGGTGAGCCCGCAGCAGCGGCCCTGACACGGACCCATGCCGCAACGGGTGCGCGACTTGATCGCGTCGGGGTGGTACTCGCCGCCCGCCAGGCACGCGCGGATGGTGCTTGCGCGCACCCCTTCGCAGCGACACACGGTCACCGCATCGTCGATCGGGATGCGGTGCTCGGCGGGTGGGCGGAACAGGCGATCGAGAAAGGCACGCACTCGGGCGATCCGCGCAAGCTCGCGGCGCGCGGGGAGCG
>CAZSDY010000152.1:5427-8862 GCA_964605765.1 uncultured Ectothiorhodospiraceae bacterium | reverse complement strand
CCGGCACCGGCGCGCCGGCGGTGCGCCGCCGCGGGCCCCGCGCGTACGCCGGTCGTGGTCAGACGCCGGCATTGCCGGGCGTCGCGGACGAGTAGAAGACAGATCCCCCGGAGGGTGGCTGCATGACGAGAAGGTCCATCGATCTCCTGACACGGACGGACCCGGACTGGGTCGAGGTGATCCTGGATGATTTTGACGCGTTTCTCCAGGACCACGCGAACTGCGAGCGCAAGGCCTCGGCGCTCGCGATGAGCCTGGTGATCAAATATGCGGACAGGCAACGCATCATCGCACCGCTCATCGCGCTCGCGCAGGAAGAGCTGGAGCATTTCCGGCAGGTCTACGAGCTGATGCGAAGCCGTGATCTGGCGCTCGTGAAGGACACGCAGGATGCGTACGTCAATCGACTGCTGGGCGAGATGCGCCACGGCCGCGAGGAGCGATTCGTCGACCGCATGCTGATCTCGTCTCTCATCGAGTGCCGCGGCGCGGAACGCTTCGGGCTCATCGCCCGGGCCCTGGACGATGCGCCGCTGAAGCGTTTCTACCACGATCTGCGGGCCGCCGAGACCAAGCACGGCCACCAGTTCGTGGATCTGGCGCTTCGCTATGTGCCATCCGAGCTCATCTATCCGCGCCTCGAGGTGCTGGCCGAGCGCGAGGCGGAGATCGTATCGGGGCTCGAGTGGCGGGCCTCGTTGCACTAGCCTGCACGCGACACCGAGCTCTTCACTCCTCCCTGGCGGTCGCCTGGACCACCAGCGCCAGCAGCAGTACCGCACCGCCGACGAGCGTCGGCCCGCTCGGCACCTCGCCCACGCCAACCCAGGCCCAGATGGGCGCCAGCAGGGGCTCGCCGAGGGAAAACAGGGTAAGCTCCACGGCGGGCACGCTCCGCGCAGCCGCCGCGAACAGCACGCTGCCGAACCCGATTTGGACCACGCCGAGCATCAGGCAAAGGCCGATGTCCTTGCCACTCGCCGTGAGGCCCGTGCCATTGACGCTCGCCGCGCCTGCGCCGGCGGTCGCCGCGAACAGGCCTGCATACAGCACGGCCGGTGTCATGTCGACGTGCGGACGCCAGCGAAGCGCTACCGCGTACGCGCCAAAGAACAGCACGCCGACAAGCGCCACCGCGTCGCCGAACAAGCTGCCTGCCGCCGCCCCGCCGCCGACCATCACCGCGATGCCGCATGCCGCCAGCGCCATGGCGACCCTGGTCCTCGCGGTCACCCGCTCACCGAGCAGCACGCGCGCCAGGACAGCGGCAATTATGGGCCCGGAAGCCATCAGCAAGACGGTATTGGCGACGCTGGTATGCTTGAGCGCAACGATGTTGCAGAGCATGGCCATGCCGGCGAACACACCGCCCAGCACACCCGCGAGACCCGTGGCCCGTATGGCGCGGAGCGTGCCGCCGCGGTAACGAAACGCCAGCACGGCGAGCACGAACAGGGCCAGCGCACCGGAACGATAGAAATTGATCTGCCACTCGGTCGCCGAGTCCATCACTCGAACGGTGACGCCCGAGATACTCCAGAACACGGGTCCCATCAGCGCCAGCAGGCGTGCCTGGACGAGCTGCGTCGGCGATGTCTGCGTGGATGGCGAGGGCAATCGAGTCGTGTGAATCCTTGACGGCAGTCGGCGCGCTACGACCGTATCAGCCTGAGGTTATGGGCACCAGAGAAATCACCGCCGCATGGCGTGCCCGAGTGAGCGCTGTGCGCACGCCGGGACGATCATCGGCGCAGAGCACTCGGTCCAACTGAGGGCCGCACAACGTCGCGACAAGCGCCGGCTCCGGGTAGCCGATCCGCGCGTGTGTCCCACCCGCGCAACGCTATGGCGGCGAATCACCCTGCCCCGCGTCGCCGCGCTCGATACGATAGCGCTTGAGCTTCTTGTACAGGCCCTGGCGCGTGATCCCCAGCAGCCTCGCCGCGCGCCCCTTGTTGCCGTGCGTGCGTGCCAGCGCGAGGCCGATGAGCTGCGTCTCCAGCGCATGCACGCGTACCGGCAGCGACAGCGCCTGATCCGGGTCGATCGGCCCGCGCGAGGCATCGGCGGCGAGCTCGGGCGAGCATCGCTCGGGGCCGAGCGCCTGCGACTCCGGCGTGAGAGCGACCAGCCGCTCGACTTCCCGGCGCAACTGGCGCACATTGCCCGGCCACGCGTAGGCCTCGAACAGCGCGAGGAGCTCGCGCGAGACGCCCCCGAGCTGCTTACCGAAGCGCCGGCACACGTCGTCCACGAAACCGATAGTCAAGGGAGCGATGTCCTCGCGCCGATCGCGCAGCGGCGGAATGACGATTTCCACCGCGAACAGCCTGTAGAAGAGGTCCTGCCTGAACTTCTCCCGCGCCACCAGATCGCGCAGGTTGCGGTTCGTTGCGCTCACCAGGGACACATCATAGGTGACGGTCTTGCTGGCGCCGAGGCGCCGCCCCTCGCTCTCCTGAACGGCGCGCAGAAACTTCGGTTGCATGCTCAATGGGATTTCCGCGACCTCGTCGAGAAACAGAGTCCCGCCCTCGGCCTCCTCGAAGCGCCCCTTGCGGCTCGAAACCGCACCGGTAAACGCACCTTTCTCGTAACCGAAGAACTCGCTCTCCATGAGATGCTCGGGGATTGCCGCGCAATTGACCGGTACGAACGGCTTGGCGCGGCGGTCGCGGCCGTCATGGATCATGCGCGCGATCACTTCCTTGCCGGTGCCGTTCTCACCCTGGATGAGGACGTTGACCGGCGTGTCGCACACCATGCGCACCAGCTCCAGCACCGAGCGCATGGCCTCGCTCTCCGCCACGAAAGGCACGTCTCCCAGGAAGTCCGACTGGAAACGCGAGACCTCGCGGTTGATGTCACCCGAGATGCGCGCGATCTCCGCACTCAGCACCACGTTGTCGAGTGCCATGGAAAGGTAGTCAGCCACCTCTTCCAGAAGCCTGACGTCATCGTCACCGAACAATTCGCCGTCGAGCTTGTTCAGCACCTGGATGGCACCGGTGACGCGCTCGCTCGTCACACCGAGAATGGGCGCGCACAGGGCGCTGCGGGTCAGGAATCCCGTGATGGCGTCGGCGGTGTGGTGAAACCCGGGGACGGCGGCAAGCTCGTTGTCGATCACGGACTTGCCGGCGGATATGGCCCGGCCCACGACGCTGCCGGTCGCCGGGGCCTCGATCGCGGCATCGCGCAACCCCGTGCCGAGCTTGGATCGTATGCGTCCGGTCGCTGGATCCAGAATGAAGATGGTGCAGCGCTCGGTGCTGGTGAGCCGTGGCACGATATCGACGAAAAAACCCAGCATGCGCTCGTAGTTGTCCACCGTCCACGCTCGATTGACGTAATCGAGCCTGGCCCGCAGTTGCTTGATCGAGTGTGTCAGAGAACCTGGACTGTGCACGTGGATGTCCTGCGTCAACCTTCCTG
>CAZSDY010000152.1:0-5327 GCA_964605765.1 uncultured Ectothiorhodospiraceae bacterium | reverse complement strand
TGCGTCAACCTTCCTGGGTCAACCTGCGTTGTGGATGTCCTGCGTCAACTCCGGCGTCGACCTGCGCTGTGGATGTCCTGTTCGCTGCTGTGCGCTGTCTGTGTGCGCTGTGGATGTCCTGTTCGCTGCTGTGCACGTGGATGTCCTGCGTCAACCTTCCTGGGTCAACCTGCGTTGTGGATGTCCTGTTCGCTGCTGTGCGCTGTCCCTGTGACCGTCCGTGCGTGGATGTCCTGTGTCAACCTGCGTCAACTAGGTTGACTCTAGACGATGTCTACTGCGTTTGCATTACGGGGCCTTGACATCGTGTATTACTGACACTATCTTATGGGTAATCGATACACTAAGTAGGATCCCGTGTCCACCGCCAGTCCTCGTTTTCCCCGTCCCGCCCTCACCACGGACGTGGTGGTATTCACCATCCGTGACGAGGGGCTCGAAGCCCTGCTGATTCGCCGCGGCGGCGAGCCATTCCAGGGCATGTGGGCGCTGCCCGGCGGCTTCGTCGGCGCCGCGGAGACCCTGGAGCAAAGCGCCATGCGCGAGCTGGCGGAAGAAACCGGCGTTCGCGGTGTTTATCTGGAGCAGCTTTACACGTTTGGCGATCCGGACCGCGACCCGCGCGGTCGCGTGGTGTCGGTGGCTCATTATGCGCTCATCCCTTCCGACCGCCTTCAGCTTCGCGCCGCCACCGACGCACAAGCCATCGGCTGGTTCCCCCTCGACGAGCTGCCGACGCTCGCATTCGACCACGCGCGCATCGTCGAGGTGGCACACGAACGGCTCGCCGCCAAGCTCGCCTACTCGACCATCGCTTTCCAGTTCATGGGCGCGACGTTCACGCTGACCGAGCTGCAAGCGGTCTACGAGATCATCCTTAACCAGCGGCTCGACAAGAGGAACTTCCGCAAGCGCATCCTCGCCCTGGACCAGGTCGAGGGGACGTCTCAGAAGCGCCGCAACGGCAATCACCGGCCGGCGCGGCTTTACCGGGTCAAGAACCGTGAAGAAGTGCAGATCATCAGATAGTGCCCTGTGGGCATCCGCCGAGGAGTACGAATGAACATCCAGATCCAGGCGCCCGAAGTCGCACCGGTTGCGCGCCCGCCGGAGTCGGTGGTGCGTGCCAAGGCGCCGGAGCTCTCGCAC
Source organism: uncultured Ectothiorhodospiraceae bacterium (assembly GCA_964605765.1). Lineage (GTDB taxonomy): Bacteria > Pseudomonadota > Gammaproteobacteria > HK1 > HK1 > CAZSDY01. The sequence goes on along the minus strand of CAZSDY010000152.1, from coordinate 4,178 downwards.
GATGAGCGCGCGCGCTTGCGCGAGCGGGCCCGAGCGCTGCTCGTCGAATGCAATGCCGTGCTCCTCGCCCACTACTACACCGACGAGGACCTGCAAACGCTCGCAGAGCAGAGCGGCGGCTGCGTGGCGGACTCGCTGGAGATGGCGCGCTTCGGCACGCAGCATCCGGCCACCACCATCGTGGTGAGCGGCGTGCGCTTCATGGGCGAGACCGCCAAGATCCTCAACCCGGAAAAGCGCGTGCTGATGCCCGAGCTCGACGCGACCTGCTCGCTGGACGTGGGCTGCCCCGTGGACGATTTCTCGCGCTTTTGCGATGCGCACTCGGCGCGCACCGTGGTGGTCTATGCCAATACCAGCGCCGCGGTGAAGGCGCGTGCGGACTGGGTCGTGACATCGAGCATCGCCCTGCCCGTCATCGAGCATCTGAAGTCGTACGGCGAGAAGATCCTGTGGGCGCCCGATCGTTATCTCGGCGATTACGTGCAGCGCATGACCGGTGCCGATATGTTGCTGTGGCAGGGTTCTTGTATCGTGCACGAGTCGTTCAAGGCCGCTGCGCTGCAGGGATTGCGTGCCCAGCACCCTGACGCCGTCGTGCTGGTGCATCCGGAATCCCCGCCCGGCGTGATCGACCAGGCAGACGTGGTGGGGTCCACCACTCAGCTCATCGAGGCCGTGAAAAATCGACCGGCCCAGCGCTTCATTGTCGCCACCGACCGGGGCATTTTCCACAAGATGCGCCAGGTGGCGGCGGGAAAAATCCTGATGGAAGCGCCCACGGCCGGCAAGGGCGCGACCTGCGAGAGCTGTGCACATTGCCCGTGGATGGCGATGAACAGCCTCGAGAATCTCGTCCGTGTCCTGGAAACGGGGCATAACGAAATACGCGTCGATCCACACATCAGGGAGAGGGCCGTCGTGCCTCTGGAACGCATGCTGGCGTTTTCCCGCGAGCGTGCCGTGCACCTCGAGGGCAACGCGTAGGCGCCGGGGCAAGCGTCCCGCGGATCAGTATCCTAGAGCCGTGGCACGCCGGCGCACGTTGCAGTATCCCTCGCAATCGCCTGAGATAGTTGTCGGGCTGCGAGCAAGGTCATCTGACCGAATCCTGCTCATGGTATCCCGACCACAGTCGAGGGAACGCGATGAATAGCGACGCGCCGCCATCACCGCGCATCAATCACCTGTCCTGGGGGCGTATGGACGTCGCGGGGGTGGGGAGCGGCAAGGATTTCAAGCTCTGGCCTGGCGGTGGCCGGGAATGGGACTGGCTCGAAACGGGCACCCGACATGTGCCCGGCATTCAGCCAGCGGACGTCCAGGAATTGCTCGATAACGGCAGCCGGACGGTGGTCTTGAGCCGCGGCATGCTGTTGATGCTGCGCACCTGCCGGGAGACGCTCGATCTGCTGGAATCACGGCACGTGACGGTGCATGTCGCCGAGACGAAGGCGGCGGCCGATCTCTACAACGCCTTGGCCTCGGACGCGGTGGCGGTGGGTGGCCTGTTCCATTCCACGTGCTGAGGTTCACGGCAACGCAGTTTCCACGACCACATCGCCCGCTTTGATGAATCGTGGAACCGCATCCGGGCGGACGTTGCCAATAACCCGCTGCGGTGGGAATTCGACCGGCCCCACCCTCGCGGCCTGATTCCCCTCCGCGCTGCGCGCTGCGCCGCTGCTCAATCCTCGCGCAGCGCGAGCGCGGGCGGTGTGCGGGTCATTTTCAACGCCGGGTAAAACCCTGCGATCAACGCGGCCGCAAGGCCCAGCGCGAGCGCCTGACCGAGCAGTGCCGGGTCGACGTGCATGTCCATGCTCCAGCCGAAGGAGCGGCGATTGATGATGCGGATGAGCATCACGGCCATGCCGATCCCCAGCGGCAGCGAAAGCCCGCCCGCGATGGCGCCCATGAGCCCGGTCTGGGCCACCACCACGCCCCATACCTGGCGCTGCGTGAGACCGAGCGCACGCAGCACGGCAACCTCCTTGACGCGCTCCAGTTGCAGGGCCATCAGGGCGCTCAGGATACCGACGAAGGCGACGATGGTGGTCAGTATTCTGAGCACCACCGTAATGGTGAAGGTCCTGTCGAACACGGCAAGCGACGCCGCCCTGATAGTGCTGTTGGCGCGAATGTGCAGATCCTGCGCGTCACCGAGCGCGGCGCGCAGCGCGGGCAGCACGGCCGCCGGCGAGATGCCGTCGCGGGTGTAGATGCCGAGCGTGGAATAGCCCGGCTCGTCCCAGAATGCATCGAAGGTATCCCTGCTCATGATCACGGCGCCGCGCTCGGACCCGTAGTCGCGAACCACGCCGGCGACGCGAAACGCGTGCGCGCCGCGCGCCGTGGAAAGCGTGAGAGAACCCCCGACTTGGACCCGGCGGCGCCAGCCCAGGGGTTCCGTCACGAGCACCGCCTGCGCCTCGTCGAAGGCCGCCCATGCCGCTTCCGGCTCACCTTCCAGAAAACGAAAGCCACGGTAACTCTGCGGCGCCATGCGGATGGCGACGACCTGTGTCTCGTCGTCCGGCCCGTAAGTCGTGACGCTGCGGCCCTTGCTCATGAACGCGACCTGCGGCATGGCCTCGAAGCGAGCAACGATGTCGGGGTCGATGGTGGCCGTGCCCCCCTCGGGTATCGATGCGTAGATATCCGCCTGCAGCGTGAGCTCCAGCCATTCCGAGACGGCACGGCGAAAGCTGTCGACCATCACACCCACGCCAACGCTGGCCGACAGCGCCACCATGAGCGCCGCGATGGCAACGGCGGTGCGGCTCAGGCTGGCGCTCACTCCTTGCACGGCAAGCGGGCCCAGGCTACCCGCGAGTGCAGCGGCCAGAGGGCGGGTGGCGCGCAGCAGCACCCGCGTCAACCCCGGCACTGCCAGCGAGAATCCCAGCACCAGCCCGAACAGGGCGCCGAATCCCAGTACCGGGCTGCGCCCCGGGAGCGCACCGAGCAGCACGCTCGCGGCAATCACCACGGCCCCGATCGCGGCCGCGCGCGGTGCCACGCCGTGCACGCGTGACTCGATTGACGAGCGCGTGAATGCCACGCTTGGCGTTACCCGGGTTGCCTCCCAGGCAGGCAGTGCCGATGCCACGAGCGCCGTGCCAACACCCATGGCGGCCGCCTTGCCGAGCACCCAGGCCGGCACCACCGATTCGCGCACGTTGACCACGAAGTACAGATCGTTGATGGTGCGGCTCACCAGTCGAACCAGCTCGGTGGCCAGCGCCATGCCCAGCATCACGCCGGCCAGCGTGCCGACGGATCCAATCAAGCAGGCCTCGACCAGCACCAGCACGAAGACCTGCCGGCGCGTCACACCCAGCGCGCGCAGGTTACCGATGAGCACGCGGCGCTGTATCACCGAAAACGTCATCGTGTTGTAGATGAGGAACATGCCGATGAGCAGCGCCAGCAGGCTCAGCATGAAGAGATTGAGCTCGAACGACCGGGTCATCTGCGCGGTGACGTTCGAGCGTCCCGCGGCCGCGACCACCTGCTCGTCGGGGGCAAGCAGCTTGGCGATTTTCTCCAGCGTCGCTTGCGCCCGCGTCGAGATCAGCAGGTCGATTCGCGTGAGCCGCCCGAGCCTGCCGAGCAGCACCTGGGCGGTAGCGACGTCGACGAGGATCAGATCGCGCGCTGCCTCGCGGCCGAGCGCATCGTCGTTAGCAAAGATCCCGGCAAGACTGAGATCAATCGAGCGCGCCCCCACACGCACCGTGAAGGCGTCGCCTTCACGCAAGCCGAGCTCAGCGGCAGTGGCGCGCGCCAGCAACGCCGTGTTGGCGCGCGAGAGGAGCGCGGCGATCCCCGCCGGCGACGACACGTGCCGCGCCGCGTAGGGGCGAAAAGGACCCTCAGCGAACGGATCGATGCCGAGCAGAAGGAAGCTACGCCCCACCTGCCCGGCCACGTGCACCCTCCCCTGCACGACGGGCGCGGCGGCATTGTCGCCCAGCACGCGGCGCACGCGCACATAGGTCCGGTCCCGAATACCCGAGTGCCCACCGACAATCTGATGCGTCGCGCGTCCGGTGACGGCCTGCATCGACAGATCGAAGGCGCGGCGCGCGCTGGCGCTCGACACATCCACGGAGACCACGACCGCAACACCGAGCGCAATGCCGAGCACGGACAGACCGAGCTGCCAGGGATGG
>CAZSDY010000151.1:0-8867 GCA_964605765.1 uncultured Ectothiorhodospiraceae bacterium | reverse complement strand
CCAAGCTTTGCGCTGCGCATCGGGTATGCCTTTCAGGTACTCCTCCAAGCTGCCTTTCATATAATGTCGGCTGTGCTGCATTCGCAGTCGTTCACCGGTCTTGATTTGGTTCTTCAGGCGAAACTCTACCGGATCCATGTTGACCTTGATGGCACACATATCGGCCAACCGTTCCACACAGGAGCCCATGGTGACGTCACCAACCGCTCGCATACAGCCGGCGGTCAGCAGGTTCGTGTTAACCCCATGAACGGCATAGTGTCCGTGCTCGGCTCGGCCCCAGTTATCTACGCAAAAGAACCCAACATCGTCCTTGAAGCCGTACCCACCGTTGTCAATGATATGGTCGACTTGGGCGAGCGTCAGAGCACCATCGTTCTTGCACCCCATTCGGCCCCGGGAAATCTCGATATGGCGGCGTTTGACTGTTGCCATACATTCCTGGTTGGACAGTTCAATCTTGACCGGTTTGCGGATCTTTCGGGACAGCAGCGCGGTGACCAGCATGAAGTTGGCGCTCCACCAGGTCCCAAAGGAGCTCCCGCACGGCAAGGCCAGGACGCGGACCTTGCTAAGCGGAATGCCAAATGCTTCATGGAGTCCATCGCGCAGCTCCGAGGGAGTTTGAGACGAGGTCCACAGCGTAACGCGGTCCCCATTCCATTCCGCGATACAGGCATTGCGACCAAGAGGCGCCATCTGCTGGCTGGAGAATCGAATCTCAGCCTCCACGACAAAATCGGCGTCCGCCTCTCCTTTGCTGACATCCCCCCATTCCACGACATAGGGATCCCGCAGATTGCCCTCTTCTCGAATCTGTGGCGCATCGGGCTGCATGGCTTCTTCTGGATCGAATACTGCCGGGAGTTGCTCGTAGTCCACCTCGATCAGCTCGAGGGCGGCTTCTGCGATATCTTCCGTGATGGCAGCTACCGCGGCCATGTCGTCGCCGTGAAAACGAGCGATACCGTCAAGCACCTTGCCCCGGTAATTGAACCAAGCGTTCTCCCATATGTGCTGCGGTGCATCCAGGTGCGTAACGACGCCAATAACACCTGGAAGCGCTTCCGCATTGCTGGTGTCGATACGGGTTATTCGTGCATGGGCATAGGGGCTTCTGAGAATCTTCCCGTACACCATGCCCTGCACTTCGGTATCGACGGCATACTTGAGGGAACCGGTCACTTTCTCTGCCGCGTCCTTCACCGGCACGCCTTTCCCGGCGATTCTGAATGCGGATCGCCGGCGGGCAGCTTCACTGACGGATGTATGCGGCGCGATTGTCATCGGTATGCCTCCTGTTCTCTCCCGGCCAACCGTCCAAGCTGCGCCTTGCTCGTGAACTAACCGAGCGGCGATCTAGCCTGCCTGCTGCTCTCTCAACTTCCGTGCGGCTCTTAGCACCGATTTGACGATGTAAGGGTAGGCGCCGCATCGACATATGTTGCCACTGACACCGATGGCGGCTTCCTCCTCGGTCGGATCCGGGTTTTCTTCGAGAAAAGCCTTGGTCGCGATGATAAGCCCCGGGGTGCAAAACCCGCATTGGAACCCCTGCTCCTCGATAAAGGCTTCCTGGATCGGGTGCAGCTCATCGACGGTCCCCAGCCCCTCGATTGTCAGAATTTCTTTTCCAGCCGCCTGCATGCCCAAGACGATGCACGCCGTCACCGGTTCACCATCCATAAGAACAGTGCACGAGCCGCACTCGCCTTCGTTGCATGAAACTCGCACTCCGTAGAGTCCGAGCTTGTTTCGCAGCACATCGGAGAGACATTCGTGGGCCTTGATATCGAGATCATAAGCTCGGCCATTGACGGACAGTTCAGTCATCCGCGTGCTCCACTGAGTCTGGATAGTGAGTCTGCGAGGGCGCGGCGAGTCAGCACCGCACACATCTTGCGCCGATATTCAGCACCTGCACGCACGTCGGATATGGGCTGCGCGGCTTCCGCGGCGAGTTGCCCCGCTCGGCTCAATGTTTCGTCATCGACGGTGGATAGCTCGCAACCTGCAAGTCGTTGCTCGGCTTCGGTCACCCGGATGGGGACCGGCGCAACAGAACCGAGCGCCACTCGTGCGTCTGAGATTGTTCCTCCAGCCACCGTGACACAGACCGCGGAACTCACCAAAGCGATGTCGACAACCGTTCGCGCAACGCGCTTGTAGCTGGCCGCACGCCGTTCATCAGGCACTGGTACCGTTATCTGATACAGCAATTCCTCGTCTTTCAGTACCGTCCGATTGACTCCGCAGAAGAAGTCCTGCATCGCGACGACACGCGTACCGGCGCGGCCGAGTATTGTCGCTGTCGCGTCCAATGCAACGAGCAAGGGCGACAAGTCGGCACCGGGTGACGCGTTACACATGTTGCCGCCTACAGTGCCGATGGTCCTCGTCTGCTTGGTGCACATCAGTCTCGCGGTAGACCCGAGAACATCCATTAGCGGGTTCATCCCTGCGGCATGGTCGAGGTCGTCCAGCGAGGCCATCGCCCCGATGCACACTTTGTTCTCAGCGGCGCTGATAAAATCGAGCTCCGGTACCTGCGTGAGATCGATACAGTAATCCACGTCGACAAGACCATCCCTCCATTGCAGCATTAAATCGGTACCCCCTGCCCAGTAGCAGGCCCGGCTCCCGTGCTCGGCTTTCATGGCGACTGCCTCTTTGGCCGTTCCAGGCTTGAGATAGTCGAATGGTTGTCTCATTGGTGCATCTGCCTCCGCTGGACGCTAGAACGTGGGCGGCGTATTCACCCACAACACTCGCGTAGGTGCATCCCCATTATTGACGAAGTTGTGTGCAAGCTCTGAGCGGAAGACAAACGAGTCGCCGGCCTCCAGGCGGTAAGAGACGTTCTCGACCGTCAGGTGGAGGGAACCTTCAAGCACGAAACCGAGCTCTTCGCCTGCGTGCCGGAGTTCGCCGCTACTGCCACAACCAGCCGGGATGATGTACATATCCGATTGCAGCAATCTTCCTTTCTTGGCCGGTACGAGTTGCTCCAGTCGTACGTGGTCACCATCGTTCTCGTTTCCCTCGGCCCACAGTACGTTTCTCTCATTGGCACGCGTCACAACTTCGCTCTCGCCAGGTCCCAGAAGGTCACTGAGATTGGTGCCGAGCACCGTGGCCACCTTGTGCAGCGTGCTTAGCGAGGGAGTCGCCCGATCATTCTCGACCTTGGATAGCAGACTCTCGGAACACCCGGCCTTCTGAGCCATATCTCGCAGCGTGAGTCCTTTCACAAGACGCCAGTGACGCAGGTGCCTCCCAAGCTTCAAGTGCTGGTCCGCTGCCTGGTTCACTTCGCCCATCCCTAATCGCCCTCTGGATTGCCGCAGGAAACATGATTTATACACGATGTGAGGGGAGGAACGAAGATGTCAAACACGTTACAGCGAAGAACTACGCCATGTGGAGTCATTGGAATTCTGTTGGTTATTGCAACGCTGGCTACGGGCGTGGACGCGCTGGCTGGCGAAAAGGTCGCGGTCACTTTGATTCCCGTCTCCGTTTATGGTCCGTGGTACATCGTTCAGGATAAGGGCATGGCCAAGGGCATCGACCTCGAGGTCAAGATCATCGAAGACATCACGGCACGCAACGCCGGTCTTTCCACGGGCCATTTTCAATGCATGATGACCACCATGGATTCCACCGTTGTGGCGCGCGCCGCCGACATCCCGGTAAGACACATCGCGGTGCCGCTCATGTCGTATGGCTTGGACCAGATGATTGTTGCCGGGGACATCAAGTCAGTGGCGGATTTTTCCGGCCGGGCATATGCGGCGGACTACGGGTTCCTCAATCACATGTGGATGCTCTTGACCTTGAAACGGGCGGGCATGGATTTCAATTCGGTCCAGCATAAAGTCATGCTGCCACAAGATGCGGCTGCCTCATTTGTCAGCGGCGCACTTGATATCGACGTCAACTTCATACCGTTCTCGACCCAGTCCCTCGCGCGTAAAGGCTCATACATGTTCAAGAGCAGCCGCACCGACAAGACGTGGGAACGTGGACTGATTTCGGATTCCATTGCCTGTAACGAAAAGTGGCTGAAAGAAAAGCCGGACGTGGCCAAGGAGTTGTTACGGTCATGGTTCGAGGCAGTGAACTGGTGGAAAGAGAATCCGGACGAAGGCAACAGGATTATCGCCAAAGGCCTGGATTGGCCTGTTGCTGACGTCGAGATCACGCAGCAAGGCACGATAATGCTCAATATCGATCAAAACCTCGGCGCGATTGGTACCGCGGGCGGCAAGCCGCTGTGCGCCAGTCTCCCCAAGGACGCACCGCCTCCGCCTGAAAAGCCGAGCAACTGGGGGCATATGTTTGGTGGTGCCGACTGCGCGGCAGGTTATCTCGAGGCGACCTGGAACATCTTCGGTGCCGTCTACAAGGAAGCCGGCGTTATCGACAATGCGCCGCCAGCAGCAGACGGTATAGATTTCAGCATCATTTTGCAGTTGGACAAGGAAGGTTACAGGCAGACCTACAATTCGAATCGATGGGTAGGTCGAGCCGGCTCGTGATGCGTCGGAAAGGCGGCGTCAAGGCAAAGTCCGTGGCGCCGCCAAATCTTTCCTGCGGGTATTCCGAGCGCCGGGGTTAAGCCGGCTTTGGGCGTTGTGAATCCGTATGCAACGGCATCCATAAGGTCCGCGGCGCCGCATTCTTGAGCGCGGCCGTCGTCGTGTTGGCTTACCGCTGCACCCGTGCGGCAGGTGGTTGGCGTTAGCGCGTGTCTTGCGCATTCAACCAGGCGAGCCCCTGCACGGTTCACTCAGGCGCCGCCTCGGCGGCGGCAGTGCGCCTCGAGCTTGTCGCGAATCGCCGCCACGCCGGGCTTTCGATCGCGGATCTCCGCGGGCGTGAGCCCGTCGAGCTCGTGTGGAAATACCAGCCATTTTTCGGTCTCGTGAATCGTGTAGTCGGGTACCCGATCGGTCTTGTTGTTCGCCGGCTTGAAGTAGGCGGTCGCGATGCGTACATCGGCGGGCATATTGCGCCGGCACGCCTTCTCGAGCTGCGCGATGATTGCCGCAATGCTCAGTCCCGTGTCATACACGTCATCGACAATGAGCAGACAGTCGCCGTGATTGATGTTCTTGACGATATAGTTGAGTCCGTGAACCCGCACGCGCGGGCGGCGCCTTTGCATGCTCGAATAGGAAGATGTGCGGATGGAAATGTGATCGGTCTTGATTCCCACGTAGTCGAGCAGTTCCTGCACCGCAATGCCGACCGGCGTGCCGCCGCGCCACACGCCGACGATGAAATTCGGCTCGAACCCGCTGTCTATGATGTCCATGCCGAGCTGGAAGGAGTCCTCGAGAAGCTGCTCGGCGGTGATGTATTGCTTTTCGATCACGAGGTGGTCCTTGTTGCCGTACAAAAAACAAAGAAAAACTGTACTCTAATGTTTGCGGGTGTTGACAATCAAAATGCTGCACTTTCCAGGATAGCGGGCTCACGCTGGCGCCGGTGCAGTTCGGTATTTCCTTCACCGGGACGCACCTGAGCCAGGCGGGTGCCTCAATCACCGTCTGCGTGGGTGGTGGCGTGTATCCCGGGCCGCGGTGGCCGGGGCATGAGGCAGGGGCTTCTTTACCGAGGTGGCACAGGTGGTTGCCGGGGCAACAAGGCATGCGCAGTAGGAACAGCAGTGGTGATACGGGTGACCTAGGCGGCGGCGCACCGTTGGAGAGCGCCAACGCAGCCCCCACGCCGCGCCTCGAGCTTACCGACATCAGCAAGGCATACCCGGCTGTGATAGCCAACGACAAGGTGAATCTGCGGGTCATGCCGGGAGAGATTCATGCCGTGCTCGGCGAGAACGGGGCGGGCAAGAGCACGTTGATGAAGATCATCTATGGCGTCGTGAAGGCCGATGCAGGCGCCATTGCGTGGAACGGTGAACCCGTGACCATTGCGAATCCCGCCCGGGCGCGCCGCCTCGGCATTGGCATGGTGTTCCAGCATTTCTCTCTGTTCGAGACACTCACCGTCGCCGAGAACATTGCACTCGCGGTCGAGTCGAGGCTCAATCTCGATGCGCTCTCGTCGCACATAGAACGGGTCTCGATGCGTTACGGCCTGGCGCTCGACCCGCGCCGGCTCGTGCATTCGCTGTCGGTCGGCGAGCGCCAGCGCGTCGAGATCGTGCGCTGCCTGCTGCAGGATCCGAAGCTTCTGATCATGGACGAGCCGACCTCGGTGCTCACCCCCAGTGCGGTGCGAAAGCTCTTCGAGACACTGCGTGTGTTGGCCGCCGAAGGGTGCGCCATCCTCTATATCAGCCATAAGCTCGACGAGATCAGGGCACTTTGCCAGCGCGCCACCATCCTGCGCGGCGGTAAGGTGACGGGCGAGGTGGACCCGCGCCGGGAGACCGCTTCGAGCCTGGCGCAGACGATGATCGGGCGCGAGTTGCCTGTATGCCGGCACCCGGCGCCGGGCGGCTGCGGGGCTGTGCGATTGGCCGTGGACGGGCTCACGCACGAATCGAGCGATCAGTTCGGCACCCGTCTTTCGGACATTCACCTGAGCGTGCACGGGGGCGAAATCGTCGGCATCGCCGGTGTATCGGGCAATGGCCAGAAGGAGATACTGGCCAGTTTGAGTGGAGAGACCGTGTGCCGGGATGCTCACGCGATCCAGATTGACGGGAGGGACGTCGGGCGTCTGGGCGCGGGCGAGCGCCGCGCTCTGGGCCTCGCGTTCGTGCCCGAGGAGCGCCTGGGCCGCGGGGCCGTGCCGGACATGTCATTGGCGGGCAATGCGCTGCTCACGGCGCATCGGCTGGCCATGGTGGTCCATGGCCTCATTCGCTTTGATCGGGTCAACGGATACGCCGAGCGCTGCGTGCGCGACTTCAACGTCATGTGCGGCGGGGTGGATGCGCCCGCGAAGAGTCTCTCGGGCGGCAATCTGCAGAAGTTCATCGTCGGACGCGAGATCCTGCAAGCGCCCAAGGTGCTGATCGCGGCGCAGCCCACCTGGGGTGTCGATGTCGGTGCGGCGGCCGCCATACGCCAGGCGCTGATCGATCTGCGCAATGCCGGGGTGGCCGTGCTGGTGGTCTCCGAGGAGCTCGAAGAGTTGTTCGAGATCTGTGACCGTATTGCGGTTATTGCCGGTGGGCGTCTGTCCTGCGCGAAGCGCACCAGCGAGACCGACGAGGAAGAAGTCGGCTTGTGGATGAGCGGGCTGTTTGCGCGCACCCCGGGCGGCGGGGACACCCACGGACAGCTGATCGATGCAGCTCGCACTTGAGCCGCGCGCCGCGCCCTCGCGGCAAATGGCCTACGCCGCGCCGCTCATCGCGGCCGCGATGATGCTCTCGAGCGGGCTCATCGTGTTCACGGCGCTGGGGCAGGACCCGGCGATCGCGTTCCACGCGTTTTTCGTCGCGCCGCTGGACGATCTGTTCGGCTGGGGTGAGCTCGGAGTCAAGGCCGCACCGCTGATGCTGATCGCGGTGGGACTTGCAATCGGCTTTCGCGCCAACGTGTGGAATATCGGCGCCGAAGGCCAGCTCACCCTGGGCGCGGTGTGTGGTGGCGGGCTGGCGCTCGGGTTCCACGACAGCCACAGCGCCTGGTTGCTGCCGGGCATGATGGCGGCGGGTGCGTTCGGCGGCATGGCCTGGGCGGCAATCCCGGCCGTATTGCGTACGCGATTCAACACCAACGAGATCCTCGTCAGCCTGATGCTGAGCTACGTTGCCGTCCTGTTGCTGAGCTACCTCGTGCATGGTCCCTGGCGCGACCCGCAAGGCTACGGCTTTCCGCAGTCGATGCTGTTCGAGGACGCGGCCCTGCTGCCGATCCTCGTCGAGGGGACCCGCCTGCACGCGGGAGTACTGGCGTCGCTCGCGGCTGTGCTGCTCGGCTGGTTGTTCACGCGGCGCAGCTTCACCGGGTTTCAGATGCGTGTCGCGGGGTTGGCCGGCAGTGCCGCGCACTACGCGGGCTACTGCCGTGAACGGACGGTCTGGATCGGCCTGATGGCGGGCGGCGCGGCGGCCGGGCTTGCCGGTGTCGGCGAGATCGCCGGTCCCGTCGGGCAGCTTCTGCCCAGCGTTTCACCGGGCTATGGGTTTGCGGCCATTATCGTCGCCTTCGTCGGGCGGCTTCATCCGCTCGGCATTGCGTTTGCGAGCCTGCTGATGGCGCTGCTCTATCTGGGCGGTGAGTCCGCGCAGGTCGAGCTCGGTTTGCCCTCGGCTGTGACCGGCGTGTTCCAGGGCATGCTGTTGTTCTACCTGCTGGCGGCGGATGTCTTCGTCAACTTTCGTCTGCGCGTGTCGCGCGCGATACCTGCCGGAGCGGGCGCACCGTGAGTGGGGCGGATACGCTGGTCGCCGTCGTGGTGGGCACCATCGGTGCCGGCACGCCGCTGGTGTTCGCGGCGCTGGGCGAGCTCATAGCCGAGAAGTCGGGCGTCCTGAACCTGGGCGTGGAGGGCATGATGCTGCTCGGCGCGGTGGCCGGGTTCATGGCGGCCGCCAGCACCGGCAACATCGTCGTCGCGATGCTGGTCGCCGTGCTGGCAGGGGTGTCGATGGCGCTGGTGTTCGCGGTGCTGACGCTGACCCTGATGGCCAATCAAGTGGCGACGGGGCTCGCGCTGACCATCTTCGGCGTGGGGCTGAGCGCGTTTCTGGGCCTCGGCTACAAGAGCGTGGCGCTCGATGGCGTGGCGGGCGTGCACATCCCGTGGCTGAGCGATATCCCGGTGCTCGGCCCTATCGTGTTCTCCCTGGACCCGCTCGTGCACTTGTCGCTTCTGCTGGTGGCCGCGGTATTCTGGGTTCTGTATCGCATGTCGCCAGGACGTCTGCGTTGTGCGAACAG
>CAZSDY010000150.1:2947-8895 GCA_964605765.1 uncultured Ectothiorhodospiraceae bacterium | reverse complement strand
CGCCGCCCCACGCGCGCGGCTTCCCGCCGGGTTGCCCCAAGCCCCCCGAGCCCGCCCTCGAGAGCCAGGTGCCGGCTTCGCCCCCCCGGCGGTGCCCGCCAGCCCCAGACCGGCTGCGCCAGGTTCTCTTTCCACCAGCGTTCGTGGGCGGCACGGTAGCTTTCCTTGTGCTCGGCATAGGCGCGCGCAGCGGCATCCAGCCATTCCTCGAGCGAGCGCGTTTCGTGCACCGGCGGCGGCTCGCCCACGCGCGCCAGGATGTGGCCGAGCTCGGTGCGCTGCTGGTTCGCCAGGGCCGGGTGCCCGGCGAGGTGGCGAAAACGCTCCAGCTCCGCCAGCAGCCGCGGCAGGCGCTGGTGCAGATCACCGAGCTCGGCGGCTTCCTCGCTGAAGGCCAAGGCTCCGCCGGCACGCTGCAGAAACTGCACCAGTCCGTCGAGCGGTTGGCGGGCCGTGACCAGCGCCGACCAGACCTCCCGGTGGTGCCTGACACGTGCCACGAGCTGTTCCACCCCCGGCGTGCCCTCGAGCTTCGTCGCGAGGTTGTCGAGCTCCCCCGTGCGGCGCTCGGCGAGCGCCCGCAGGCGTTCGGCACTGCGGCGCTGGGCGAGCACCGTCCACTGCTTCGGTACCCCGAGCGCGAAGGCGCCGCACAATCGTTCCAGGGCCTGGATCTGCTCGACCCCGAGCGCGTGCCCGGGAACGACCCGGTCGTAGTGGCGGGGATCGGGGAGCGTCTCGTAGCATTCACGGTACGAGCGACCGTCCTTGACCAGATCGATCACGCCCTGCAACAGCAAAGTCAGCAGCAGTGCGCCGACCTGGTCGGGCACCAGCCCGTAGATCGGTTCCGCGAGGTGGGCGTAGATGGTTTTAGGGGTCGGATCATGGTCCAGCAGCGGGGTGAACAGCGCCACCAGCTCGTGCTTTTCCAGATTGGCTGGAACCGTGTAGTCGCGGCCGCTGCGCCGCAACAGTCCCATGGGCACGAGGTAGGCTTCCCGGATCAGCTTGACGTAGTCGTCTGCCTCGTAGCGGCCGGGGTCATCGACCATCGCATCTGCCATGAAGCGCCGCCACGCCTCCTTCGCCAACGGTCCGTGTCCCGGGGCGAAGCGCTCGAAGGCGGGATAGGTCCGGCGCAGCAACCAGAGCGCGGTGGCCGAGAGCCACGCATCGAGCCCCATGCCTTCCGTCAACCGCGGCGGCGCTTCCCTGCGCCCGTCCGGCATGAAGATGTCGGCTTCGAGCCAGGCATTGCGCATCGCCTGCGCGAACAGCGGGCGCCGCGCGCTGATGCGCTTGTCGAGCCGCTTGCCGATGTCGCCGCCCATGGGGCGCTCCGCGAGCCGCACCATGGCCGCGAATTCGACCAGCTCGTCACCCACGTGAATGCGTCCGGGAACCACGGTGGCGAGCCCCGGTGCCGGTGCCGCCTCGCCCCACGGAAGACGCAGGCACAAGCCGAGCACGTCGGGGACCGGCGGGTTTTGCTCACCCAGCCACACGGCGTAGCGGCGCGGGTGAAAATGCCATGCTACCTCCCGGTGCTGCCAGCTCTCCCGCGGTAGCGTCACGGGGTTGAAACCGGCGCCTTGCAGCACCGACGCCAGGGTCTCCAGGATGAGCTCATCGCGCCCGCGCAGCTCCGCCATTTCCCGGTGCACGCGCTCTTCGAGGATACCGCTGCCGTCGTCGCCAAGGTTCAAACGATAGGCGCCGCCGCGCTGGGCCACGTAACGGCCCTGCGTTGCCAGCGTGTCGAGAACCCGCGTGACCACGCGACAGTTACGCGCCGGATCGAGGCGCGAGGCACCGAACAACAGCCAGATCGCCGCCTCGGCCGCGCTTAACTGCTCGCGGGATGGGGAAAGGTGGACCAGGACCAACAACTTCAGCAGCTTGTCCGCCAGGTCGCGCAGGCTCTCGCGTTCGAACAACTCGCCGAGGTGGCGCTCGTACCACGGGAACAACTGCTGGGCAAGTGGCAGAAATTCCGGTTGCAGCGCCAGCAAGTCGTGGAAATGGTCGACGATCACATCGGGCGTGAGCAACTCGCCCCAGGGACGGTCGAGGAACGGCGCGATGCCGCGGGTCGGGTCCCCGGCGAGCCGGGTGACCACGAAATCCACGATGCCGCGTGCTTGCGAAAACCGGTCGCGGACCTCTTCCAGCAGCACCAGGGTCGCGGGATGCAGCGGATAGATGGACTGCAGCGCCGCCAATTCCGCGCGCGCCGCGGGAACGGCCTCGTAAAGCGAGTCGGCCAGGCGCTCCACGGCCGCGGCGTAGCCCTCGTGTTTGACCAGAATGCCGTCACAGATGAGGCTCTCCACGTGGGCTGGGGTGAGCAGCAGACGCAGCGGATAACGGTCCTTGATCTTGCGGTACAGGCTGTACTCGAGCTCTCCGGTATGCTCGATGCTTTCCTGCATCGCGGCCACAATCCAGAAGCTCCGCGCCTGCGCCCATTCGCCGAGGAATTGCAGATAGCGCACATCCTCGTTGAACGCTTGCGGATTGGCCTTGGCGCGTAGAAACTCGGACAACTCGTCGATGACGAGCAGTGCCCCCCGGGGATGGGCGCCGAGCCAGCGATCGTGGGCGGGCCGTCGATCGCCATCGCCGGCATCGATCCCGAGCACGCCCGCGACGATGTCCTCCAGTCGGTTGGCCGCACTGAAGTTGACCAGCGACACGGGCACCACCGCCAACCCTTCACCGCGCGCCGCCGCGCGTTGCTGCTGCACCAGGTGGGCGAGAAAATGGGACTTGCCCGATCCGTAGTGGCCGATTAAGAAAACACCGCCGCCCTGCCCGCTCGCGAACAACCGATCCAGCACCTCGAGATGACGGCGGATTTCGGGTGTGCGTACAAAGGTGTCAGCGATCCACTCGCTGCCGTCATGCTCCAGCGTATCGAGACGCACGACGGTCGGATGCGGGCGCACACTGACCCATGAACGGATGTTGGCAATCGCGGTCATGTTCGGCGACACTCTAGCATACCGTGTGCTCAGCCTCTCGCGACTCGCAGTCATCCGCGTCCGTGACCCGCGTGCTGCGACTGAACCTCAAAGCCGCACTCTATGCGCGGGACCTGGAGGCGGCCGATGGCTTGCTCGACCGGCTCAAGCGGGAAGACCCGCTGGCGCTGGCGAGTCGCGGACTGGAGCTCGAGTATTTGTTGCTGCGCGAGCGCCTCGATGAGGCCCAGGCCCTCGCGGCCCAATTGATCCAGCTATTTCCGGCATCGGCCCGCATTCACTATCTGGCCGGGCGCGTCGCCTATGGCCGCCGGGACTACCGAGCAGCGGTGCGGGCCTTCGGAGAGGCCAATGATCTGCACCCCCATTGGCGTGCGCGTCGCTGGCTCGGCAAAGCCTCGAGCCAGCTCGGACAGCTCGACGAGGCCGAAGCGACGCTGCTGGCGCTGGTCGCGGACCATCCTCTGGTGCACCGTGATCTCGCCTGGGTATACGAACGCCGTGACGATGCGGCGCGCGCGCTGCACCACGCGAATGCCTACCTCGAGTTGCACCCGGACGACAGTTTTGTCAAGGCGCAGCGCATGCGCCTCATGGGGCGCACGCTGGACACCGAAGAGTTGATCGACGAGGTGGAGACCCTGGAGGATCTGGGGGAAGCGGTACCGCGGGAAATCCTGCCAACCTACGTGGAGAGACTCCTGGCGAGCGGGCGTGGCGCGGACGCCCGACGATTTGTCGCCAGCCGTTGCCAAGACCTGCCGGCGCGTGAGCTTGTCGCCGTCGCCTGGGCTGGCTATCACCTGCAGGCCTACGATCTGGCCTTGGAGCTATTCCTACGCGTACTGTCGGAGTGCGCAGGGGACGTGAAGTTTCTGGCCGCCATCGAATCAGCAGCGATCAAATGCCGGCGCGTGGCGGAGCTGGTGGAGCACTACACCGAGCTCGGCACGTGCTACCCGCGGCTCTACGGTCGTTGCAAGCGGTTGCGCAAGCACCTGGATCGCTAAGCACACCTGCGCCTGCCGCGACGCCCCGTCGAGGCACTCTGCAAGGCACTCGAGTACCCCGGCTTGCGTTCGCCAGGCGATCCCCCGGCAACCCGCACTTCTGGGCACTGCTCGAGCGCATCACCGGCCAGGAGTTGACGCCCGGCAGTCCGCGCCTCACGGCAATGCGTATACTGCTCCCGGGATCCGAGGACGACTCACAGCGAGGCCCAACCATGTCACAAGCCAAGAGCAATCACGGCATTCGGACCCGGGCGGTGCACGCCGGCGAGCAGCCCGATCCGCACACCGGCGCCTCGTCGCCGAACCTGGTGATGTCCAGCACCTTCGCGGTGACGGAACCGCTGAGCTTTTCCGCCACCAACATGCGCGACGACATGCCCTATCTGTACTCGCGCTGGCGCAACCCCACGGTGCGCCAGCTAGAGCAGAAGCTCGCCTCCCTGGAAGGCGCCGAAGCCTGCGTGGCCTTCGGCTCCGGTATGGCCGCCACGAGCTCACTGCTGCTCAGCACGTTGAGCCAGGGCGATCACCTGGTTATCAGCGACACCAACTACGCCGGCACCGCGGAGTTCGTGCGCGACACGCTGCCGCGCCTTGGTATCGAGGTGACGCCCGTCGATACCTCCACGCTGGAGGACGTCATCGAGGCCATGCGCCCGCAGACGCGCATGCTTTGGATCGAGACCCCGGCCAATCCCATCATGCGCCTCAGCGATATTGCAGCGTGCGTGGAAGTCGCGCATGCAAGCGGCGTCAAGGTCGCGGTTGATTCGACCTTCGCCTCACCCATCGCCACCCGGCCACTGGAACTCGGCGCGGACTTCGTGGTGCACTCCCTGACCAAGTACATCGGCGGTCACGGCGACGCGCTCGGCGGCGCCGTGCTTGGCGACGCGCAGTCGATGGCGGCGCTCAACGTCGAGGCCGCAACGCACTACGGCGGCATCATGAGTCCCTTCAACGCGTGGCTGATCATGCGTGGAGCAGCGACGCTGCCGTTGCGCATGCGCGCGCACGAGGAAAATGCCCTGGCGGTCGCGCAGTTCCTGGAAGCCCACCCGAAGGTCGGCAGGGTCCTGTATCCGGGGCTGCCCTCACACCCGCAACATGCACTCGCCCGGCGCCAGATGCACAACTTTTCCGGCATGCTCGCCGTGCGGGTTGAAAACGGCAGACGCGTCGCCGAGAAGATGATGCATGGGCTCTCGGTGTTTCACTACGCGGTATCGCTGGGCCACCACCGCAGCTTGATCTATTGGATGGATACCGAAGACCTGATTGGATCCTCGTATCGCCTGCGCGACGCGCAACTGAGCCGCTACCGCGAGCTGGCGGGCGACGGTGTGTTCAGAATTTCGGTGGGCATCGAGGACGCCGGGGATCTGTGCGCCGACCTGGATCAAATCCTCGGCTGAACGCGGCCCCGGGGAACGAAGCTAGAATGTATGATCAGAGCACCGTCGAATCATCTTGATTCTTTCCCAGATCGAAGCTCGGGCAATGCCGGGAAATCGAGCAAAATGTGACGTTATCAGGCCGGATTCCGCGTCGGCTCCCGGGGTCATGCGAGCCGGCCGGATTGATCGCGCGTGTCACGGCCCAGTCGTGCGAGCACTCCGAATCGTTCGATAGCGAGCGCAAGGGAGCAACCATGACCAAGACCCACTGTAAGTATCACCCGCAGGCGCCGGCGCGTTGGCACTGCCCGTCCTGCGAAGTGGATTTCTGCCCCCAGTGTGTGAAGAAGACGGGCCTGGCGCAGAATATCCCGACCTGTCATGCCTGTGGGGGTGAACTCGAGTCGCTCGGTATGGGCAACGTGATCACGCCGTTCTGGGAGCGCATTCCCCGGTTTTTCCAGTATCCGTTCAGGGCCGATGCGCTCATGTACCTGGGCATGCTCTCAATAGCGAGCCTGGCGGTGTTCATTCCGCTGCTCGGCTTTCTC
>CAZSDY010000150.1:0-2847 GCA_964605765.1 uncultured Ectothiorhodospiraceae bacterium | reverse complement strand
GCTGAACCGATTTTCAAAACGCTTCGCCAAGCACCCGGATATCCCCCGCGCCTATCTGATGGTGGCCAAGCTCCTGTGTGAGCACAAGGGTAACGACGCGCAAGCGAAGAGCGTCCTCGACGGGCTGCTCCGCCAATATCCCGATCACAAGCTCGCCGGGGAGATCAGGGAGTATCGAAAATTCGTCGAACGGATCAGCAGTGGGGGCGCGGCCGCCGCAAGCCCCGGCTAAGGGCTCGCGAAACAATCACTCACCATTTTCGTGCCCCCGATCCATCCCGCTTGGCTGCGTTGCTCGTCGCTTGGAGAGTGACTATTGGCACTCCTCGCGCCTTGCCAGTCGGGGGCGCCTCGACGCCGGACATCGCGAAGTTGTTATTTCTCTGGCCCTAAGCGCCACGCTCGCCGAGGACCTGACGTGCCGCGGCCGCGGCATCGCTCTGCGGGAAATGGTGTACGAGTGCTCGCAGGCAGTGCCGGTACTGCTGCTCGTTGTGTGCGCGCTGCCAGGCTTTGGCCACTGACAGCAGTCCGCGATCGAGCCCCGGTGCTTTGCGTGTCCGCTTGAGCAGATTGGAGACGATCCGGTTGGCCGTTTCCGGGAACCCTCCTCTCGCGAATCGGATTGCGAGCTCTACGAGATGCGCGTGCTCGAGTCGAACCTTCCCGCGCGTCGTCTCCAGGTAGTCGCGGAAGGTCTCGTGGATGTGCCGAATCGTCCCGGCCTCGTTGCCTGGCAGCGCGAGCACGCGGCGCGTGACCTCATGGTAGGCATCCGATCCAGGGGTGAACTTTTCAGCCTTGTAGAGCTGCAGCAGCACCTCGCGATCATCCGGATATTCCCGGTGCAGTGCCCGAAACGCCACCCTCGCCTTGTCCACCTCGAGGCTCCCGAGCAGCCGCATCGCCTGCTCGAAGCCGTGAAGCCGTGCCTCCGCCCGCTCGGAGGCATCCAGGTACTGCGTGTCGATTCGCTCTGGCATGCGCTTGATCGCTACCCCGAGCGCGCCGCCCACGAGCAACCCCCCGATGTGGGCCACGTAAGCGACCTCGCTGATGCCGCCCCACAGGAGCTGATAGGCCTCGTTCGCCAGCCACACGGGAAACAAGATGATGGCGGGTGCCTTGACGTAGTCGAAGTAGAAGAGCACCCAGTAGAAGAATCGGATGCGCCGGAAGCCGAACAGGATCGCATAAAGGCCCATCAGTCCGGCGATGGCCCCGGAAGCGCCGACGAGGGGCACGACGGAGCCTGGATAGACTCCCCAGAACAGCAACACGGCCCCCACGCCCGCCGCCACGTAGAAGCCCAAGTAGAGGAGCGAGCCGAGCGCGACCTCCACGGAAAATCCTATCAGGAACAGAAACAGCATGTTGCCGATCAGGTGTCCGGCACCGCCGTGCAGGAACATGTAGCTCAACAGGGTGACGAGCCGGTGCTCGCTCGGAATGAAGCCGTATCGGTATGTGGTGGATTGCTTGCGGATCGCTTCGAATCGGGTCCGTGCACTGGCCCAGGTTTCGAAATCGTCATCGTCCTCGGAGATCACCTGATGCGCGTGCAGCCGGCGCATGAAGGCATCATCGCTTTCCATCTCGATGAGCAGAAACACGCGCGTCTCGTCATCGAAACCGTGCTTCCGCAATGCTCGCCACTGCCCGACTTTCTCCCGGTCGCCGCGCGCCTCGAGCGCCTCGAGGTAGCGCGGAAGCTCGATCTCGGGAAGCTCGGAGTGCAGATAGTGTTCGACCCATTGCTCGAACAGCGCATCGCTATCCGTTTGCACAAACACGAGGACGCAGCTATTGATGGCAATCAGGAGCAGGGTGACGACCGGCGGTCTCTTCCAGTTGAAAGACTTTTCCAGCGGGATGATCAACATGGGTCCGTGGCACCGCTGCGAAGGTCCATGACTCGGGGCAGTGACCCCTCGCCCCGACCAGATTCTGAACGGACCAATCGCCTATAGAGCCTGCTAGCGCTTTCCCTCACGCAATGTGAAAGACGGTCGCCCTTTCCCGTCACATACGGGGCTTAGGCCGACTGAAGGCCCAGAATCCGCACCATTTCCTCGTGCACGCGGTTCCAGGTGTGCAGCGCGAACTTGTCGACGTCTATCCGGTGCAGCTGTCCGTTCTTTGCCGCCTCGGCCAGATCCGGCGAAAGCTCCATGCCCTCGTCCTTGAGAGCAAAAATGATGGTCTGAGGAAGCGCCCCGGCTACCTGGGCGACGATCTCGGGAAATCCGGCCACGAGGACTCCGATCCGGGACCCGATGGCGGCATCCTCGAAATCGTCCGTCATGATTCCGACGTGGTCCCCGCCATATTCCATGTAAGCCAGCACCTTGGAGTTCGCGCGCGCCAAATGGTATTCAGCCGCCGAGATACGATCGTACTCGGCGTCGCTTAGCGAACGGCCCGTTGTAAACCAGATCGGCCGCACGAAACCTTCCCGGGCCAGCATGCGACGCGGTGCGTTTCTCGCACCCGTCCAGACGGTGCCCGTGATGCAAGCGATCTTCTTGTCGCTGGGTATGTTCATGCACGCACCTCCAATGGAGGGGAAATGTTCCGGTCGAACTGTGAATATTGGTCGAGCATGACATCACCCTGCCGATGAGGTCAGGCTCATCAGGCCAATGTTGATGCTCCATCATGTGTATGTGGAGGAAGTCTATCACGCCGTTTTCTTCCGACACCGTCCAGCCTCTCAAAGAACCGGGCCCACGATTTCGCGAGAGAGTATGTTCCGGAATACATGCTCCGACTTTTTACGCATCGACCGGGCAAAGATCAGGCCGCAAAATGCCGAAGTCAGACGAAGCCGCAGTCAGACCGAAGCCG
>CAZSDY010000149.1:0-9106 GCA_964605765.1 uncultured Ectothiorhodospiraceae bacterium | reverse complement strand
ACCTCCGACCACCGCAACCCCATTGCGGTGCGCTACCAGGCTGCGCTACGCCCCGTGCGGAACATGCAACGGCAACCAGCGCCGCTGCGCTCAGGTGGGAATTCTATGGGATGCCCGCTGGCGAGTAAACGACCGGCGGCGCCGTAGCGCTCAGCGTTTCAGAATGAGCAGCACGTCCTCGAGCTCGACGCGAAGCTGGCGGATGATCTGCTGGCTTTGATTCACGTCAACCCGCGCCTCTTCCCCGGAAAGCTTCTGGCGCGCGCCGCCAATGGTGAAGCCGTGCTCGTAGAGCAGGCTCCGGATCTGGCGGATCAGGATGACATCCTGGCGCTGATAGTAGCGCCGGTTGCCGCGACGCTTGAGCGGCTTGAGGCTCGGAAACTCCTGCTCCCAGTAACGCAGCACATGCGGCTTGACGCCACACAGATCACTCACTTCACCGATGGTGAAGTAGCGCTTCCCCGGGATGGAGGGAAGCTCAACGCTACTTATTGACGGTTCCAGCATACGCTTCGACTCGTGCCTTCAGTTTCTGCCCGGGCCGGAAGGTCACCACGCGGCGTGCCGTGATGGGGATCTCTTCGCCCGTCTTGGGGTTCCGGCCAGGCCGTTCGTTCTTGTCTCTGAGGTCAAAGTTTCCGAAACCGGAGAGCTTGACCATATCGCCCGTTTCCAGTGCCAGGCGAACCTCCTCGAAAAACATCTCCACGAGTTCCTTGGCCTCTCTTTTGTTGAGGCCCAACTCCTCGTAGAGCTTCTCTGCCATCTCGGCCTTCGTTAAAGCCACTCTAGCTCCTCAATCCCGCGCCCAGCTTCGCAGCGAGCCGATCAACGACGTCGACCACAAACGAATCTACTTCTTCATCATTAAGCGTGCGCGAAGAAGACTGAAACGTCAAGGAGAGGGCGAAGCTTTTCTTCCCTGAATCAATACCTTCCCCGTAATAAACGTCAAATAACTCTAAGTTTTGTAGCACATCGATACCCATCTGTCCAACGCAATCCCGCACGCGCTGCGCCGTGATCTGCTCATCGATAACGATGGAAATATCCCTTCGCATGGCAGGGAATCGGGAAAGCGACTCGTAGCGCGGCACGCGCCCGGACGCGATGTCGTCAAGATTCAACTCGAACACGACCACGCGCCCGGCGTGCTTGAGCGATCGGGTGATGCGCGGGTGCAGCATGCCCATTACCCCGACCGGCACGGCGTCGCGCTCGATGCGCGCCGACTGGCCAGGGTGCAGCGCGGCGTGAGTCATCGGCTCGAAACGATGCGCCATGCCACCGTTCCCCAGCGACAGCAGATTTTCGACATCGGATTTGACATCGAAGAAATCGCACTCCCGCGTATCGATGTCCCACTGCACCGGCACGGGCGGACCCGCGGCAAGCCCGGCGATCGAGCGTGTCTGGCGGATGCGGCCGGTGTCGCGTGCGAACACCAGACCGGTCTCGAACAACCGCACCGAGCGTTGCTGGCGTTTGGCGTTGTGCAGCATCGCGCCCAGCAGCCCCGGCCACAGCGTGGTTCGCATGACGTCCATCTCCGCGGAGATGGGGTTGTTGAGCGCAATCGCCTGCTCATCGACACCGAGCAAGCGCTCGAGTCGCGACGACACGAAGCTGTAGGTAATGGCTTCCCGGTAGCCGCGCTCAACGAGCACGTTTCGATACGCCTGCATATCCACCCGCGACTCGGCATGCGGGCGAATGGCGAGTGCAGCCGACGGCGGGCGGGTCGGCAGATTATCGTAGCCGATGATACGAGCGACTTCTTCAATCAGGTCCGCTTCAATCTCGATATCGAAGCGGAACGCGGGCGGCGTGACACGCCAACCATCGCTCATCCCCTCGAGCGTCATGCCGAGCCGCTCGAGCGCATCCACGACCCGTTTGTCGTCGACCTCGGCCCCTAGCAAGCGCGCGAGTCGCGCGCGGCGCAGCACCACGGGCGCGCGCACCGGCATGTGCTCCTCCGACACGGCCTCCACCACCGCTCCGGGCTCCCCACCGACTATCTCGAGCAGCAGCGCCGTTGCCCGCTCCACGGCGCGGCGCTGATTGTGCGGATCGACACCCCGCTCGAAACGGTGCGAGGCGTCCGTGTGCAACCCGCAGCGTTTGGCATCGCCCGCCACGTGGCGCGGCTCGAAGTACGCGCTTTCCAGAAAGATCTGCGTGCTCGATTCGACGACACCTGTGTCGAGCCCTCCCATGATGCCGGCGAGCGCAACGGCCTTGCATTCATCGGCAATGACCAGCATGTCGGCATCCAGGGTGACGACCTGCTCGTCGAGCAGTGTGAGCGTCTCGCCCGGCTCCGCAAATCTGACTCGAATGCGTTCCTGCAAGCGATCCAGATCGAAGGCATGCAGGGGTTGGCCGAGCTCGAGCATCACGTAGTTGGTCACGTCGACGACCGCGCTGATGCTCCTCACGCCCGAGCGGCGCAGGCGTTCGATCATCCACACCGGCGTACCCGCACGGGCATCGATATGGCGAATGATCCTGCCGGCGTACTTCGGGCATTCGGCCGGCGCCTCCAGGGACACCGCAAGCGCGTCGGGTAGCGCGGGAGCAACCGGTTCCAGCGCCGGCATCGTGACTGACATGGCGTTGAGCACGCCGATTTCCCGGGCCACGCCCAGCACGCTCAGGCAATCGCCGCGATTGGGGGTCAGCTCGACATCGATGCTGAGATCGTCGAGCGCCAGCAAGGCTGTCAGCGGCTCACCAGGCGAGGCATCGGCAGGCAGCTCGAGCAGCCCGTCAGCATCCTCGCCGAGGCCGAGCTCGACGGGCGAGCACAACATGCCGTGCGATTGCACGCCCCGGATCCGGCTCGCACGAATTTGCCTCCCCCCGGCCACCGTGCCGCCGACCGGGACATAGGGGGCGCGCATGCCGGCGTGCACATTGGGCGCGCCGCACACGACCTCCAGCACCGCCGACCCACCGATGCTAACGCGGCATACCGAGAGCCGATCTGCATTGGGGTGTGGTGCGACCGACAGGACCTCACCGACCACGACGCCCTGCATGTCACCGGCGACCGGCTCGAAACCCGCCACCTCGAGCCCGGCACCCGTGAGCTGCGTGGCGAGCGCCTGCGCATCGATCGGCGGATCCACCCACTCGCGCAACCATCGCTCGCTCAGCTTCATGGCGCGACCCCCATCCGCCCAGCCACGCCAGCGGACAGGCGTTGTTCCGCGCGCATTCGGATCGCCTCGCGCAAGCGGTCCGCACATGGCACCCCGCATAGCACGGCAAACTCGGGAAACAGTGCCATCAGAATTGATCCAGAAATCTCAAATCGTTCTCAAAAAACAGACGTAAGTCATTGACTCCATAGCGAAGCATTGCCAGTCGCTCGACGCCCATGCCAAAAGCGAACCCGGTGAAGGCTTCGTTGTCTATGCCCATGTTCTCGAACACGCTGGGGTGCACCATGCCGCAGCCGAGCACCTCCAGCCAGCCTGTAGCAGCGCACACGCGGCACCCAGCACCGGCGCACATGACACACTCGATATCGACCTCGGCCGACGGCTCGGTGAAGGGAAAATAGGACGGTCGAAAGCGCAGATTGAGGTCACGCTCGAAGAAGCTGCGCGCGAAATCCACGAGGATCCCCTTCAACTCCGCGAAGCTCACCGACGGCCCAACCATCAATCCCTCCACCTGATGGAACATGGGGGTGTGGGTGAGATCCGAATCGCAGCGGTAGACGCGCCCCGGCGCGATGATACGCAGCGGCGGCGAGCGCTCGCGCATGACCCGCACCTGCACCGGCGAGGTATGCGTGCGCAGCAAGGTGCCGTCGCCGAAATAGAAGGTGTCGTGCATGGCGCGAGCCGGATGCCAGGCGGGGATGTTGAGCGCTTCGAAGTTGTGATAGTCATCCTCGATCTCCGGACCCTCCTCGACGGAGAACCCCACCTCGCGGAAGAACTCTTCGATGCGCCCGAGCGTGCGTGTGATCGGATGCAGTCCACCACTCGCCTGGCCGCGGCCCGGCAGGCTGACGTCTACACGCTCGGCGGCGAGCGCCGCGGCGAGCTCGCGCTCGGCAAGCCCCTCGCGCCGTTGCTCGATGGCACGCTGCAGCTCGGCCTTGGCCGCGTTGATGGCCTGCCCGGCAGCGGGACGCTGGCCCGGGGGGAGCGCGCCGAGCGCCTTGAGACGCTGTGTCAAGGCACCTCGTTTTCCGAGGTACGCGACACGTAGCGCGTCGAGCGCGCCGAGATCCGGCGCTGCTTCGATGGCGCGCCGCGCCGCCTGACTGATATCTGATAGCTCGTCCACGAGAGTCAGCTTCGGATCACCGGTTTGAAAACGAAAGAGGGGAAAGGCCACCCGACCTTTCCCCTGTCGACAACCTGCCGGGAGTACGAGGAGCCGCCACTGCCGCGCCGTGCCACGAGCGAGGGTCCCGGCGCCGTGCCCAGCCCTCGCCCCGCACCCTTGGTGGGACCCGGCCGGCTAGGCCGGAGCGGCGCCCTGCAGACCCGCTTTCGCCTGCTCCGCCAGCTTGCCGAACCCGGGCTTGTCGGCGACGGCAATGTCGGCCAGCACCTTGCGGTCAATCTCGATACCTGCCTTGGCAAGGCCATTCATGAAGCGGCTGTAGGATAGCCCGCACTCGCGTGCCGCCGCATTGATGCGCACTATCCACAGCGCTCGAAACTGGCGCTTGCGCTGGCGGCGATCACGGTAAGCATATTGCCCCGCCTTGATGACGGCCTGCTTGGCGACCCGGAACACGTTCTTGCGCCGGCCCTGGTAGCCCTTGGCCTGCTTGATGATCTTCTTGTGTCGCGCTCGCGCCACGACACCACGTTTGACTCTTGACATCTTCTTGTCTACCTCATGCGTAGGGCATCATGCGGCTGACCGCCGTCGTGTCCGCATCGGCCACTGCATCGAGTGGACGCAGATGCCGCTTGCGCTTCGTGCTCTTGTGGGTCAGATAGTGCCTCAAGAACGACTGCTTGCGCCTGAAGCTTCCGTTCTTGGACCGCTTGAAGCGTTTTGCCGCCCCGCGGTTGGTCTTCATCTTCGGCATCGACAACTCCTCAAATCCCGGCTCGCTATTTTCGCGGGCTCAATACCATCGACATTCGCCGGCCTTCCAGCTTCGGAAACTGCTCGACCTTCGCCAGCTCCTCCAGGTCGACCTCCACACGTTGCAGGAGCTTCAAACCCAGCTCCTGATGGCGCATCTCGCGCCCCCTGAACCACAGCGTGACCTTGGTCTTGTCACCGTGGTTCAAGAAGCGTTTCAGATTGCGCAGCTTGGTCTGATAATCGCCCTCCTCGGTGCCGGGCCTGAACTTCACTTCCTTGACCTGCACCTGCTGCTGCTTCTTGCGCGCCGCCTGCCGCTTCTTGTTCTGTTGAAACAGATACTTGCCGAAATCCATCAGACGGCAAACCGGCGGTTCCGCGTTCGGTGATATCTCGACCAGATCCAGCACCGATTCCTCTGCGAGTGCCAAGGCGTCCCCGACCGGCACGACACCGACCTGCGTTCCTTCCGCGTCGATCAGCCGCACGGCCTCGACCGTGATTTCCTCGTTGACGCGATTCTTCTTCTCAGCGGCGATATGCTAGCCCTCCAAAACAGTGCGGCCGCGGCTCGCGATATCGGCACTCAGGCGCTCGGCCAGACCCGCCAGGGTCATCGAGCCGAGATCCTCACCGCCCCGCGTGCGCACGGCCAGCGTACGATTTTCAACTTCCCGCCCGCCGACGATCAGCAGGTAGGGAACTCGCTGCAAAGTGTGCTCGCGGATCTTAAGGCCGATCTTTTCGTTTCTCAAGTCCGTTGCCACGCGGAATCCCTGATTTTTCAGCGTGTTCGACACCTCCCCGGCGTAGTCCGCGTGCTTGTCGGTGATACTGAGCGTGACGGCCTGCACGGGGGCGAGCCAGGCGGGGAAGCTGCCCGCGTGCTCCTCGATGAGCACGCCGATGAATCGCTCCAGCGATCCGAGGATGGCGCGGTGCAACATGACCGGCACCGCGCGCGCACCGGCCTCGTTGACATATTGAGCCCCGAGGCGGCCCGGCATCGAGAAATCCACCTGGATGGTACCGCACTGCCATACGCGTTCCAACGAATCACGCAGGTGGAAATCGATCTTGGGCCCGTAGAACGCGCCATCGCCAGGATTGAGTTTCCAGGCCAGGCCGCGCGTATCGAGGGCCGTCTGCAGGGCCTGCTCCGCGCGATCCCACAGATCGTCGCTCCCCACGCGCTTCTCGGGACGCGTGGAAAGCTCGATGTGCACGTCGTCGAAGCCGAAGTCGCCGTAGAACTTGAACACCAGGTCGATGAGCTTCGAGACCTCGTCCTGGATCTGCGCCTCGGTGCAGAAGATGTGCGCATCGTCCTGCACGAAGTTCGTGACGCGCATCAGGCCGTGGCGCGTCCCAGAGGGCTCGTTCCGATGACAGGAGCCGAACTCGGCGAGGCGCAACGGCAGGTCCCGGTAGCTCTTCAGCCCCTGGTTGAATATTTGCACGTGGCAGGGGCAGTTCATCGGCTTGATGGCGAAATCGCGCCCTTCGGACTGCGTGGTGAAGATGAGATCACCAAAGTTGTCCCAATGCCCGGAGCGCTCCCACAAGCGCCGGTCGACGATCTGCGGGGTCTTGACCTCCTGGTAGTCGTGCTTCAGGAGCTCGCCGCGCACGTAGCTCTCCACCTCGCGATAGAGGATCCAGCCCTTCTCGTGCCAGAAGACCATGCCCGGCGCTTCTTCCTGGAAGTGAAACAAATCCAGCCGGCGCGCGATCTTCCTGTGGTCACGCTTCTCGGCCTCGGCCAGGCGCGCGAGATAGGCTTTGAGGGATTGCTTGTCCGGCCACGCGGTACCGTACACGCGCTGCAGCATCTCGTTGCGTGAATCCCCGCGCCAGTACGATCCGGCGAGCTTGGTCAGCTTGAAAGCCTTCAGGTGGCCGGTGCCCGGTACGTGCGGGCCGCGGCACAGATCGGTGAACTCGCCCTGCGTGTAGAGCGTCAGCACCTCGCCGGCGGGGATCCCTTCGATGATCTCAGCCTTGTAATGTTCGCCGTGGGCCTTGAAGAAGGCGATCGCGGCGTCACGCTCGACGACCTTTCTGCTGACCGCGAAATCCTCGCCCGCCAGCGCCTTCATCTTCGCCTCGATGGCGGCGAGATCCTCGGGCGTGAAGGCGCGCTCGAACGAGAAGTCGTAATAGAAGCCGTCGTCGATCACCGGCCCTATGGTCACCTGCGCGTCGGGGAAAAGCGTCTTGACCGCCTGCGCCAGCAGATGCGCGGTGGAGTGGCGCAGCACTTCGAGCCCCGCATCGTCCCTGGCGGTGACGATCTTGAGCGCCGCATCGCTTTCGATGATGAACGAGGTATCGACCAGACATCCGTCGACGTCGCCCGCGAGCGCGGCCTTGGCGAGCCCGGGGCCGATGGCAGCGGCCACCTCGGCGACGCTCACCGGCCCCTCGAAGCGGCGTTCAGTGCCGTCGGGAAGCGTAACTAGTGGCATGGGAACATTCCTGCGCTGCAGTGGTGGTCCGTACGAGAGACCACGTGCTGTTGGAGACTATGACCGCGATGAGACTGCGGGTATTAGCCAGTGTCCGTTCAGAAAGAGTAACTCTCGCCAAGACGCAAAGATCGCAAAGCGATAAGTGGTTGCTTCTTTTACTCACACCAAATGTTTTCTTGGCGTCTTTGCGCGTTTGCGAGAGAAATTATCGACGTTTCTGGATGGGCAACAGCGATCGAGCGGCGCCAAGTTTATCGGCTCGACAGATAATTTCAACATCGGACGCGTCACGCCCAGATGTCGCCCAGCGTGAAGCCTTCGGGGAACGGATCGTCGGGATCGAGCACGTACTGCGCGATACCGGTGATCCACGCCTGACCGCTGATGGTGGGAACCACGGCCGGATAATCTCCGACCCGTGTCTCTCGGATCAGCCGGCCGGTGAAAACGGTGCCCAAAATGCCTTCGTGATGGAAGTCCTCGCCGATTCCCAGCCGGCCCTTGGCATGCAGCGTGGCCATCTTCGCCGAGGTCCCGGTGCCGCACGGGGAGCGATCGAGCGCGCCGGTCCAGGTCTGCGGGCGATCCCAGTCTAGCGCCCCGGTGGAGACGATGGCCGCGTTCTTCATGCTGGCCCGCGGATCGGTGGGCGGTGCACTGAGCACCGCAATGGTGATCCCACGGATACCGGGATTTTCGGGATGGATCGCTTCCAGCTGCTCGCGTGCCGCGACCTTGATCATCTCGCCCGCGCGCGCCACCTCCCCGGCACGCTCGGGCGTGAGGGGTATGCCCAGGGGCTCGATGTCCGCAATCACGTAGATCATGCCGCCGTAGGCGACGTCGACGGTCACGGTACCGAACTCCGGCACCGACACGGGCACGTCCAGATGGAACACGAAGGCGGGCACGTTCTCGAAGGTGACGCGTTTCACCTTGCCGTCGCGCACGTCGGCCGCAACGTGAACGAGGCCTGCCGGCGACTCCAGCACCAGCTCGGTCACAGGCTCGCGCGCCGCGACCATGCCCGTCTCGATGAGGGCCGTTGCAACACAGATGGTATTGGTCCCCGACATGGCCGGGTACTCCACCTGCTCCATGATGACGAAGCCCGCGTCGGCCTCGGGCCGGGTGGGCGGCAGGATGAGGTTACAGTTGGCAGCCGGATAGCCGCGCGGCTCGCGCAGCATGCGCTTGCGAAGTCCGTCGGCCTCGGTCGCCAGATAGCGCATCTTTTCGAACATCGTGGCGCCGGGCACGTCGAGCACTCCGCCGACGATCACGCGCCCGTGCTCGCCGCCCGCGTGCAGATCGATCGCGTGGATCATCTTGCTGAGCTGCATGGCGCCGCGCATCCCCCGGTTCCGGCCGCACGCAAAATAGCACCCCGCGGCGTGGACCGGCAAATCCGGCCGCTGCCCGCCGAGGCATCGCCACGCCCGTGCCCGGGCACGCCGCTTCGAGTTCAGGCGGTGGCACCCGATCACGGGGCCGGCACTGGATTAACTCCGACTCATCGGTGCGGGTCGCACAAGGGGATAGGATGCCGGGAGGCCTTCTGT
>CAZSDY010000148.1:0-9396 GCA_964605765.1 uncultured Ectothiorhodospiraceae bacterium | reverse complement strand
GGCCCGCGCCACACGTTGCGCAGTCCGCTGCCCTGCCGGCGAGCGGCCACCCCGCACGCCCCGGCGCAGAACGATGAGGGAAACATCCGCACCAGGCTGAAACGGCAAAGCTGGCGCGACCGTTTGCCGATTATGAATGAACGTTCATTTACTAGAGTGATCCTCCGAGTACCAGCTTCGGGGGCGCATGCGAAGCATCACCGCGTCCACGGCCTCTTGCTCGCCGCCGTAATCTGCCAGGAACCCCCTGGCGCGCTCGACCCCCACGTAGCGCGCGGCGAGCGGCACCAGCTCGCGTTCGAAATCGATGGCATCAATGCCCGTCACCGGCCCTTCCACGCTGACGTACTTGTAAGGCTGCTGCACGGTCTGCACGCAAAAGGTGAAACATCCGGCGCGCCGAGCGAGCTTCACCTTGGCCGAGTCCCTGCCGGTCCACACGTCGACCTGGCCGCCCGGGGTGTAGGCATACCATACCGGCACGCTCAGGGGGCCGCGATGCGGCCGTGCAACGCTGATGACGCCGACGTGGGGCTCGGCGAGAAAGGCCTCACATTCGGCCCGGGTCATGGCAAGTGACATGGTTGGTTCTCCTCGGTTGTCGCGGTTGATTACAGGTATCCGGAGTTTATCGCGGTTCGGGCGGGAAGAGGCGCCAGCAGGTGGTTGAGACCGGACGGACTCTTTCAATATTCTTCTAGCGCGCGCACGGAAAGCCCTTCGCGAAAGCACGCAGGAGAAATTCTGCGGCCTGCCCGTGCAGGGCATCGGGGTTGGCATGGGCGAAGCGCAGCGCGACCAACTTCAGTTGAGTGATGGGCACGAGAGGAGAAATGCACGCGACGCTGTCGCCGTCGCCGTCGCGCTCCTTCGCGCGTGCCTCGATCGCATGCAGCGAATCGAACACGCCGCGCAGATAAGACAGGCACGCCTCGGTGTTCATGGCCTGCGCGCTTCGGCACCATGAAAGCAGCAGCCCGGTCGAGACGAACCCGCGCACGCTTTGCGCGCGCGGCTGCCCCGGCCCAACGAGCACCGCCCCGGCGACGAGCATTGCGGCGAGTAGGCAACGCATGGCAAAGCTATCGTTGCACCGTGTGGCGCCCCTGGCCGAACAATATCGCTTTGGCTTCCTCGGTCACGGTCGATTCGGTGCTGATGGCCCGGCCCTTCTCGTAGGCACGTACGGTAGCGGGGCGCGACTCGATGTGCTCGTACCAGCGCTTGAGGTTCGGGAAGTCGTCGAGGTTCTGGCGCTGGCGCTCATGCGGGCGAATCCACGGGTAGCACGCCATATCAGCGATAGAGTAGTCGCCCGCCACGAACTCGCGGTCGGCCAGGCGCTTGTCGAGCACCGCGTAGAGTCGCGCCGTCTCGTTGACGTAGCGGTCGATCGCGTAAGGGATCGACTCGGGCGCGTAAGCGACGAAGTGGTGGTTTTGCCCGGCCATGGGGCCAAGCCCGCCCATCTGCCAGAAAAGCCACTGCAGGACCTCCACGCGCCCCGCGAGCGTCCGCGGCAGGAAGCATCCATACTTCTCCGCGAGGTAGAGCAGGATCGCGCCGGACTCGAAGATCGAGATTGGGCCGGCACCTTTACCGGGCGCGTGGTCCACCAGCGCGGGGATGCGGTTGTTCGGCGAGATGCACAGGAAGTCGGCTTCGAACTGCTCACCGATCGAGATGTTGACGGGGATGATGTGGTACTCGACCCCCGCCTCCTCGAGAAACAAGTTGATCTTGTAGCCGTTGGGGGTGGTCCAGAAATAGAGATCGATCATAGCGGCAGTGTCTCCCGCCTTCACGTGAATGCCCGCGCGCCGATCATCACCAGCGCCTTGCGTGCCCGACCGCGGCACTTGTGAGCGGCGCGGGCCATGCTTAGGATGACACAACTCGGCGTGCCGCGCCGCTTAACACCAATCCAGAGAGAACATCGCATGTCAGACAACCGGATCGACCTCGTTGCCGAGGCGGGTGAGCTTCTCCCTCACGCCATCGAGCTGCGCCGGCGCATTCACCGCCACCCGGAGCTCGGCAACGAGTTGCCGAAAACCCGCCAGACGGTGCTCGAGGCGCTCGCCGATCTCGACCTCCAGATTCACGCATCGGAGTCGACGAGCGGCGTTGTCGCAGTGCTCCAGGGCGCGCGGCCGGGACCGTGCATCGTGCTGCGCGGAGACATGGATGCGCTGCCCATGCCGGAGGACACGGGGCTCGGGTTCGCCTCCGAGGTCGAGGGCCGCATGCATGCCTGCGGCCATGACTCGCACACCGCCATGCTCGCCGCTGCGGCGCGTCTGCTGAGCCGTCACAAGGACGAGCTGGCGGGCGAGATCCGCTTCATGTTCCAGCCTGGAGAGGAAGGCCCCGGCGGCGCCGAGCCGATGATCGCCGAGGGGCTGCTCGACCTCGACAGGCGCCCCGATGCGGCCTTCGCCCTGCACATCGAGCCGACGCTGCCCGCCGGGCGCATAGCGTGCCGCGCGGGCGCATTGCTCGCGGCGGCCGACGACGTCCGGATCAAGGTAATCGGCAAGGGCGGCCACGGATCCATGCCCTACGACGCCAACGACCCCATCCCGGTCGCCTGTGAGCTGGTGCAGGCGTTTCAGACCTTCGTCACCCGGCGCTTCAATACCTTCGACCCGGTGGTGCTCACGGTCGGCCGGATCACGGCCGGGACGGTGAGCAACGTGATTCCCGAGCACGCCAGCATGGTCGGCACGCTGCGCAGCTTCTCCGGCACGGCGCGCGATGTGGCGCAGGCGGGAATCCACAGGCTCGCGGCGCACATCGCCGAGGCGCACGAGATGCGCGCCGAGGTCGAGATCGACGAGGGCTATCCCGTCACCTATAACGACAGCGCCTTTGTCGAGTTCCTGCGCCAAAGCACCGAGCATCACATCGGCGAGCGCAGCTTTCTCGAGCTCGAGCAACCCTACATGGGGGCCGAGGATTTCTCTCTCGTTCTGCAGCGCGTGCCCGGCGCAATGGCTTTCCTGGGCGTCGCTCCGCCCGGCACCGAGCCGGGCACGGCGGCCCCGTGCCATTCCAACCGCATGATGATCCACGAGGAGGCCATGGCGCAGGGCATCGCACTGCACGCGGCCGTTGCGTGCGACTTTCTTGCGAAGAGCACCTGAGCTCCCACTTCGATCCAGGAAAATCCCATGAGCACGAGCGCCACGCAAACCCGCGTTACAGTCATTCACGACCAGCCGGCTCAGTTTCGCGAGCGGCTGGCCGAGCGCTTCCCGGACGTGCGCTTCAGCTATGCGGGCGCTCCGGATGAGGTCGCACCCGTGCTCGAAGCGGAACAGCCCGAAGTGGTCTTTTCCATCAAGCAGCCGAACTTCCCGGGGCACGCCCATCGCCCGGCGCTCGCGTGTCCCAGCGTGCGCTGGATCCAGGTCGGGGGTTCGGGCTACGAGCAGTTCGTTCCGTGGGACGGGAATCGCATCACGCTCACCAACTGCGCGGGGGTGCTGGCGCGCTACCTCGCAGAAACCGTCACTGGCGCCATTCTCATGCTCAACGGCAGCTTTCTCACGTACCGCGCGCAGCAACTCGAGCGCCGCTGGGTGCAGCACGGCTTTGCCCCGCTTTCCGGTCAGACGCTGCTCGTCGTGGGCGCCGGGCAGATCGGCGGTTGCGTGGCTGACAACGCGAAAGCGCTCGGCATGCGGGTACTGGGGATCCGTGCGCACAGTGATGTCGCCCATCCGTCGGTCGACGAGATGCACCCGCCCGGGTCATTTATGCAACTGCTCGGGCGCGCCGATGTGCTCAGCCTGCACGTTCGGGTCGGTGAAGCGACCACCGGGCTAATGGACGCCGCGGCCTTTGCCGCCATGAAGCCCGGGGCCATGTTCATCAACACCTCGCGCGGCGCCGTGGTCGAGGAGGAGGCGCTCGTCGACGCGTTGTGCTCGGGACGCCTCCGCGCCGCCTATCTGGATGTTTTCCAGACCGAGCCGCTGCCGGCCGACAGCCCCCTGTGGTCGTTGGAGAATCTTTTCATGACACCGCACACGTCGGATAGCGTGCACGACTGGCCGGTGCACTTCGCCGAGTTCTTCGCCGACAACCTCGAGCGCTGGCGCAGCGGGGAACCCTTGATTAATGTCGTAAGGGGACACATATAACTTTATAACTTAGAGAAGCTCTAGGTATAAAGTTATGAGTGTCCCCTCTCCGCCTTTAGAGCTTCTCTAAGTTATAAAGTTATATGTGTCCCCTTATAAGACGAACCGCATCCACGCGTCGACCACGACCTCGTCGCCGGGCCGCGAGCAGCAAAGAACGAGTTCGGCCGTGCGCTCACCCTGCTCGACGTGCTTGCGCTCGACACGCACGGAATAGCGCAGCACGTCACCCGGCCAGACGATGTTGCGAAACCGCGCCCGGAAGCTGCGCACGTTCTCCGCGCCGAGCCAGCGCGTCGCCATCGACGCCAACACGCCCGCGTGCAGCATGCCGATGGAGAAAGGCGCCGGATAGCCGAGCGCGCGCGCGTAGGCGCTGTCGTAATGCGCGGGGTGGTCCTCACCGCACGCACCCTGGTAGCGCACCACCTCGCGCAGCGTGAGCGGCGCGAGGGTGACCGGATCGGGGCCGCGCCCCTCGCCGAGCGACTCCCAGCCCCCGGGTTCGATGGCCCCCAGCCTGTCAACCGGATCGTGGCCGGTGAACCCGGGCGCATAGGTGGGCACGTCGAAGCCGCTTTTCGGCACGGGTGTCTCGCCGGTCGTCACCGATGTCGAGCGCGCCTCGGCCACGAGATCGCCGCGCTCTTCGCGAAATTCCGTCAGCATGACCAGAAAGGTGAGTTCACCGCCGCGCGCACCCTGCCGGGTCGTGAAACTCTCCAGGCTCGAACGCCCCGTGAGTCGCGTGCCGGCGCGTGGCGGTGGGCCGTGGAAGATGTATGCCTCCTCGGCGTGCAACGAAAGAGAAAGGTCATGATCGATGCGCTCGAACGCCGTCCCGCGCGGGCGCTCCAGCGAGTAGCCCCAGAAGTACGCGGCCGTGGTGAGAAAGGTCGGTGGAACGAGCGGGCACGGATCGTCGAGGTATTCTGGCTGGTGGGCGCCGACGGCTCGCGCGAACTCCCGCACCTTGCCGCGCTCGATGTCCATCTCGAAGTCCGGTCCCGTGATCCCGACAAGCGCAGCATTATCCAACTCGTTCTACTCCACCATGAGGCCCGAACACGGAGTCTAGGAGCCTGTCGGACTCAAGGCTAATCTACTGCGGAAAAGCGGATGCCGGCCATTTTGCACGGTCCTCCTCGTCAAATAGCTACGGCTAGCACCTTTCGGCATCCCTGCCTCTTTCCTCAAACAACCGCACAAGCTGGCTCGACCCCACTTTCCCTCGCTACGATTGCCTAAGTCCGGCGGGCTCCCAGCGTACCGGGTTCGGGCCATCGTGGCGAGCGCAGGCTCGGTCCCGGGCCGGCGTGTACGGATGCGGCTCTCATTGCCCGTTCGGCGACGCCCGCGTGCCGGCGCTGAAGACCAATCCCGCACCGCGCTGGTGCAAACCTGCCGCGCACGTGCACGAACCCGGTGCACGCAGCATGTCCCTTCCAGGGCTGGGCCGGAGAGCTCGCTTTGAAGCCATTGTTCCATAGAGATTATTTCAACCTGGCACGCTTTCTGCCTGATCTTCCATAGGATCGGCCATCCACGGGAGACGAGTCATGAAACTGATTGCCGCGGTGATTAAGCCCTTCAAGCTCGATGAGGTGCGCTCGGCACTGGCCACGCTCGGCGTACAGGGAATGACGGTGACAGACGTGCGCGGCTTCGGGCGCCAGAAGGGCCATACAGAGCTCTATCGGGGTGCCGAGTACGTGGTCGACATGGTGCCCAAAATCAAGATCGAGGTCGCCGCCGACGACGGCATCGTGGACGCGGTGATCGACACGATCATCAGTGTTGCCAGGACGGGAAAGATTGGCGACGGCAAGATCTTCGTCACCGAGCTTCGCGATGTCATCCGCATTCGCACGGGAGAGAGTGGCTGCGAGTCCGTCGCCGCCTAGCCCGAAACCGGGAGGAGCGAGTAATGGAAGCGACACAAGAGCTGCAGTACGCGCTGAATACCCTGTGGTTCGTGCTGCGCCGCACGATGGGCATCCGCATCGGCGAGGCCGAGGAGTACGAGGGCGGGGACATTGCCGAGTGCGGCATGCACGCCTATCCCGAGTTCGTCTCGAGCACGCTGATCGGGGGACCTGGCGCCGCACCCGACGGGGCGCATGCGACCACCCATGCCGCATTTCGCCCCGACAACGCCCCCGCGTAGGATCGTTCGCGCCATCCTCCGCCATGCGAGCGATGCGGTTCGCGTCGCTCACCACGTTCTACGACCTTCGACCAACGCTGTGCTGGTTTCACTGTGCTGGCGCGACGTGCGGGATCCTCGGGGTCGAAAGAGAAAAAGGGGTCGGTGTGTTTTTCAATACTAAAGCTACACCGACCCCTTTTACGGGACCCCTTTTCTTGTCTGTCGGTGGCCTGCTAGCGGCAGGCGATGCGTGACGCGGTCAGGTCCGGGGTCTTGATCAACGTGTCAAGGTTGCGCGCGTTGGCCTCGGGGCACACGCTTGCGGCCAGGTCCGCGCCGCCATACTCCACCTGAAACACCGCCTTGCCCGCCGCAATGAAGGATTGCAAATCGTCACATTCGTCGTAGCGAAAACACTCCTCGTTGAGCGCCCAGTCGAAGTCGCCTTCCAGCATCGGGATCTGTGCGTTGTCGTTCTTGAGACCCACCGACAACCCGCGCGCGTGCGCAACGGCGGCGAGGAAGCGATTGAATTCCAGTTGGTCGTCAGGCGTGAGCGAAAAGCCGCTGTCGTTGGCGTAGCCATCGACGTTGTCGGGCTCGACCCCGTCGCAGCCCTTTTCCACCGCCAGATCGAGCCGCGCAACCATGAGCGCGCGAACCGCGTCGACTCGGATATCCAGCCAGCGCTCCCCGTGCCAGCCCTCTAGCCGGTTTCCGGTCGCCTCTGCCGGAAAGCGCGCGGCGTCCGGCCGCCAGTCTTCATGGCTACCGGCGCTGAAGTAGCAGATCACGACGCGTCCCGCGCTCCGCAGCGCCGCCATAGTCGCGGCCGGTGTATCGAAAAGATCGATATCGTACATGACCACGTCGAAGCCGCCGTCGACCGGACCGCTCAGCTGCCATTGCCAGCTCGTGCCCGGCCGCGGCCGCCAGACGCCAGCGCCGCCATCAGCGCCCGAATCCCCTGCTGCCGCGCCGGACACGGGCCCCTCAGCTCCCGTGTCGCCCGACGCGTTGGCGCCGCACGCGGACGCCAAGACGAAAAGCAGCACGATCGCGGTGCTCACCGCGAAAAAACCCGACACTCGGCGCGCGCAAAGTAGCCGGGTCTGTTCAAGACGATCCGATCCGGATCAGCGCATCGACCGCGACCGCCTCGCCGGTTCGCCTGAGAATCAGCGGGTTGACGTCGAGCTCGATCAGGGCGTCGCGCTCGGCCTCGGCGAAATCGGCCACGGCGCGAACCGCGTCGAGCAGGGCGTCGAGTGCCGCGCCTTCGAGCCCCAGGCGGCGCACTGGGTGCAATTTCCCGAGCGCTGCCCGCAGCACGGTGTCGCTCGCGGGGAGCAGCACCGTTTGATAGTCACGCAGGATCTCGACCTCGACGCCGCCGCTGCCGACAATCAGCGCAAGTCCCAGCGCCGCATCGCGCTTTATCCCCACGATCAACTCGGCGACAGCGTCATCGACCATGCGCTCCACCAGAAATTGATCGGCGCCGAGGCTCGGCTCATGACCGGCCAACGCATCACGGATTTCCTCGCGCGCGGCTTCCACCGCCTGCGCGCTGTCAAGCCCGAGCTTGACCGCGCCGGCGCGGCTCTTGTGCGCGAGGTGCTCGCTCAGCACCTTGAGCACGACCGGGAAACCGAGCTCCGTGGCCACCCGGGCCACCGCATCGGGCGCCGCGACGCCACCGGGCGGCGCCGCCAACCCGTAGCTTGCCAGACGTTGCTTGGCCGCGTGCTCG
This sequence comes from uncultured Ectothiorhodospiraceae bacterium, assembly GCA_964605765.1. GTDB lineage: Bacteria > Pseudomonadota > Gammaproteobacteria > HK1 > HK1 > CAZSDY01. The sequence goes on along the minus strand of CAZSDY010000148.1, from coordinate 1,346 downwards.
TCGAGCAGGCGCGTCGCTCCCCGGACCGCGCCGGCATCGGGCAGCCAGCGTTCAGACAGGGCGTCTCCGGAGATCAGGATCGAGTGGCGCTGCTCGGTGTAGCGCACGGCGCTCGCCAGCGCGCACAGCGCGTCGTCGGCCCCCTGCAGCGCGGGCACCCCGGCACTCGTGAGCCGCTCGCGAAAGTCCACGGGCAACCCGTCGGGCAACACGCTGGCAACAGCGCACGCGATGTTCGAACGCTCGCGCACACGCACCATGGCGTCGAGCGTCGGCTTCCAGATATCGGCGAAATCACGCTCCCGGCGCGGATAATCGATGAAGAACACGAGCAGGTCGCAACCGCCCGCCAGACTGAAAAGACTTTCCTCGATGGTCTCCAGGCTGGTGAGCGATTGCCACGGGAGATTGAGGTCGAGCGGGTTGGCGATGGCCGAGGCCGCGAAATCAGGCAGGTGCGCCTCGAGGACGCGGCGCTGCGCCGCCGTGGGGACAGGGAACTCGAAGCCCAGACGCATGCCGCGCTCGACGAGCAGCGAGCTGTAACCGCCCGAATAGCTGACCGCGACCATGCGCCGCCCGGCGGGCAAGCGCCCGGAGGCCGTCATCTTCAGCGTCTCGACCAGCGCCTTGGGCGTCGGCACCTCGACGATGCCCAGGCGCTCGAAGAGCGCCGTCCACAAATCGTTCGCCACGGCCATCGTGCCGGTATGGCTGACCGCAAGCGCCGCGCTCTCGCCCGTGCCGCCGCCCTTCAGCGCGAACAGGGGCACGCCCTTCTCCAGCGCACGCAGCGCCGCACGGCTCAGTGCCGCGACATCCACCATGCCTTCCAGATAGAGGCCGATGGAGTGCACCCGCTCGTCATCGAGGAGCACGTCCACGAAATCGCCGGCATCCATGCTCGCCTGGTTGCCGATGCTGATGGCATAGCCGAGCGGAAACGCCTGCTCGACGTTGGTGACCGTGTAGACGATGTATCCGCTTTGCGAGACCATCGCCGCGCCGGGACCCGCCAGCGGCTGAAAATGGTTGTCCGTGCCCCACACCGCAACCCGATCGAAGAAGTTGAGCACGCCAAGGCAGTTGGGGCCGACGAGCGCCAGATCCGCGGCCGCCCCGACGAGCGCGCGCTGCAACGCCTCGCCCTCCTCGCCCGCTTCGGCGAATCCACCGGCGATGCACACCGCACCGCCCGCGCCGGCCCGCGCGCGCCCGCGCACCGCCTCGACGCTGCGCGCGCGCCCGACCGCCACCAGCGCCGCCTCGCGCGCCCGCGGCCGCGCCCCTACGCCCGCGCAACAGGGGACCCCCGCGGCGCTCGCCCCGTCGGGGCTGCCGCGCGC
>CAZSDY010000147.1:0-9397 GCA_964605765.1 uncultured Ectothiorhodospiraceae bacterium | reverse complement strand
TCGTCGTGAACCGCTTGAGTAGCGGACCCGCATGCCAGGTGGTGTGGGGAGGGGGAGCTAAACACTTCCCCTTACCCGATTCAGCGGCGTGGGCACCTTACCGCTCTCCAAGAGCTTCAATGTCCGCTATGTCCTTGGTTCTTCCGGATGCACGCTTATTGGTAATGAATTCGGCTCGACCGATGAAAAGAACTGGCACGTCTCCGTACGTAGCCGATACACGGTTACCTCGAACTTCCTCCCAGGAGACACCGGATATCGATGTCAGGATGTCCACGCGCACCGGTGGGTGACCGAGTCGCACAAACTGTCCCGATTCCGTGAAATCCGTGGAGGTAAGATTGGAATCCTTAAATCCAAACTCCTTTAGCGCGCCCATTATTCGGGCCCCATTCTCATCGTCTGTGGCTACGAGTATGTCGAGGTCTCCGGTATATCGAGGCGCCCCATGAAAAGCGAGGGCGTAGCCGCCGACGATCGCGTACTCAACTCGATGGTCGGCGAACAACGCTAGCAGTTCTCTGAAGTCGGGGTGTATCTCCATAGTTCTGTCGTCGCAGGATTTCTACACAGGAAAGTCTTGCCTCAGGGGACTGTTCAAGCCAGTAGCGCAGGTCGTCCCCCGCAAACCGCTCAGCCGCCATTTTGCCCTTCGCCACCACTCTGTGCATCGTCGTCACCATCCATCTGTCTCCAATGCTTGGCGAGCCGCCGAACGCCTCGCATCAGCGGCGCGGCTCTGCCGCATCCGCCTGCATGCGTTTGTTAGCGCTCTATAGCTTAAGTTTAAATGCGTTGCTTTGGGTCCGAGCGTCCCCAGGGGGGTTGGAAACGGTTGCGCGGCCCGGTTCAGCACGGTGCGGTCGGGCTCGATGATGACCATCTCCTCCGTCAAGCGGTAGACGGTCTCCCGGCGCAGCGCCAACGCCTCATTCGGGACGTCGCGGCGCAGCCGCAGCCGGTCGAAGGTGCGCAAGCATTCGACCTCGACAAGCGCACTCCCGACCCCGGTCACAACCGAATCCCACTTCTCGAGCCTGTCCCGCTGCCCCAGAATGATCCGCAGCAGGACCGAAGAATCAAGGTAGGCGATCAGCCGTTCAATGACATCATCACTCCCAAACCCATCAATAATCCAGCGCTCCTGTTGTGTCAGCGCATTCAGCAACTCGTCACATTCTCGCTGCGGCGTTCGTTTCCACCCAGGTTGATACTGAATCGAATCAACGTGAAACACGGGTAAGTCAAGCGCTTGCGCGAGCTTCCGCGCGAGAGTGCTCTTGCCGCCTCCCGCATTGCCGATGATCGCGATGCGGACCGGCGTCACCGCGTGTGACGGACCCGAACGCGCGCACGTTACACGCGCCATTTTGAGCCGCCAATTTCAGTATCATGACGCGTTTCTCGTGCACCACCTTGCTTATCGTCATGGCCGCGTCTCCCCCAGTCTTCTCGACCACCTTACGAAGGCTTTGCCGCTCCAGGTCTTATCTCCAGCACCTTCCTTTTCTGCCGGCCATCGCGCATGGGCACTGTTGTACCTCGGGTCGAACCGTCCGCCCCGAACCGGCAGGTGATGGCGCTGCGCACGAGAACGTGCGTGGTGCGCCCCCGGACGATGGCTCCGCGTGGCGCTACCGCACACCGGCGTCACCGCGATGGCAAACCGGCGCTTCTCACCAGCGCGATGAGCCTGTCGACCTCGCCCTCGGTATTGAAGTAATGCACGCTGGCGCGAACCACGTCCGAGAGCCCGCGCGCCTCGAAGCTTGCCCATTGCCCCGCCGGCGAGGCCGTCTCGATATTGATACCGTCGGCTTTGGCGCGCGCCATGATGTCCTTTGCGGCTAGCCCCTGCGTCGTGAAGGTCACGATGCCGCAGCGCTCGACGCCCTCATCGGTGAGCGTGACGCCGGGAAGGGTCTCGAGGCCATCGCGCAACCTGCCCGCAAGCCCGTAAATACGATCACGGATGGCGTTCAGCCCGAGCGCCAGGGCATAGTCGATGGCGCGCCCGAGCGCCGCCTTGCCCGCGAAGTTGCACTCCCAGTTCTCGAAGCGCCGCGCATCGCCACGCACCTCGTAGCGCTCGCACGCGGTGAGCTTTGCCGCGTGCAGGTCGAGCATCGGCGGCTCGAGTCGTTCTATCCATGCCCTGCGCACGTACAGCAGCCCGGTGCCGCGCGGGCCGCGCAGGTACTTGCGCCCGGTACCGGTGAGGAAGTCGCAGCCAAGCGCCTCGACATCGAGCGGGAGATGGCCGACGGATTGGCACGCATCGAGCAGATAGGGTATGCAATGGTGCCTCGCGACGGCGCCGATGTCTGCAGCCGGGTTGACCAGGCCGCCGCCGGTCGGGACGTGGCTGACCGCAATCAGCCGCACGCGCTCGTCGATCATGGCGACGAGCGCATCGCAGTCGACCTGCCCGCTGTGATCGACGGGGATGACCTCGACCGTGCAGCCTGTGTGCCGGGCGCGCTGCAGGAACGCGATCATGTTGCTCGCGTATTCGGAACGCGAGGTGAGGATGCGGTCGCCGGGTCGCAACTCGAAGGCGTAGAACACCATGTCCCAGGCGCGCGTCGCATTTTCGACGAAGGCAATTTCGTCGGGCTGGCAATGCAACATGCGCGCGGTGGCCGTGTAGAAGTTTTCCAGCTCTGCTTTGCGCGCAGCCGCGGTCTCGTAGCCGCCGCAAAGCTCTTCCTCGCGCAGGTAGTCGACGAGGGCGTCCGCCACGGGCGCCGGCATAAGCGAGGCGCCCGCGTTGTTCAGGTGCACGACCCGCTCACAGCCACGCGTCTCGGCCCGGCACCGGGCGACATCGATAGTCATCGGCTTCTCCTGCCCGGCATGGCGATCAAGCGCCACCCGAAACGGCGATTCATGGTTGCACGTGCCGCTCGATGCAGGAGCGGACTTCAATCCGCGAACGCCCCTGGCACCGCGCCCGATGCCCTGCAAAGGTTCGCGGGATGCATCCGGCTCCTACGGGCGGGCCTTCCACAACCCATCCCGGCTTTTCCGGGCCTCAGACCTGCTCGAAGTAGCGCGCGCGCTCCCACGAGGTCACCTGCTCGTCGAATTTGGCCTGCTCGGTGCGGAAGAAGTGCAGGTAATGTCCCACGACATCCTCGCCGAAGGCCTCGCGAAGCATGGTGCTCCCCTCCAGCTCGCTGATCGCCTCACGCAGGCTCGCGGGCACGGTCGGGAGGTTCTCGGCGCTATACACGTCCCCTTCGAAAATCGCGGGAGGCTCGATCCGGTTGACGAGCCCGTCGATGCCCGCCGCGAGGGTCGCCGCGTAGGCCAGGTAGCCGTTGGCGTCCGCCCCGGGGATGCGTGATTCGATGCGCAGCGAGGGACCCTCTCCGATCACACGAAAACCGGACGTGCGGTTGTCGAAGCTCCAGGCGATGTTGGTCGGCGCCCAGGATTGGAACACGTAGCGCTTGTACGAGGCCGGGTACGGCGCGTAGAACGCCGAGATGGCGCGCGCATGCTTCATCCAGCCGCCCAGGAACCAGCGGAACTCGTCGCTCGTCTCGATGGGCCCCGCGCTCTTGTCCCCCGGGAACACGGGGCTCTCCCCGCTCTCGTCCCACAGGCTCAGATGTATGTGCATGCTGGAGCCCGCCAGATCGGTGTGCCACTTGGCCATGAAGGTGACCGCCAGATCCTGGGCCATGGCGATTTCCTTGGCAGCCTGCTTGAGGATGGTCTGCCGGTCGGCCATCTCCAGCAGATCGGTGTAGCAGATGTTGGTCTCGTGCTGGCCCGGACCATACTCGCCCTTGCTCGATTCGACCGGTATGCCGCTCGCCTGCAGGTGGCGGCGCAGCGGCGCATTGAGCGGCTCCTCGCGCGTGCCCTGCAGCATGTGGTAGTCCTGGACGTAGGCGCCGAAGGTCTGAAGGTCGTCATAACGCTTCTCGCGGGCGCTCTGGTATGTCTCCTTGAAGATGTAGTACTCGAGCTCGGAGGCTCCCTTGGCCGTGAACCCGAGCTCCGCAAGGCGTCCTATCTGGCGCCTGAGCATGGTGCGCGGCGCGGGCTCGACCGGTAGGTGACCGGGCTCGCTCTCGAGATCGCAGATGACCATCACGGATTTTTCCAGCCAGCTCAGCACACGCAGGGTGTTGAGGTCGGGCGCGCAGTGGAAGTCTCCGTAGCCCTTGCTCCAGTTGGCATACTCGTAGCCTTCGATCACGTCCATCTCCATGTCCACCGTGAGCAGGTAGTTGCAGGCGTGCATGCCGTGGGGTGCGACGGTATCGAGAAAAAAGTCTGCGGGCACGCGCTTGCCCATGAAACGCCCGTAGGCATCCGGAAACACCACGAGCACGGTGTCGACCTCGCCCGCACGCGCGAGCTTGTCCAGACCGTCCAGTGTAATCTTGCCGCGAATGCTTGTTGCTGACATGTCAGTCACCTCTTGTTGTTCGTTGGACGCCCGCGGAGCAACCGCCCGTATGCCGCTCCGTGAATTTTCTTCCAGCGGCCACCAATAAGAAAGGGGTCAGACCCCTTAGAAATAGTCTATGGGGTCTGACCCCTATTTCAGGCGCGCATGCGCAGGCCGCGGGGGTCGTACGGGGCTCGGGCGAGTGCGGTAGCCGGGTAGCGCTCGCGCCCGATGACTATCTCATATCGGCCCGACTCGACGAATGCGCGCGTGCAGCCGGGAGCGTGCTCGATGAGCCCGAAGCACAGGGTACCCCCGTGGGTCAGCGCACGGTTGCCGGAGGTGGTGGCGCCGCTGAGCTCGCCGTCTCGGTAGACGGGTTCCTCGTGCAGTGCCAGGGGCTCGCCCGCGGCGATGTGAAACAGGACGAGGCGGCGCGTCAAGCCCTCGCGTTTCTGGCGCAACAGGGCATCGCGCCCGAGGAAGGGCTTGTCCAGGCGCACCGCGAAGTCGAGCCCTGCCTCGAACGGCGAAAGCGAGGGCGACAGATCGTGCCCCCAGTGCCTGAAGCCTTTCTCCAGGCGGCAGCAGTCCATGCACTGGAGTCCCGCGTGGGCAAGGCCGAACGCCGCGCCAGCGCCGACCAAACTGTCGTAGACGTTGACCAGGCACTCGGTCGGGACGTAGAGCTCGAATCCGAGCTCGCCCACGTAGCTCAGACGCTGCACGAGCACCGTGGCCATGCCGATCTCCAGCGTCCGGATCGTCGCGAAGGGGAACGTCCCCGGGCCGATGTCGTCCCGGCTCAGCGTTTGCAGCAGTGCGCGCGACGCCGGCCCCATCAGGCCGAGCGTGCTGAAGCTGCTGCTCAGATCGATGAGGCCGGCTGCCGCGCCGCGCGGGATGTGCGACTTGATCCAGTGATAATCGTGCACCCGCAGCGCCGCACCGGTGGTGATGAGGTAGCGGTCATGGCCGAGTCGCGAGACCGTGAGATCGCACTCGATGCCGCCGTGCTCGTTGAGCATCTGGGTGTAGACGACCTGCCCCGGGGTCACCGCGACATCGTTCGCGCACAGGAACCCGAGCACCCGTTCGGCGTCGGCGCCGGTGAGCTCGAAGACCGCCATCTGGCTCTGCTCGTAAAGAGCGACCCGTTCGCGCGTCGCTCGAGCCTCCGCGGCGGCGTAAGGCCACCAGTGCTGCGCCCCGAAGCTGTACTCTGGCCTCGCGGGCGCCCCCTCGGGTGCATACCACAGCGGGCGCTCCCAGCCTGCCAGCACGCCGAAGCAGGCCCCCCTGGCCTCGAGGCGCGAGTGCAGCGCCGAACGCTTGACCCCACGCGCGCTCTCGTGCTGGCGGTACGGCCAGTGCATGGCGAAAGCGAGCCCCACCGACTCGCGCGTGCGCTCGCGGATGAACCGCTCGGTGGCTGTCCAGCCTTCGAAGCGCTGGATGTCGACCTCCCACAGATCCATGGGCGGCCCCCCGTGCATGACCCACTCGGCCATCGCCTTGCCGACGCCCGCCGATGACATGATGCCGGTGGTGTTGAAGCCGGCCGCGATGAAAAGGCGGCGCAGGCCGGGCGCTTCACCCATGATATGGCGTGAATCCACGGTGAAGCTCTCCGGGCCGTTGAGAAACTGGCGCACGCCCGCGTCGGCCAGTGCCGGCACGCGGTGCAGCGCAGCATGCATAAAGGGCTCGAAATGATCCCAGTCCTCGGGCAGCAACGTGAAGGCGCAAGGCTCGGGAATGGCGCTGACCGCCCACGGCTTGGCCACGGGGTCGATAGCGCCGACCAGAAGCCTGCCCGCATCGCCCTTGATGTAGAGGTGCGCGTCCAGATCGCGGATGAGCGGCTGATCGCGGGGCACCCCGGCCATCGGCTCGGTCACGATATACATGTGCTCCACGGCTTGCAGTGGCACCGCGACGCCGTGCCTGCGCGCCAGGTGCCGCGTCCACATGCCGGTGCACAGCACAACCGCGCTGCAGGCGATGCGGCCCCTGTCCGTCAGCACGGCGCGCACCGCGCCGTTGTGCACTTCCAGCTCGCGCAGGCAAACGTGCTCGAAGAGGTGTGCCCCACGCAAGCGCGCGCCGCTGGCAAGAGCCAGGGTGGTGTCGGTCGGGTTGGTCTGTCCATCGTGCGGGAACCACACACCGCCGGTGAGATCGTCCGCGTTGAGAAGCGGACAGCGCCGCGCAATCTCCGCGGCCGAGATCATCTCCGCGGCCACGCCGGTCAGCGCGCCGATGGGCGGTATGCGCTCGAGCTCACGCAGCCGTGCCTCGGTCGTGGCAATGGACAGGCCACCCGTTCGCCGGTAACCGGTCGCCTGCCCGGTTTCGGCCTCCAGCTCGGGAAACAGCCGGCAGGCTTCCAGCGTGAGACGTGTGAGCGCCACCGACGCGCGCAGCGAGCCCACTATGCCCGCCGCGTGCCAGGTCGTGCCGCAGGTGAGCGTCTCGCGTTCTATGAGCACGACGTCGGCGCAGCCGTGCCTGGCCATAAAATAGGCCGTCGCGCAGCCGACGATGCCCCCGCCCACCACCACGACATCGGCATGCGCCGGAACGGCCCCGTCGGCCCCGTCATGCCCGCTGGCGGCACCGGTCATCGGCGCCATTATCCGTGCCCCCATCGATCCGGAGACGCCGGCGTCAACAGAGCGACGCAACGCAGCGATCGTGATGGTGGGGGCATTGCCCGGTCTGCGGGCGTGTGCCGGCAATCCAGTGCACGGAGTCGCCGTGAAACGAGGCGCCGAGCCGCGTACCGCCCGCACCTCGCTACAGCATCGGCGGGCCGTTGATCAGACCTAGCCCGGCCACGACGAAAAGGTGCAGGCAATCGCATGCTGTAGCGAACGCTCATCTGTCCTACACGTGCTGATCGGGCATCGCCGCCTTGCGCCTGGCGATGAACTCGCGCAGGGCCTCGTCCACGCCCGCGTCGATGGGCGGCGCCTGGTAGTCGGCGAGCATTTGCTTCCACAGGCGGCTGGCGCGTTGGGCCTGGTCCAGTCCGCCCTCGCCGATCCACTGCTCGTAGGCGTTGTTGTCGGCCAGCCTGGAAGTGTGAAACGCGCTGCGGAAATTGCGCTGCGTGTGATCGCAACCGAGATAATGGCCGCCGGGGCCCACCTCACGGATGGCGTCGAGCGCCTGCTCGTTCTCGTCGAGCGAGACGCCGCGCGCGAACTCGGCGAGCGCGGCGCAACGGTCGGCGTCGATGACGAACTTCTCGTAGCCCATGGTGAGCCCGCCTTCCAGCCATCCGGCCGAGTGGATGATGTAGTTTGCGCCGGCGAGCAGGGAAGACTGCATGGTCAACGCCCCCTCGTAGGCAGCCTGGGCGTCGGGCAGCTTCGATGCGGTCAGCGCGCCCATGCCGTGATAGGGCACACCGAGGCGCCGCGCCAGCCTGGCCGCGCCGAAGATGATCTTGGAGCCTTCCGGGGTGCCGAAGGTGGGCGCGCCGGATTGCATGGAGATGGCGCTCGCGAAGGTGCCGAAAATCCCCGGCGCGCCGGGGCGCACGAGCTGGACGAGCGTCAACCCGCCGAGCACCTCGGCGAGAAGCTGGGCCAGGGTGCCGGCGACCGTGCAGGGGCTCATGGCGCCCGATAGGATGAAGGGCGAGACCACCACGGCCTGGTTGTGCCGGGCGTAGGTCTTGAGCGATCCGGACATGGTGGCGTCGAGCACCAGTGGCGCGTTCACATTGCTCACGCTGTAGAGCACGGTGTGCTTGTCCACGAACTCGTCGCCGAACACGATCTTCGCCATGGCCACCGAATCGGCGGCGCGCTCGGCGCCCAGCATGGAGCCGAAGAACGCCTTGTCGGAGTAGCGGACGTGGCTGTAGAGGATGTCGAGATGGCGCTTGTTGACCGGCAGGTCCACCGGCTCGGCGAGAATGCCGCCCGAGTGGTGCAGTCCCGGCGACAAGTAGGTGAGCTTGACGAAGTTGCGCTGGTCATCGATGGTGGCGTAGCGCCGGCCGGCGTCCAGATCGTGCACGAAGGGGGGACCGAAAGTCGGTCCGAAGACCGTGTTGCTCGCGCCGATGCGCACGCTGCGGGCGGGATTTCGCGCGTGCTGGGTGAACTCGGCGGGTGATGTCGCCTGGATGATCCGCCGGCACAGGCCGCGCGCGAAGCGCACGCGTTCGCCGCTGACATCCGCGCCGCCTTCGCGCAGGATCTGGAGCACCTCGGAGTCACCGCGGAATTCCATGCCGATCTCCTGCAGGATGGTCTCGGCGTTGTGCTCGATGAGCTCGCAGCCCTCGTCATCGAGGATGTCGAAGACACCGATGCCGCGTTGCACATAGGGGGCAGGCGGTACGCGCGCGGCAGCGGGGCCACGCGCGGGCGAGCGCCGGTGCCGGCGCCGGGAAGGACGTCTGTCAGGCGAGTCGGCCATCGCTCGGCAGCAACCTGCCGGGCTCGAGCGTCGTCGCAAGGGGCGGGCGGATTGGATGGACACAGTTCATTTTTTCTGGCGACGCGATATAGTTGCTTGCGGCCCCGGTCCCTGTCTCCCGCACCGCGTGCGGTGCGGATTGGACGGGCTGCTCGGCACGCACCCGGGAGACATGATGCACCTCGACGGCACCGAAAAACAGATGCTCGCGGGCGAGCTCGGCGAGCCGCGCAAGCTCGCCCTGTCGCAGCAACTGGCGGTCGGACGCTTTTTCGACGCCGAGGATTTCGTGCCCGTCACGCAGGCGCATCTCATGGGCGACGGCGAGGCGGTCGGCGATGCCGGCGTGGAAATGCTCGAAGGCCTGCTGGCGCACGGTGCCGAGGCGTGCCGCGTGATGGTGCGCACGGTGACCGATCCGCGCGGGGTCGATGCGAAGGCCTGCATGCGCTTGCGCCAGCCCGCGGGCTGCATGGAGCGCGAGGAGCGTATCGCCGGGGCCATGCGCCGCATGGGTATCCTGCTCACCAATACCTGCATCAACTATCAGAC
>CAZSDY010000146.1:2680-9547 GCA_964605765.1 uncultured Ectothiorhodospiraceae bacterium | reverse complement strand
TTCCGCCTTTCAGTGCGAAACAGTCCTCGGCGGCGACATGCGGGAGTGACCGGATTATGAGCTGCGCCTGCCTGAAGAAAGGGCTCTCCTTCACGCCTGCGCCACCGTCGCGGGCTGCTGATCAGCGCTCTCCGGCACGGTGATCTGGTGCTTGGCGTCGAAGCGTCCCCCCTTCACGATCACCCGCTTGCCGCGCCCCAGATCGACTCGTCTGAGATCCAGCTTGCCGACCCACGCCAGCCCGCACCCTTCGGCAAGGCAAATAGTAAAAACAAAGCCCCGATCGAGGGTGTGGACGAAGTACTGGTTGGTGGACGGAGTAGGCGGGGAGTGGTGGTTTCGGACAAGGAGGTGATTGGGGTGGAACGAGGCGTACAGTCGCCGGGTGCGGGGGCTTAGCGGCAGGGAGGCTGATTGCTTACGCGGGGATTGCGTGGCCGAATCGAGGTTTCGGCGTTGAGCCGGAGATCGGACGGTGGGTCGGGTAGATGGCGTTGGCGTGGGCTCAGGGAGGTGCGCGAGCGGTGTCGGGTGAGGTGTCGCGAGGGGCGACGTGCTGGAGGATGACAGCGATCACCCGCGGGTCGGTGATGTGTGCGATGACGCGAAGGGCTGCGCCGCAGCGGGGGCAACGGCTGAGGTTGATGGCGAAGGCACGGCGTAGTCGTTGCATCCAGCCCAGGGAGGTGCTCGCACGACGCGCAGGTGAAGGCGACGCCGCGTCGGGCACGAGAGCTTGCGCCTGCTCGGGCACGACCCGGTGTCGATGGTGGGCGTTGGGTGCGAACAGGCCATGGTAGCGCAAGAGATGGCCTCGCGGGCGGGGGACGAGGGCGGCGAGTCGGGCGATGACAAATTGGCAGGATTGCCGATTTGCACAGCCGCAGGTTGCCCCGTCAGGGGTGGGGTACAGGGATGTACCCCATGAAGTCGAGGGGCTCGAACAGCACGTGGGTGGTAGCGGTGGCGTAAGGATGCTCGAGCTCGTAGACGACGAGACCGTCGCCGTCGCAGCTCAGGCGCTCTAGGGCAACGGGGGGCCGCAGGAGATATCGGCACACGCGTTCGAGGCGCTCGCGCTGGTGTGATCCGCAGGCGACGGCGGCGTTGAGCGAGAAGCCGTCGCGCGTGGGCATCCACGCCCGCCATTGCAGCCGGTCGACATCGGCGGCGAAGTGGCTCGCGGGCGCGAGTCGATGTCGCCGTTACGCTCGTCGAGTGTCGGCGTACGGCTCATCCATCGTGGCTCGATGCCCGGTGCACTGACTGATGCGCCGGCGCCTACGGTGTGCTTCGGCCGCGTCGATGAAGTCTCCCGTGTAGATGAGTTCCAAGGCGCGCGAGGTGTCGGATTCGACCGGCTGGAATTCGACGCCTGGTTAGCTCACCATACGAAGCGTGTGGTCTTCGCCGGGACGAGGAGCGGCCCGATCACTTCGTGCTATCCAAGGACAGGACGAGGACCGAGCGGGCTCGTCGAGTGACGCTCAACGGCGATTCGCGGCTGTCCGGTCAACGTCCCCCGGATGACGCCCGGCTGCGTGGAAAAATCACCGACGCATGCGGCCCGGTCGTGGAATGCGGGCAACCATGGAGTGCATGACATGACAGAAAAGGCGCGCCGACAATCCCGGCCCCTCGACGGCGTGCGGGTAGTGGATTTCACGCGGGTGCTCTCCGGTCCGTTCAGCACCGCGTTGATGGCGGACCTCGGCGCCGAGATCATCAAGATCGAGAGCTCCAGGGGCGACGACTATCGACACGTTCCGCCGTTCCGTGAAACCGAAAGCGCCTTCTTTCTGCTGATCAACCGAGGTAAGAAGAGCCTGGTGCTCAACCTGAAGAGCGACGAAGGCCGCGCTCTCGCTCACGATCTGATCCGCGACGCCGATGTTGTCGTCGAGAACTTCAAGCCCGGTGTCGCCCGGCGCTTGGGCATCGACTACGAAACCTGCAGGCGCCTGCGCGAGGACATCATTTACGCGAGCATTTCGGGGTTCGGGCAGAGCGGTGAAATGTCGGATCGCCCCGCCTACGACATCATCGTCCAAGCGGCTTCGGGCTTGATGCACTCGACCGGCTTTGCGGAGAACTCCCCGACGCTGGTTGGCGAGGCCATCGGAGATCTCGTTGCCGGGGTGTTTGCCGCGTGGGGTGTATCGTCCGCGCTCTTCGAACGCGAGAGGACGGGCAGGGGCCGGTTTCTCGACGTCTCCATGTTCGACTGCCTGTTCAGTGTACTGCCGACCTCTATCGCCCAATGGAGTTACGGCGGTCACTTGCCGCGTCGCACCGGCAACCGGCATCCAATTTCGGTTCCGTTCGGCACCTACCAGGCAGTCGACGGCTATTTCGTGCTCGCGATCCTCAACAACGAGCTGTTCGACCATTTTCTGAAGGTGATCGGCAAGGCGGAGCTGATTGGCGACCAGCGGTTCGCCAGCGACGCTACCCGCTCCGACAACGAGCCCGCCGTGCGCCACCTGGTCGAGAGCTGGGCCGCGGACAAGACCGTCGAGAGCATTGTTTCGTTGTTTTCCGATGAGAGGATTCCAGCCGGCCCGATCTGGACCATCGAGCAGGCGCTGAACTCGGCGCAGGTGCGCGAGCGCGGATTGCTCGCGAGCGTGCCCCACAAAACGGCCGGGGAGGCGCTGGTGCTCGAACAGCCAATCCGGTTCGACGGCATGCAACGCGGGGAACTCAGCGCGCCGCCGTTGCTCGGCGAGCATTCCGCCGAGATCCTGAAGAGCCTGTGCGGCGTTTCCCAGGATCGATTGGACGACCTGAGCACTCGCGGCATCGTCGCCACCGAGCACAAAGACGGCTGAGGAGCGCAAGATGGATTTCCTGATCACCGATGACGACCGCGCCTTGCAGGAAACGATAGGTCGTTTTTCCCGCGAGGTGCTCATGCCGGCGGCCCGCGATATCGACGAGAGCGCCGTATTCGCCGGTGATCGGCACTTCCCCGCCCTGTCGGAGCTCGGCGTCATGGGCATGAACCTGCCGGAGGAATACGGCGGCGCGGGCGTTTCGCCGATTGCGCATTATCTGGCCATCGAGGAGATCTCGGGTGCTTGCATGTCCACGGCGTCGGCCCTGACGGCGCACTACATGGCGACCGATGCGATCCTCATAGGCGAGAATGAGGAGCTGAAATGCAGATACCTACCCAAAGCAGCAACCGGCCAACTGCTCGGCGCTTATGCGATGACGGAGCCGCGCGGGGGCTCCAACCCGGCGGACATGCGAGTCAAGGCGGTCAAGGACGGTGATCGCTACCGCATCAGCGGGACCAAGCATTTCATCTCGAACGGCGGCGTGGCGGATTTCGTGGTGCTCTTCTGCGTCACCGACCCGCGGGCCGAGAAGAAACATCGGGGCATCAGCGCGATCGTCGTTGACAAGGAGACGCCCGGCTTCACCCCGGGCACGATCGAGCCGGTCATGGGTCTGCGTGGCGGCCATGTCTTCGAGCTGCACTTCGAAGATTGCGTGGTCCCGGAGGACCATCTGCTCGGGCCGGAGGGCACCGGGTTCAAGAATGCGATGATCGGGCTCGACGCCGCTCGCCTCGATGTCGCCGCCATGTGCACCGGGCTTGCCAAGGCGGCCTTGGACGCTGCCGTCGACTGGGCCAAGCAGCGGCTGGTCGACGGCAAGCCGATCGCGCAATTCCAGGGTATCCAGTGGATGCTTGCGGATATGGCGACGCAGCTCGAAGCCGCCCGTGCGCTTGGTTTGAGCGCCTCGGCTAAACGGGGTCTGCACGAGCGCTACACTCGTGAGGCGACGTTCGCCAAGCTGTTCGCCTCGGAGATGGTCGGCAAGGTCACGGACCTCGCGCTTCAGATTCACGGCGGCTATGGCTACAGCCGCGAAATGCCGCTGGAGCGTTACGTTCGGGACGCCCGCATCGCGCGGATCTTCGACGGCTCGTCGGAGATCCACCGCAACATCATCGCGAAGTTTCTCCTCACGGAATAGGCACATGCGTACGAATATCCAAACGCAAATCACGGCGCAGCGCGGCGATGTGCTGCGCTGCAGGGGCTGGAAACAGGAGACCATCCTGCGGATGCTCGAAAACAACCTCGAGAACGGCGAGGACCCCTCCCGGCTGATCGTCTATGGCGGTATCGCCAAGGCGGCGCGAAACTGGGAGAGCTACTACGCGACCGTTGATGCCCTCAAGCAGCTCGGGAACGATGAGACTCTGGTCATCCAGGCGGGCATGCCGGTAGCCGTGTTCAAGACTCACCGCATGGCGCCGCGGGTCGTGATGGGGCTTTCCAACGTGATCAACGCGGACTGGCGGTCGTTCCGAGAGCTGATGGACCGGAACCTGACCACCTTTTCGTCCTACACCGCCGGCCCCTGGGAATACATCGGAAGCCAGGGGGTGGTCGAGGGCACGTTCGAAACCTTGTCCTGCATCGCCGATGAGAAGTTCGACGGTAGTCTGAAGGGGCGGGTCTTCTTCTCCGCGGGTCTCGGCGGCATGGGCCGCTCGCAGCCGAAGTCCATGTCCATGCACGGCGGGGTCTCGGTCATCGTGGAGGTGCGCCGGAGCATCGTCGATGATCGAAAGGAAAAGGGCTGGTTCGACATCGAAGCCGGGAATCTGGACGAAGCTATCGCGCTCGCCAAGGACGCATGCGAGAAAGAGAAGCCACTCGGCATCGCGATCTGCGCCAACATGGTCGATGTCTGCGAGGAAGCGATAGAGAAGAACTGGATTCCGGATATCGTGACCGAGATGTGCCCCTACCACGATCCGTTCGCTGCCATTCCGTCGGGCTATTCCCCCCAGGAGGCAGACGAGATGCGCGCGCGTTCCATGGACGAATACCTGGCGGAGTCGCGCAAATCCATCCTTCGTATCGTGCGGCACATGAACCGGTTCCTGGATGCGGGCGCCAACGTCTTTGAATACGGCACCTTCGTGCGCAAGGCAGCCGTCGATGCCGGCATGTCCCGGGAAGAAGCATTCCGTTACAAGGGCTTCGTCGCAAGGTACTGGAGGCCAAGGCTGTTCGAGCTCGGACGCGGCCCGTTCCGCTGGACCTGTGTGTCGGGCGAGATCGCCGACCAGCGCAGGCTCGACCGGTTGGCCCTGGACCTGTTCCCCGATTGCCCGACGACCCAGCGCTGGATCCCGCTGGCGCAAAAGCACTTACCCATCGAAGGACTACCCGCCCGTGTCTGTTTCCTCGGGTTTGGCCAGCGCAAGCAATTCGCCCTGGCCGTCAACGAGCTGGTCGCCTGCGGCGAGCTGAAAGGACCGATCGGCTTCTCACGCGACAACCTGGATGCGGGCGGCATCGCCAATCCGAGCATGGAAACGGAGGACATGAAGGACGGCTCCGACTCGATTGCGGACTGGCCGTTCATCAACGGCCTGTTGAACGCGGCGGCGGGCGCCGACCTGGTTTCCATCCAGTCGAACGGCACGATGGGCGTCTCCCATCACACCGGCTGCACGATCATTGCCGACGGCACGGAAGAGGCCGCCCTGAAGATCGAGGCTTCCATGACCACGGACGTGGGCATCGGTGTGGTGCGATATGCCCAGTCGGGTTATGAGAGCGCCCGGGCGGTCGTGGAAGGCCGTGGAGAGCTGACACGTGACAGGATCAAGGTGCCGCTTTGGTGGACCTCTGAGGCGACCTTCGGTCCCTCGGACTGAGCGGCGCTGGCTCGTGGGGCTGTACACGGATGCGGGATTGAAGTGGATCTGAAATCAAAAGGTCGTCCTCTGGTCGGGGCACTGCAGCTAGAAGTCCGCTGAAATCCACCGGGGTGGCGCAGCCGATACACACCTGTCGAGTGGCGGGGCCCACTCGATCCTGAGTTGACTCCCGACATCCGTGTCGACCCCCAAAAGGCTTGCGATGGCCGCGCGCGGCCTCGCCCCGAGCATCGAGCTCGCAACACCGCCGGCAACGGGTTGCGTACGCGCCGGTCTTATCGTGGTTGGCGACGACTTGTGCGAATGCCGCGCAGGCCTTCGATGAGAGCCAAAGGGCTATTCAAGTGATCTGGCCCCTTCGATGCACCCGCCTCACGCTCGCGTGAACACCCCAGACAGCGCGCGGCGCAGATGGGGTGCGGCGAGCACGCGGCCGAGTGCCGGTGCCAACGCGCTAATGTCCGCGTGGCGCGCCTCGTCGTCCACGCAGGTCTCGAGCGCGGCGATCCACGGCTCCCACGGCTCCCCGTCTGCAGGCGGCATGAACTTGATGACGCTTTCCAGCAGGCGCAGATAATCGTAGGCACGTTGGTCGGCGGCGCTCAATCCCGGGCGCGGTCCGTATTCGAAGTCGATGAACACGATACGCTGTGTCTCGCTCTCCGCGACCATATTGGCGAGCGAGGCGTCCATGTGGGTGACGCCGGTGTGGTGCAGCGCGGCGATGCACCGCGTGCCCGCGACGAGAAGCGGCCAGAATCGCTGCGGCCGCGCGAACAGCCGATCCGAGAGTCGCTCCCCGGGTATGTATTCGCACAGCAGCGCGTCTTCACCGAGCCACAGCGGCTTCGGCGTCAGGCCCTCTTTCGAGCCCGCGGTGTAGCAACGCCACTCGCGGTCCAGCCGTTCTTCCACGGGGAGTGCCTCGAACGGCATGCCGGCGCTGAGCGCCTTGCGCCGCAGGTAAGGGTTCACGACGCGCAACGCACCCGCGATGCCGTCGCTCGTCCTCGCCAGATAGATGCTGTCGCGTCCTCTTGCCCCGGAACGCTCCAGCGTGACGCGCTCGCCCAGTTGTGCGCCAATCTCGACACATAGCGCACGGCGCCGCGTGCCCAGGCGATACTCGGCGTACGTCCTTTTCACCCAGCGGCTCAGTGCTCTCACGGCCG
>CAZSDY010000146.1:0-2580 GCA_964605765.1 uncultured Ectothiorhodospiraceae bacterium | reverse complement strand
GGTGCGCGGCGCAAGCTTGCGAAAACAGGTTGCCGAGGACTTCTGCCATAGCGCGGTCATCATAGCCGATGATGAGAATGGCGGTGCCCGGGGTTTCGAGCAAGGGGCGGAGGAAGAATGTGCCTGCTGAGAATCCGAGCGCGGCAATGGGCGCTCGATTACACGGGACAGGGCGGCTATGCTTTCCGTCAATCCGCGCGGGAGTCGGAGATCGGCCTCGGAGTCACGCCACGCGTCGTCACAGCCCGAGAGCGAGAAATCGCCTGGGTGATGCGCTCGCCCTTCCCGCGCGGTGCTCTATGGGGAGGTAATGCTTCTTCTGCCATGAACCGACTCAGCATCGAGGACGCCCGCATCCCCGGGGATATGGCGGCCATGCGCAAGCTGTTCCGGGAGTACCAGCAATGGCTGGATGTTGACCTGTGCTTCCAGGGGTTCGAGGCGGAGATGGCCGGCCTGCCGGGTAAGTACGCGCCGCCAGCGGGCGCCATGCTGATCGTGCGTGACGGCAAGCGGGTGGCGGCCGGGGTCGCCATGTGGCCGCTCGATGACGGGGTCTGCGAGATGAAGCGCCTCTATGTGCGCCCACCATGGCGCGGCCGGGGTCTGGGGAGGCGTCTCGCCGAGACCGTCATCGGCAGGGCGCGGGGCGCCGGCTACGCGCGCATGCGCCTCGATACCCTGCCGCAACTGACCGCCGCGCAGGCCCTCTACCGCTCCATGGGGTTCACCGACATCGGCGCCTACTATCACAACCCCATCGCCGGCGTGGTCTACATGGAGAAGGTACTGACGCCGCCCTATCCCGGACGAGCCGGAAGCCGATAGGGTATCGAGTGTTCAAGGCGTCGCCGCTTCACCGCCTGGCAAGCCACACGGCGGATGATGCGCTCGCCAAGCCGCAAAGCACGCAAAGGCAAGAGCAGATTCCGGGTAGTGCTGATGACGGAGGCTATATCGGTAGCGTCAACGGCACAATCGAGGCAAACGGATCTTCTTGGCGTGCTTGGCGGTTTTGCGAGAGCCATCATCATTGTGCGATGCCCACCGTTGGCTGAAGAGCCTGGCCTTTGTCGTCTTGCACGAGAATTCACGCGCAAGGGACTAACTGCTCGGCGTCGTTCATTCCGAAGCGGGGTCGATGCCCGCGCGAAGATCGGCGAGCATGCGCAGGATCGTCTGCTGCTGCTCGTCGGAGAAGAACAGCGGCAGGTGCCCGATGGCCTCGGCCTCGTTGTCGGTCGAGTGAACGGGGTTGTCCTTCTCCCTGGCGCTCGTGTTTCGGTTGAACCAGTCACGCCATTCCAGCTTGATGAACTGATTGCGGTTGAACACGAAGGGGTGCACGGCGCGATCCTCATCCGTCGCCTGCTGTGGATGGGGATCGAAGATTGCCACCGCGATATGCGGCCTGCCACCGCGGCGCCACTTTCCGCCGCGCATGTGCCTGGCTGACCGGAGGCGTACCAGCCAGGGCACCGGCACAGCCATCAGGATGCGAAAGCGTTTGGCGAGGAATTCGAGCAACTCCGCGTCGCGCGCATGCTTCACGGCAATTCCGCGAACAACGAACAGGTTCAGCTCGCCGGGCAACTCATCTCGCAGCAACGCGTGAAAATAGACCTTGCGGGCGTGGCGGAAGTCGTGCTGTATGTATCGCACCAGGCGCGCTCCGGTGACGGCGCAGCCCTCGGCGAGGAGATGGCGGTGAAAGGCCTGATGCGTAAGGGCCAGGTGCACGCCGGTCTCGGTGAAGAGACGCTCGAGCACGTACCTGGCGGGGCTATCCGTGGACTTTGCGGGATCGTTCCAGTGGATGCCCGACTGCAGGTTCTTGTGGTAGGCCAGGTGGTAGAGCAGGGCGCTCAGCTCGTCGGGTGGTGCCGGCGCGTAGAAGCGACCGTCGATGCATCGTCGCCTTTCGAGAATGCGCTCGCCGAGCGGCTCGGGCAAATGCGCGAAGCCGTGATAATCGCTGCCATGGGCGCCGTGCACGCCGTAGAGATCGACCTTGAGGCCACGGCGGCGCTTGCCGCAGCGCGCGCGCACGGCGGGAATGGCGTCGTCGGCGATCAGCAGATCGAGATCGTCGAGCGGAGCCCCGTCGCGCAGCGCGTCCGATCCGCGCAGCACCGCGTAGCGGATACCCTGCTCGTCGAGCCAGCGCAGGAGGTCGTCGGGTGAGGGTGAGTAGAAAGCCACCTTGGCGAAGCTTCAGAGGTCAGCCGCCCCGCGACCCTGGACACACCGCGCCAGGATGGTGCTCAGGCACCGGCAAACGCCTCATGCAAGCGAGTAGCATCCGCCTTCCCTCCTGCCGACACCACGCCGGGGATGGGCACGCCACTTCTCGTGTCCATTGCTTTGCCGGATTGACCCTGATTCCCGAATCCTCGTGCAATATGCGGGTTAATCGTAATGATACCTGCGCGAGAGCGGATACGCGTCTCGCGCCTCGGGCGTCGGTGGCTCGTGCATGAATGCCTCGATGCGTTGCACCACGGCACCCTGATCGTGCACCGGGACCCGGCCGCGCGCGAACAGGTTGTCGAGGATCTCGCCCACGCCGCCGTGATCATA
>CAZSDY010000145.1:0-9559 GCA_964605765.1 uncultured Ectothiorhodospiraceae bacterium | reverse complement strand
TTCAATCCCATCCGGTAGCCCAAACTGAAGTTGATCGGCTCGACTCCCTCGAGGGGCAAGAACATCGCCGGAGCATACCCGCCGGCGCCCGACTTGGCGCCGGCCTCGATCAGAAGACCGCCCTTGGCCCGAGCGACGAGCGCACCGTCATGGACGCCGTGCGCCGCGGCATCCCCCGCCGCGAGATGCTGGCGATGCTCGGCGCGGCCGGCATCACCGCGGCATCGGCGGGCAACCTGTTCAGCGCCGCCGGCGAGGCGTTGGCGGCAACCGCGAAGAAGGGCGGCAAGGTGAAGTTCGCCTCCGACCTGCACGGCCCATCCGATGCACTCGATCCGCAGCTTTTCACCTCCACCATCGACTACACGCGCGGGCGTGCCAACTACAATAGCCTCACCCAGTTCCGCGACAGCGTCGTGCCGCAGCCGGAGCTGGCCGAGGAGTTCTCGTCCAACGCCGCGGTGACCGAGTGGACCTTCAAGATTCGCAAGGACGTGCGTTTCCACGACGGCGCCAGGCTGAGCGCGGATGACGTCATCTGGACGATGAACCGGCACATGGGCGAGAACTCGAAGTCCGTTGCCAAGACGCTGGTCGCGGGCGTCAAGGAGTGGAAGAAGGTCGACAGTCACACCGTCAAGGCGGTGATGGATGCGCCGAACGCCGATCTGCCGGCCATCCTCGCGACCTTCCACTTCAAGATCCTGAAGAAGGACACGACCGACTTCCAGAACCCCACCGGGACCGGACCCTTCAAGCTCACCGAGTTCAAGCCCGGGGTGCGCTCCACGCACGTGCGCAACGAGCATTACTGGCGCGACGGACCGAACTTCGACGAGCTGGAGGTTTTCGGAATCACGGACTCCGTGGCGCGCACCAACGCGCTGCTGTCCGGGGACATCGACCTCATGCAGGCGCTCGACCCGAAGGCGATCAAGCAGATCAAGAAGAATCCCGACACCCTGGTCAACTCGGTGCCGTCGGGGGCGTACATGGGGATCTGCAATATGCTCAATGCCTCGCCCGGCAACAATCCCGACTTCGTACGGGCGATGAAGCTACTGCCGCAGCGCAAGCGCATGGTCAAGAAGATCCTCAAGAAGCAGGGCACGATCGGCAACGATCATCCCATCAACGTCGCCTACGGTCCGGACTTCTGCAGCGAGTTGGCCGTCCACCCCTACGATCCGGACAAGGCGAAGTTCCACCTGAAGAAGTCCGGCATCACGACGGCCGAGGTGCACGTGGCCGAGGTATCGCCGGGCATCACCGACATGGTCCTGATGGTGCAGCGCGATGCCCAGAAGATAGGGCTCGATCTCAAGATCAAGAAGGTGCCGAACGACGGCTACTGGGGCGCGGTATGGATGAAGACCCCGATCAACGTGGTGAGCTGGAACATGCGCCCCACCGCCAACGTCATGCTCACGCTGGCGTTCGCGCCGGACGCGCCGTGGAACGACACGCTGTGGAAGGACGAGAAGTTCGGCAAGATTCTCAAGGAAGTGCGCGGGGTGCTGGAACCCGTCAAGCGCCACGAGATGTACTGCGAGCTGGAGCGCCTGGCATCCGAAGGGTCCGGCATGGTCATTCCGATGCATAACAACTACGTGGATGCGATCTCGAAGAAGATCCACGACATTCCCAGCGTCCCGCTGGGTGCGCTGGGCGGCTGCGAGTGGCCGGAGTTCGCCTGGCAGGCCTGAGCTGATGCAGTGTTGAGTGGCGCCGGTCCGGATCGCCCGATCCGGGCCGGAATCGCCGCGCCGTTGCAATGGCGGCTGCTCCGGTACCAATAACGACTCGACCGGAGCGAGACTCGAGAAGGGGAGACAGACTATGCGTGCAATGGTCCTGCGCCGTATCGCCATCGGCTTCGCCACCCTGCTGGTCGTCTCGGTGCTGGTCTTCGCCGGCACCGAGATCCTGCCCGGGGACGTCGCCCAGATCGTCCTGGGACAGAGCGCGACGCCGGAGAGCCTGGCGGCGCTGCGCGCCGAGCTGGGCCTGGACCAGCCCTGGTACGTGCGCTATTTCGGGTGGCTGGGTGACATGATGACGGGCGACCTCGGCATTTCCAAGGCCGGTGGTGCGACCATCAGCAGCCTCATCGGCGAGCGGCTCTCCAACACCTTGTTCCTGGGCGGCATCGTCGCCCTCATCGCGGTGCCGCTATCGGTCGTGCTCGGGCTGATCGCCGCGATGTACCCGGGCACCTGGATCGACAGGGCGCTGACCTTCGGAACACTGAGCCTCATCTCGGTGCCCGAGTTTTTCATCGCCACCTTCCTGGTGCTGTTCCTGGCCGTGCAATGGAACTTGCTGCCGGCCATTGCCCACATCAGCGGCGACGAGCCGTTCCTGAAGCTGGTTCGGGCACTGGCGATGCCGATCCTCACCCTCACCATCGTGGTGGCGGCGCAGATGATCCGCATGACCCGCGCCGGCATCCTCAACGTCATGAACTCGCCCTACATCGAGATGGCGATCCTGAAGGGTGTGCCGCGCAAGCGCATCATCCTGCGCCACGCGTTCTTCAACGCCATCGGGCCCATCGTCAACGTCGTCGCGCTCAATCTCGCCTATCTCGTGAGCGGCGTCGTGATCGTGGAGACGATCTTCGCCTACCCCGGGCTCGCCAAGCTCATGGTCGACGGGGTGCAGACCCGCGATCTGCCGCTGGTCCAGGCCTGCGGGATGGTCTTCTGCGGGACCTACGTGATACTCATTCTGCTGGCCGACGTCGCGTCGATCCTGTCGAACCCGCGACTGCGGCATCCCAAATAGGAGGAGGCATCATGGCCGATACGCCAGGCACAGACACGGTCACGGCCGAAGAGAAGGGCGTGCAGGATGCCTACGACAAGTTCGCGGAGCTTCCCGATGCGCCGCCGAAGACAGGCCTCAAGCTCTCGTGGGTCGGAAAGTCCGCCGTCGGCGTCATCGTCTTCTGGGTCTTCATGGTGTTCTTCGGCACCTGGATCGCACCGTTCGACGAGGCCGATATGGTTGCCGAGGACAGCTACCTGCCTTCACACTTGAAGTACCTCCATTGCAGCGGCGAGGAGCCGCCGGCGTGGTTTGCCTCCTACTGCGAGGACTACGACCCGGAAGCCTACGAGGATTTGGAGCCGGAGGATGTCGCGAAGACCTGGCTGGGGTCGGACTACCTCGGCCGCGACACCTTGTCGCGCATTATCTGGGGCGCGCGAACCACCATCGGGATCTCGTTCATCGCGACGCTGATTGCCTACCTGCTCGGCATCACCGCGGGTATCGCGGCAGCGGTGTGGGGAGGTTGGCCTGACATGAGCATGAGCCGCGTCAACGACGCCATCCTCTCTCTGCCCACCATCATGCTCGGCTTGATTATCATCGCGGCGCTCGGCTCGTCAATCCCGATCCTGATCGGGACGGCGGCGGTGATCTACGCGGCCAGCGTGTATCGCATTGCGCGGGCGCTGGGTCAGGACATCATGGTGTGGGATTATGTCGAGGCGGCCAAGGCCCGCGGCGAGGGCGTCTGGTGGGTCATCACCCGTGAGGTGTTGCCGAATGCGGCGATGCCGCTGGCGACGGATTTCGGCCTGCGGCTGGTGTTCGTGGTGCTGTTCATCTCCAGCTTGAGCTTCCTCGGGCTCGGCGTGCAGCCGCCGACCGCGGACTGGGGCTCCATGGTGCGCGAGAACCTGCAGGGCCTCGGCTACGGCTCCTACGCCGCAATCTGGCCGGCACTGGCCATCGCCTCGTTCACCATTTCCATCAACCTGATCGTCGACGACATCTCCGCGGCCGCCGGCGGCACCCTTGCAAAGAAGATGGTCTAATGGCGGCACTATTCGAAGTCAAAGATCTGAAGATCGAGGCCCGCAGCGAAAAAGGCGAGCCCATACCCATCGTCAAGGGCGTCAGTTTCGACATCCAACCGGGCGAGGTCTGCGCCCTGATCGGGGAGTCCGGCTCCGGCAAGACCACGATCGCGCTCGCGACGCTCGCCTACACGAAACCCGGCCTGGAGTTCTCCGGCGGCGAGGTGCTCTTGCGCGGCAAGGATATCCTCACCATGGAGCCAATCCAGTGGCGTGAGCTTCGCGGCAAGAACGTCGCCTACCTCGCGCAGAGCGCCGCGGCCACGTTCAACCCGGCCATCACCATCGGCGAGCAGGTGACCGAGTCCGCGGTGCTGCACGGCGTGCTGTCGCAGGAAGAGGCGACACGCAGGGCGGAGGACCTTTACCGGGCGCTCGAGCTTCCCGACCCGGATCGCCTCGGCCGGCGCTACCCGCACCAGGTGTCGGGCGGACAGCTCCAGCGTCTGATGGCGGCGATGGCGCTGGTCGGCAAGCCGGATCTGCTGGTGCTCGACGAGCCCACCACCGCGCTCGACGTCACCACCCAGATCGAGGTGCTCAAGGCCTTCAAGAAGGTCATCAGGGAGGAAGGATCGGCTGCCATCTACGTCACCCATGACCTCGCGGTGGTGGCCCAGATCGCCGATCAGATCGTGGTGCTCTATGGCGGCGAGATCCAGGAGATGGGCAGCGCCGACAAGATCATCAACCATGCCAGCCACGACTACACCCGACGCCTGATGGCGGCGGTGCGCCCGACGCCGGAGGCCGGTCAGGGTGAGGCGACGGACGATCAGCACGTCGCCAAGCATCCGCGGCTGCGGGCACGCGATGTCACGGCAGGGTATGGCAAGGTGGTCGACGGCAACCCCGCCATCACCGTGCTGCGCAAGATCATGGTCGACATCGAGCGCGGGCATGCTGTCGGCGTCATCGGCGAATCCGGTTGCGGAAAGTCGACGCTCGCCCGCGTGATGGCCGGTATGCTGCCGGCGGCCAAGGGCCGTATAGAGCTCGACGGCGACGAGCTGGAGCACAGCCTGAACGACCGCTCGCGCGAGGAGTTGCGCAAGGTGCAGTTCGTCTTCCAGATGGCCGACACCGCGCTGAATCCCAAGCAGCGCATCTCCGATATACTCGGGCGGCCACTGGAGTTCTACGGCGGGCTCACCGGGGCGACGAAACGCAACCGGATTGCCGATCTGTTGCGCCTGGTCGAGCTGCCGGTCGGTTTCATCGATCGCTACCCGCAGGAGCTCTCCGGCGGTCAGAAGCAGCGTATCAACCTCGCGCGTGCGCTTGCGGCGGATGCGGAAGTGCTGCTCTGCGACGAGGTGACCTCGGCGCTGGACAGCATCGTGGCGGGAGGCGTTATCCGTCTGCTCAAGAAGCTGCGCTTGGAAACCGGCGTTTCGTTCGTCTTCATCAGCCATGATCTGTCCACCGTGGCGTCGTTCGTGGACCGCATCGTGGTGCTGTACGCGGGACGCGTGGTCGAGCAGGGCCCGGTGGATGACGTGCTCGCCCCGCCGTTCCATCCCTACACGCGGCTTCTCATCACCTCGGTGCCGGAACTGCGCATCGGCTGGCTGGAGGACACGATGGAGAAGCGCGAGATGGCAGTTGGCATCGCGCGCGGCGTCGAGATCACCGCCATCGGTTGCCCGTTCTACAATCGTTGCCCGGTTGCGATCGAAGGCACCTGCAACCGGGACGATGCGCCCATACACGAGCCGCAGTCAAAGCACTTCATCGCCTGCCACCGCTCCGTGGAGGAGTTGATCCACGCCGAGGAGCAGCCACAGCAGGTTCTGCACGGCTTCGAACCGATACCTGATGATGTCGAAGGCGCGTTCAAGCCCGGATAACGAGGGGAACTCATGATCTCCAAGATTCTGATTGCCGTGGATGGTTCCCATCACGCGAACAAGGGCATCGAGTACGGCACGGAAATCGCCGCGGCGATGCATGCCGATGTGATCCTGCTGAACGTGGTCAAGATCACGGCGATGCCGGAGGGGCTGCGAGAGTTCGCCAAGGCCGAGCATATCCATGGGATGGATATCGATCTGCTCAGACGCGGCGCTCAGTTCATGCTCGACAAGGCACTGGTCTCGATTCGCCAGGCCGGCGTGAAGAATGCCGAGATCGAAGTCGAGGAAGGCCCTATCGCGCGCACCATCGTCGCACGCGCGCAGCACCACAGGGTCGACTTGATCGTCATGGGCTCGCGCGGCATGGGCGACATCGAAGGCGCGCTTCGCGGCGGCGTTTCCCATCGCGTCGGCATTCTCGCGAAGTGCCCGTTGCTGATCGTCAAGTAGGTCCGGGGAGCAAGACCGCGGCGACCGCTTGTGCGCGGACTCTATGCGGCCTGCGTTCCACGCGCTTCAATCAGGAACGCAGGCGAGTGCGGGATGCACGACAGGCTCCTTGGATCTGAAAAGATAGCGCATGACGATCGCGGCATAACCGGGAAACCGGTAGCAGCCGTTTTCGGCGAGCAACTCTTCCCGGTGCCGCGCAAAGCGCTTCTGTAGCACATACCAGGGGAGACCGGGATCTGCGTGGTGCAGCGCATGCAGATTGTTGTTGAGGTAGAGCAGAGACATCAGCGGTCCCGATTCGACAATGACCGTGCGCTTGCCGGGCTCGCGATGCGCCTGGTGCTCCAGGAAGGATCGCAGCAGCGTCAGGGAAATCCCCGGGTACACATACAGGACCAGATACTCGGCGAGCGGAATTCGACACACGGCGAGCACCCAGGCAAGCACCAGGGCCACGCCGAGAGCGTGCATCAGCCAATCAGCCGCATGCGAGAAGTCACCGCGTGCCACTCGACGGGTCTCACCCAGCGCCAGCAACCCCACGACCACGCCAGGGCCCAGCAACAGGCGCCCGCAGGCCGTGTTGTGCGCATCGAGCAGCCGGCGCAGCGGCCACGCCAGGCGCTGCCAGCTCCGCGCGCTCACATAGTAGGATTCCGGATCCTCCCCCGGTACCGTGAGATGAGGTGTGCGGTGATGGTCCAGGTGCGTGCGCCGGTACAGGCGGTACGGCAACCATAGCCACAGGATGGGCAGCACCACGAGCTCGTTGAGCCAGTGGCTTGCGAACGGATGGCCGTGCACGGCCTCGTGCTGCAGCGAGCCATGCCAGGCGACGAGATAGCCGCCGAGCGGCAGCACGACCCACCACGGCAGCAGCGCGTGATACCAGCCAAGGGTCGCGAAACCGGCGTAGATGGCAAACGCCACCCCGATTGTCGGCCACTCGGGTCCTGCCGGGGGGATGTCCGTCGCCGGGCTGTCGTCGCTCTCGGCGCATGGATCGGGCGAGGCGTGCATTTGCCTATAATGGAGCACAAATCGACTTGCACGCAATAACACGGCGCACGGATGGGGAAAATGCGGGAAACTGACACCGATCCCATCTTCCGTTTGGCCGTGCATCGTGTGAACTCGATACGCGTGCCCGCCGCTTCGCCTCAGCGCATCATGTGGTCCATGCGAGCGCCGGGACCCTGCGATGCCAGTCGGTCGCCGACTGGTAGGCGTGTGCCACCCTGAGCGCCGTGTGCTCGTGAAAGGGCCGCGCGTAGACCATGAGGCCGATGGGCAAACCGTCGGCAGTGAATCCGCACGGCACCGAGACACCGCAGAGATTCAGCACGTTGCCGATGGCGGTATTGCGCAGGTACGCGATATTGTGCTCGGCGTAAGCATCGATGCTGCGCTCCAGTGACGAGACGGGGAGCGCGGGGATGGGGGTGGTGGGGACGAGCAGGGCATCGATGCCTTCGAGGCTTTGCCCCACGGTGTTCCTGATGCATTGCATTTCCACGCTCATGCGCAGGTAAGCTTCGGCGCTGACGTCGCGTCCCTTGATCATGCGGTGTGCGACGATCGGGTCGAGCGCGTCGAAGTGCTCTTCCAGCCAGTGGCGGTTCAGCGTCCAGGCCTCCGCGGCGATGATCAGGCCGCGTCTATTGAGCTGGCGGGCGGCCTCTGCCTCGTTGAAGTCGATCTCGGTGACGCTCGCGCCCAGGGATTCGAGCACCGGGCCGCTGGCGTGCACCGCGGCCTCGACCTGGGCATCGGCCTCGTCCCAGAAGACACGCCGCGCGAAGGCGAGCCTGAGCCCGCGCACACCACCGTCGAGTGAGGACAGGACGGGGTGGCGCGGGTATCCCGCCGTGGTGGCGTCGTTGCGGTCGGTGCCCTGGATTTGCTCGTAGACGAGCGCCGCATCGTGAACCGAGCGGCACAGCGGTCCGACCGAGTCGAGTGTCCAGCTCAGTGGATAGACGCCGGCTCGGCTCACCTGCCCCACGGTGGTCTTGAGCCCCGTGACGCCGCACAGGGCCGCTGGAATGCGCACCGATCCGCCGGTGTCGCTGCCGAGCGCCATCGGTGCCATCCCCGCGGCAACCGCCACCGCGGAGCCGCTGCTCGATCCGCCCGGCACGTGGGGGACCTCGTGCCACGGATTGTGCGGCGTGCCGGTGTCGTGATTGATGCCGGCGCCCCCGTAGGCGAACTGCACCGTGTGCGTCTTGCCAAGCAACACCATGCCGGCGCCGCGCAGGCGTCGCACGACAGTGGCGTCCCGCGCTGCAATGCGGTCGGCAAGCAGGTGGGACCCGGCACCGGTCGCGTGTCCCTGGACATCGAAGAGATCCTTGACGGCGAATGGGATCCCGTGCAGGGGACCGAGAGGTTGGCCCTCACGGCGTGTCCGGTCGGCCGCTGCCGCATCGGCGATCGCCGCATCCGCGTCGACGACGCGGAAGGCTCCGAGCTTTCCGTCCAGGCACTCGATGCGATCCAGGCAGTGCCCGGTGAGTGCCTCCGAGGTGGTGCGCTCAGCGCGCAACGCACCCGCGAGTTGGTCCAGGGTCTGGTAGTGCCAGTCGGTATCGGACATGCGGTGGGTCCTCGATGGTGCTAGGGCCAGGCCAGCATGCCATCCAGCAGGGAGCGCAGGACCGGCTGCACCTGATCCGCACGCTCTTCGCGGTAGGTGTAGGGGTGGTCCTCGTCCAT
Organism: uncultured Ectothiorhodospiraceae bacterium; assembly: GCA_964605765.1. Lineage (GTDB taxonomy): Bacteria > Pseudomonadota > Gammaproteobacteria > HK1 > HK1 > CAZSDY01. The sequence continues at coordinate 663 of CAZSDY010000145.1, read as the reverse complement.
ATAGGTGATCTGCGAGAGCTCGAGCTGCACCGCGTGCACGCCACGCGCCGGGTCACCGAAGCTGCGGGTGATGAAGCCGCCCTTGAAACGCCCGTTCAGGACGTGGGTGAAACCGGGTGCGCGGGAGGCGATGAGCACGAGCTCGCGCTCCAGTGCACTACCGCAGGACGTTCCCGCGGCGGTACCCAGGTTCAGGTCAGGCAGTCTGCCGTCGAAAAATCTCGGCACTTCCGATCGGATGGAGTGTGCGTCGAAGAGCAGAGCGATGCCGTGCTCGTTCAACAGGTCCTGCAGCAAGGACGCCAGCTTCTCGTGGTAGGGCTTCCAGAAGCGTTCGATGCGCTCGCGCGTTTCGTCTTCGGTCGGCGCCTGGCCGGGCAGGTAGATGGGCGAATCGTCAAAGCACGTAAGCGGACAGAGCTCGGTGTTGTGCGCGCCGGCATAGAGTTCGCCGCCGTCCGCGGCGCGATTCAGATCGATCACGAACCGGGAGTAAGTGGGGCACAACATGCTCGCGCCGAGCCCGGTGGCGAAGGCATACAGCCGGTCCATGTGCCAGTCGGTGTCGGGCAGCCGCCGCGCCGCCTCCGTCATGCGTGCGGCCATCGGTTCCGGGATCGCAGTGCCGTTGTGCGGCATGCTGATCAGCAGTGGCGTATGCCC
>CAZSDY010000144.1:7331-9572 GCA_964605765.1 uncultured Ectothiorhodospiraceae bacterium | reverse complement strand
TTGACGAGGAGGACCGTGCAAAATGGCCGGCATCCGCTTTTCCGCAGTAGATTAGTCCTGAGTCCGACAGGCTCCTAGCCCACCCTAGCACTCTGGGCGCCGTCGACGGGGAGGTTGACGCCGCTAACGAAGCTTGCGTCGTCGGAGGCGAGGAACAGGGCGGCGTGCGCGACATCCCAGCCTGTTCCCATCTTGCCGCGCAACGGGACGTCTCGGTCCCGCTCAACCCGAATTACCTCGCGGCTCACGTTGCGCTCGCGGGCGCGCCGCTCGATCGCCATCGGGGTGTCCATCAAGCCCGGAAGGATCGCATTGACTCGGATCCCGTGCCCTCCATTCTCGACCGCCAAGAGCTGGGTGAGCGCATTGACCCCCGCCTTTGAGGTCTTGTAGGCAAGCGGGGTGGACGAGCAGATCGACGCGATCGAGGAGATATTGATGATGCACCCGCTGCGTTGCTCGCGCATCACAGGGAGCACGTGCTTGCACGTGAGATACATCGATTTCAGGTTGAGGTCGAAGATGTCTTGCCAGTTTTCCTCGATGAGCCCGGTGACCTCGGCATCCCCTTCGGACTTGCCGACGTTATTGTGCAAGATGTCGATCCGTCCATAGCGCTCGCAGCAGCTGCGCACGATCGCCTCGCAGTCCGCTTCGCGCGTCACGTCAGCCGCGAAGCAGCTCCCCTCGCCGCCTTCGTCCGTAATCAAAGCGAGGGTTTCCTCGGCCGATTCGAGGCAGCGGTCGACGACGAAAACCTTGGCCCCCTCGCGCGCGAACACGAGGGCGGTGGCGCGACCATTGCCAATCGTCTCACCAGGGGTTTGGCCGCCACCGATGATAATCGCGACCCGGCCCTTGAGCTTCATTCGACCCATCCATCCTATCGGCGACGTCCACGTAACTGTATCCCAATCCGAGCCCGCTGGGCACCGGGAATGCGGCTACGCCGAGCACGGTCGCGGGCGGCACCCCCGAGCCGCGACCAGCGCAATCGGCGCTCCGCTATAATCGGGCGCTCGCTGGGGAAGAAACGGGTAGCGTGGAAAGGATCGATTGTGTCGTGGCCGGAGCGGGGGTGGTGGGGCTTGCCGTTGCCCGCCGGCTCGCGCTCGCCGGGCGCGAGGTCATCGTGCTCGAGACCGAGGATCACATCGGCGCTCACACGAGCTCGCGCAACAGCGAGGTCATTCACGCCGGGATCTATTACCCCAGCGGCTCGTTCAAGGCGCGCGTGTGCGTGGCCGGCAAGCAAGCGTTGTACCGCTATTGTGCCGAGCACGGTGTTCCCCACCGCAACGTCGGCAAAGTTATCGTGGCCTGCGAGTGGAGCGAGGTGCCCCGGCTCAAGGCGCTGCAGCAAAAGGCCGCCGACAACGACGTCGATGACCTGCGCTACCTCGATGGCGCCGAGGTCGAGCGCTTGGAGCCCACGGTGCGGGCGGTCGCCGGGTTGCTCTCGCCGTCCACCGGGATCATCGACAGCCACGCACTGATGCTCGCGTTTGAGGGTGACGCCGAAGACCACGGCGCGATGGTCGCATTTCGCAGTCCGGTTAACGGCGGTGAAATCGACGCCGACGGGATTCGACTCGAAGTAGGCGGCGCGCAGCCCATGCGACTGAAGTGCCGCACATTCGTCAACTGCGCCGGCCTGTCGGCCCACCGCGTAGCGGGGCGCCTACGGGGGTTTCCCTCCAAGTTCGTTCCCCGCTGTCACTACGCCAAGGGTAACTATTACTCTATGACCGGGCGCCAGCCATTCTCGCATCTGGTTTACCCGCTGCCGGCGGCCTCGGTCCTCGGGGTTCACGTCACGATCGATCTCGCCGGGCGCTGTCGATTCGGTCCCGATTTGGAGTGGGTCGAGGGCATCGACTACGACGTCGATCCAGCCCGGGCGGACGCGTTCTACGACGCGGTGCGGACCTACTATCCCGAGCTCGAAGACGGTTCGCTTCAGCCCGACTACTGTGGAATCAGGCCGAAGCTCCATGGGCCGGGTGAGCCGCAACCGGACTTCCGGATCGACGGTGCGCAGACGCACGGGGTTACAGGACTGGTGAATCTGTTCGGGATTGAGTCGCCCGGTCTCACGGCGTCGATGGCGCTTGCCGACGAGATCGCCGCACGTTTGGGGAACGCGTAGCGACATCATGGGAAGCTCTGCGCCCGGAGCGAACCCCAACCCGCCGGCGGCAAGCCCTGTCGTAGCCTACAAAGCGGCATCGAGCCACCGCG
>CAZSDY010000144.1:0-7231 GCA_964605765.1 uncultured Ectothiorhodospiraceae bacterium | reverse complement strand
GCCACCGCGAATGCCGGCCCACCGTCCGGTCCCGTGGATGAACTTCGACGTGTGCTCGGCGCCGGAGGTCGAGAACACGGATCAGCATGAAACGCTGAAACCCGGCGCCCCGGGGAAACGGACACCGTTGTTTTCCATGGGGGCTATGAGGTGCACAGGACCTCGACGCCGGCTGCCGCGGCCGCGGCGGCGAGTTTCTTGTCCAGGGTCGCAAGGGGCGCATTGAATCTCAGCGCGAGCTCGAGATACAGCGCATCGTAAACGGACAACCCATGTTCACTGGCGACGGGCAACGCCCTGTCCAGCACCGCGCTGGTCGACGCCGTGTCGACGTCGATTGGCAATGCGTCCAGGCTGCCGCGAATGTGCGGCCAGTCGGCCTCGGTGATCCTGCCGCGGCGCGCCGCGACCAACAGGACATTGGCCACTTCCACGGACCACAGCACAGGCACAATCGCACTGTCGGTCAACAGGGACTCACGCAGGGCGTCGGTCCTCTCGCTGGCTTCGTCGGGAAACACCCAGGCCATGGTGACCGAGCAATCCAGCACGAACAGCATCAGAACCTACGCCCTTCCTCGATCATCTCGCGCACGGACAGGCCACCCAGGCGGTGGGATTTCTGAAACGCTTTGAGCATGCCGATGGATGCACGGACCCGCTCGCTGTCACGCCGCCTGAAAGGTATCAGTTCGGCGATGGGCTGGCCGTGCCTGGTAATGACAAAGCGCTCACCTTTGCGCACGCGCTCCAGGAGTCGGGACAGATGCGTTTTTGCCTCGAATGCACCCACTTCAGCCATGCTGATGACCTACATATAATCTAGTCTGCATCTAGTCTAACATAGTTTCATCGCCCCTCCAGTCAAGAGAAACATGCCTCGACCAACATTCGCAGCCGGCAGCATTGCCTGAATGTCGTGAGGCGGCCGGGACGTCGTTCGACCCGCGCCGTTGACCGCCAGGATCTCGGCCTCATCGTCGAGGTGCGGGCGCTGTTTCGCGATCGCTCTCGTCTGGCATGCTGCAAGAGGACCCGGCTGGTCGACCCGCGGCGCTTGTGCCTGGACGGCCTGAATGCCGCCAGCCTGCTGCTGCTGGAAGACGGGCATGGCCTGCGCGATCACACGCTCGCCGCCTGCCGCCTGCGCAACCGCGAGACCGTGAGCCGCTTCTCGGCGAGCAGCCTGCTCACGCTGGTCGAGATGGTGGACGCGGACATGACAAACGCTGCCGGGCGAAGACGTCGACGTTACCCTCGCCCCGGTTCCGGCCATGGCACCGACGGTGGTCCGACCCCAGAAGTCACCCACGGACCCCTGAAGACCGAAGCCGATGGGCATCATTCAACGCAATGGCTCGCGATTGGCGCCCGCGCGCAGGCGCCGCCGGGTGCCGAGAAACGCCCGAATCCAGCGCGGCAAGCCCGCCCTGAGCAGGCTGCGCCACAGCCTGAAGCGGGAAAACACGGGGGCGGGTTCACCCGCGAAGCGAATGGCCGCGAGCCGCGCGCTGCTCTCGAGCTTGCGGGGCATGTGATCGCCGTGCATGGTGTCGAGCTCCGCGCGGTCGAAGGGCTCGAGCGCCAGGACCCCGGCCGCGGCGGCTTCTTCGACCAGCGCTTCCCCGCGGGCGGTGCGAGCGATGAGCACGTTTACCCCGGGCGCCTCCTCGTGGATGGGCTTGCCGTCTCGCATGACCCACCCATCGGGGCACGCGACGTCGCCCAGCTCCCCGATCGCGTCGGGACAGATCTTGCACCGGAACGGGATATCGTATGTCCAAGGCGTGGTGGGGTCGTACCAGGTGTCGTCGTAGCTGCGCTCGAACGCGCGGCCGTCCCTCGCCTCGATACGCGTGGGGCCGGGCCAGCCGTTGCCGCGAAAGCGGAACACGGCGACCTCCTCGGCGCTCACCCCATGGTGCCTGGCGATGGCCCTCGCGGTGTGCAGTGTCGGCAGCCCGCCGCAGAATATCGTCAGGCAGTAAGGGATCTGCGCCGAGACGCGATCGTCGATGTGCGCGAGATTGCGGATCGCTGCCACGTCGCAGGGTTTGCCGATCAGCGCGAACCGGCGGCCCTCGTCGAGCAAACGGTGCACGTGAACCAGCGGCGCGGCCGGGCCATAGCGCGATTGGGCACCGCCGACGACCTCCTCGGGCGTGGTGCTCACTTGCGCCTCGGTGCGCATGGGATCGCTGCCGGAAGCCCGCACGTGAAGAATCGCCTCGACCTTGGCGCTTTCCAGCAGGTGAATGCCGAGGCCGGTGAGCGCACCCCCGGCGGCCGCGTGAAAGCGTCGCGCCGCGTCGTTCATCCAGCCCCTGTGCAAGCTGCGGATCGGTCCCCACACCGTATCCATCCGCCCCTCGTCGCGCACGGGTTCCTCCGTGGGGCCGGTAACCCGGATACCCGGACAGGTCTGCCGGATCCGGTGCACCATCCGGGGCGCGAGCGGCGCCTTGATGCGCGGTCGCAGCCGCCCGCCGGCGGTCATCGTCATCTCGACCGTGTCGCGCCCCGCGAGGCTTTCGCAGAGCCCGCAGCCCATGCACAGGCCGTGACTGACAATGGTTTCGATACTGTCCATGCGGGACACGGTCGCGTTTCCCAAGGTCGTCGATGGGACCGGAGAGGAGAGTACACGCCTTTTCCGGAGAAAGGGAAATCGAGGGGTGCCGGATGTGGCCCTTTGCGCGGATCCACCGCCCCGGGACCCATCGGCTGTTTCCCCGACTAATTCTTGTTCACCAAACCTGAAATGAACATTCGCCGGATAAAAAGGGACTAATGGAGGAACTCGCGCAGTTTGATAACGGAGAATAGCGATGTGCCGATTTGTTTTTTACATGGGGCCGGAAATCAGAATGGCCTCCCTGGTTACCGAGCCGGTGCATTCGATTGTGGTGCAAAGCTACCACAGCGAAGAACGCGACGAACCGCTCAATGGCGATGGATTCGGGGTTGCCTGGTATCCCGCCGACGCCGGCGAGTGCCCCGCGGTTTTCAAGTCGATCTCGCCAGCCTGGAGCAATCAGAACCTGCGCCATCTTTCCCGAGTCATCCGCAGCCGTTGTATTCTTGCTCATGTTCGAGCCGCCACGCCCGGCTTGCCCGTATCGGAAATAAATTGCCATCCGTTCCTGCGCGGCGACTTCGCGTTTATGCACAATGGGGGTATCAACGAGTTTGGCGCGGTTAACCGACCATTGCGCCGCGCGTTGTCGGACGCGAGCTATGCCGGAATCATGGGTACCACCGATAGCGAAGCCATTTTTGCGATATTCTTCGACCAGTACTCGAGCATCGAGACAGAACATGGCGTCGAGAAAATGGCAACGGCACTGGAGGCGGCCATCGAGACTATCGAGGCGCTATTAAGCTCGACCCGGCACAGCGCGGGCTGCGATCTCAACCTCGTGGTCAGCGACGGCCGCGTCGCGGTAGCCTCGCGTTACAGCAGCAAAAACAGGAAACCGAATTCCTTATACCTTCATGCAGGCCACAGCTACCGTTGCGACCGGGGCGAAGCGAAATTATCACCCTGCGCGGAACCGACGATACTGATAGCCTCCGAACCATTGACGCGGGACGCAAGCTGGCAGGCGATCGAGGCAAATCGGCTGGTGACGATCGACGAATCCCTTGACGTCGATATACGGCCGATCAATGTCAATCAACATGAAAGGCCCGCAAATGAACACACGGCGATCGCGCGGGAATGACATGTCCGCCCGCCGTTACCTGTCGCCAGGCAGCTCAACATGATTACCCGCAACCTCTTTGTCTTATTATCCATTACCAGCGTAGTTGTCGTCTTGTTGCTCGCGCAAAAATGGCCGGCTGTCCACGGCATGCTTGTAATCGTTTTGCCGCTAATCGGGCTCGGAATTTTCGACCTGGTCCAAAGAAAGCACACGATACTGCGAATCTATCCCGTGATCGGCCACCTGCGATACCTGTTCGAGTCCGTCCGCACCGAGATTCAACAATACTTCGTCGAGTCCAACACCAACGGTGTCCCGTTCAGCCGAGAATTTCGTGACCTCGTATACCAGCGCGCCAAGGGGGTGCAGGATACCCGGCCGTTCGGCACCCAGTTCGACGTGTACCGGGAGGGTTACGAGTGGATCAACCATTCGCTTGAGGCCAGGCACTCAACAGATACCGATCCCAGGGTACTGTTTGGTGGCGGCACCTGCCGCCTGCCCTATCAGGCGTCGGTGCTGAACATTTCCGCGATGAGTTTCGGCGCCCTCAGCCAGAATGCGGTGATGGCCCTGAACAAGGGCGCCAAGCTGGGCGGCTTCGCCCACAATACCGGCGAAGGCGGTATCAGCCCGTATCACCTCGAGTGGGGCGGCGACCTGATCTGGCAAATCGGCACCGGCTATTTCGGTTGCCGCAACGATCAGGGCGGATTCGACGAGGTCCTGTTTGCGGAAAACGCCACCCTCGAAGTCGTCAGGATGATCGAAATCAAGCTTTCCCAGGGCGCCAAGCCAGGACATGGCGGCATATTACCCGCGGCCAAACTGACCGAGGAAATTGCCCGAATACGACGGGTGTCGATGGGGCAGGATGTCGTTTCCCCGCCCATGCATTCGGCGTTTACCACGCCGCTCGGCCTGATTGAATTTATCGGCAGGTTGCGGGACCTGTCGGGCGGCAAGCCGGTCGGCATCAAGCTATGTATTGGCGATCCGGTGGATTTTCTGGCGATATGCAAAGCCATGCTGACAACCGGCGACCACCCGGATTTTGTCACGGTCGATGGCGCCGAGGGCGGTACTGGGGCGGCCCCGGTCGAGTTTACCAACTCGGTCGGGACGCCGCTCAGAGAGGGCCTGTCATTTGTACACGACGCGCTTCGCGGCACTGGATTACGCGAAAACATACGGATCATCGCGGCGGGCAAAGCGGTCTCGGCATTTCATGTTGCTCGTTTGCTCGCCCTCGGCGCGGACACGATCAATGCCGCGCGCGCGATGATGTTTGCGCTGGGCTGCATTCAATCGCGAAACTGCCACCGGGATATCTGTCCAACCGGCATCGCCACGCAAAATCCGGGGCGTTTCAAGGCGCTCGACGTCGGGCTGAAATCCGTTCGGATCGCCAATTACCATGCCTCGGTGATGAAGAACCTGATGGAGCTGGTTGGCGCCGCCGGGCTCGACAGCGCCGCGGCGCTCAAACCCGAACATATTCACCGCCGGGTCGACCACGCAACCGTAAAGACCTACGCGGAACTCTACCCGGGTCTCGGCGGACAGTCTCTTCTCGATGCGTCGAGCGTTTCGCCCGCCTGGCAGCGACACTGGGAACTGGCGGATGCCGAACGATGGTGACGGTGCGTCAGCCGGAAGATTTTCAAAACGAGGGTTAAGAAAGCCCTGTATAGCTTGTCTTTGCGAGACCCGAAGGGTCGAGACGAGTGAGGCGGGGAAGCAATGAAAGACGATCTGTTCGGCGGCGCGACCGCGGCCGTTGTTGCCCTGCCGCTGGTGCTCGCTTTCGGCGTATCTTCCGGCGCGGGTGCACTCGCAGGCCGTTATGGCGCCATCTTCGCCGGGTTCATGGCGGCCGTCTTCGGTGGCACCCGAGTACAGATTACCGGGCCGACTGGCCCCATGACCGTCGTTACGGCTCTGGTGATAACACACTTCGGCGTAGCGGCCCATGAGCTGCACGCCGACCCGCAGACCCCGCTCGTTCCAGTGCAGGGGCAGCGAGATCGCGGACCGGCCTCCTCGCAAGTGGGCGCGAAGATGACCTCCACCGGCACGACGTCGGGAAAGGACGCCACGCGGTTGTAGATAGCCCGGCTTGAGCACGCGGCAGTCGCCGCCGACGGCCACAGCCTCGCTGAGCGCGAATCCGAGGCCCTGGGAGACGGCACCGATTGCCTGTCCGATTGCCGCGGTCGATCGCATCGATGGGTACGCCTGGATGCGCGACGGCGTGTTGATGATGACCTCGGGCGACGAGTTCGGCGGATTGACGACGAGCGGTTTTCGCCGGATTCTGCGTCTGCCGGGGCCGGGCATGCATCTGCAGGCGGCTGATGCCGAGCGCTGTTATGTCTTTGGTGGCAACAACACGGCGCAGCAGTGGCTCAGGGCGCTCGCTCGCTGATTCGCGTATTGAGAATCGCAAAACTGGATGCTGGTGCCGTTGTTGTGCGAGGCATGCCGCACCGACAGCGGCGACCCGATCTACCCGTTTGCGAGTCAGGGCTGTGCCGAATGTCGCCATACGGGTTACAAAGACGTACGCGCGATTTCCGAGATGTTATTCGTCGACACACAACTGCGGGAGTTGATCGCGAATTACGCGGCAGACGACGGCGCCGACCGACTCGCGCAGCACCTCGCCGCTTCGGGCGAATCACTCAAGGAACAGGCGCTCGCGCTGGCCCGCGACGGCTACACGACACCGGCGCGGGCCATCGAATTGACAACGTTCGCAAAATAATTCCGCACGGCGTCAGCGCGGACCAGATGCCGATGGGCGCTACCGGCCGAACACGTTGTCGCCCCGGTCGTTCATGGCGTGCAGCATGCGCAGCTTGGCGGGGCTGCCGGCCGGTAACTCGTCGTGGCGGCGGGCGCGGCCCCCGCTTCGACGCGTTCGCCGGTGAACCTGGCCGACGAGATCGGGGCGCTCGGCCAGCGCCAGGTGCCCGCGGCTCATCGGGCGCAGTCGCCCGAGGTGCGCCGAAAAGGCATGCGCGATGCCGGGAAAGGCGAGTTGCTCGCCAAGATTAGGACGGCGCCACGGCCGCGGGCAGGAAGTCGATCTGAATATCGGGGTGTTCGACGCCCGCGCGGCTGCGCACAAAGCCGACGGCTTCGCCATGGGTGAACGCCGCCATTCCCGTGCGGGTCAGCAACCATTGCAACCCGACCCAGCATTTTCTCAGCCCGCTCGACTAGGGCCAGTGCAAGGCCGGATTGCCGGCAACGTCGAAGAAGCCGACCGGAACGTGGATGTAGAGAGTCTTGTCGGCCGGCCCGGCTTCGAGGAGCAGCACCCGCGCCTGCGGGTCCTCGCTCAGACGACTGGCCATGACACAACCGGCCGACCCGGCGCCGACAACGATGTAGTCGAACTGCTCCGCCATACCACCTCCCACCCCGGTGCCAGCCGGTCTCGGCCGGCTGCAAACGGCCATGCCCGGGGGGAGCCGGTTTGCCGTCCTCGCGCCCGGCGCCGGGCCTCATCGCCGTTC
>CAZSDY010000143.1:0-9745 GCA_964605765.1 uncultured Ectothiorhodospiraceae bacterium | reverse complement strand
AAAAATTAAGCATGTCCCCTTTTTCGAATGTCCCCTTTTTCATGTCCGTGATCTGCGGCCCGCGCCCTTGTCGTGGCCCGCGCACGGCCGTGAGGGGCACATCGGCACCAGATGTCGGGGACTTGCTCGACAGCGGACTGCGGCAACTCGGCCTCGCGCAGGTGGCGGGTCTGGCCGATCGCATCAGCGCATACGTGGAACTCCTGTGCCGGTGGAATCGCACCTATAACCTCGTGGCGAGCGCCACTCGGGGAGAAATCCTGGTGCGCCACGTGTTCGACAGTCTGGCTGTGCTGCCGCACGTGCGTGGCCCCCGGCTTCTCGATGTCGGCACCGGCGCCGGATTGCCCGGCCTGATTCTGGCCATGGCCGCGCCGCAGATCGAGTGCGTGGTGATGGATGCCAATTCGAAAAAGACCCGTTTCTGCCTGCACGTGGTCGCGGCCCTCGACCTCGCAAACGTGCAGGTGGTGCATGCGCGTTCGGAAACTTATGCACCAACACGGATGTTCGATACCGTCGTGGCGAGAGCACTCGGCCCCCTGCCGTCCCTGCTGTCCCTGATGCGGCTTTGCACCGGGAACGGCCGCTTGCTGGCGCTCAAGGGCGCGCGTGCGCCGGCCGAGCTCGAGGCGCTCGGCTTAGCAGGCGAATGCGCCGCGCTCGTGCGCATCGCGGTTCCCGGTCTGGCCGCCAAACGCTACCTGGTCGTTGTGCAGCCCGGTTTGAAATGAGCGACACAGGGTGCAGAATGCGCCAGGTGGCTCGCGATGAGCGCATCGCTTGCACATCAACGTACTCGAACGCCGGGCCGAGCTGATCGTGTCCAAGGTCATCGCAGTCGCCAATCAGAAGGGTGGGGTGGGCAAGACCACCACCAGCATCAACCTGTGTGCGTCGCTCGCGGCGGCAAAGCGGCGCATGCTGCTCATCGATCTGGACCCGCAGGGCAACGCCACCATGGGGAGCGGTGTGGAAAAGACCGAGCTCGAAGTGTCGGCCTACGATGTGCTGCTGGGTGTAAAGACCGTGCAAGACGTGATCGTGCACATCGCTCACAGCGGCTACGCGTTACTGCCCAGCAACGGTGATCTGACCGGCGCGGAGGTCAAGCTGCTCGAGGAGATCGGCCGTGAGCTGCGTCTTCGTCATGCACTGCAAGCCGTGCGCGACGATTACGATTACGTCATCGTCGATTGCCCTCCGACCCTCAACATGCTGACCGTCAATGCGCTGGTGGCCGCCGACACGGTCATGATCCCGATGCAGTGCGAGTACTATGCGCTGGAAGGACTCACGGCACTGCTGGAGACGGTGGAAAAAGTACGTGCGTTCCTCAATCCGCGGTTGCGCGTGGAGGGATTGCTGCGCACGATGTTCGATCCGAGAAACAATCTCTCCAACCAGGTTTCCGCACAGCTTGTCAAGCATTTCGGTGACCACGTCTATAATACGGTGGTACCGCGAAACGTGCGTCTCGCCGAGGCGCCGAGCCACGGTTTGCCCGCCTTCCTCTACGACAAGAACTGCAGCGGTGCGCTTGCTTACCTGGCTCTGGCCGGCGAGTTTCTCAGACGCGAGAACGCCGCAGCACGCGCGCCGGCCGATTGAGCGGTGCGCCGCGGAATCAAGATTCATGGGCCCACGACATCATGGTTAAACGCAAGGGACTCGGTCGTGGACTCGACGCGCTGCTTTCCGGCTCGGTGCCGAGTGGCGTTCTCGACGGCCCTTCCAGCAAGGAACTCAAGAATTTGCCGATCGATCTGGTGAGAAGAGGACGGTTTCAGCCCCGCATCGACATGGACCCGACAGCCCTGGAAGAACTCACCAGCTCGGTTCGGGCGCAGGGCGTGGTCCAGCCCATCGTCGTGAGATTGCAGGAAGACGGCGAGCACTACGAGATCATCGCCGGCGAGCGTCGCTGGCGTGCCGCACAAGCAGCGGGCCTGGCCGAGATCCCCGCCGTGCTGCGCGATGTGCCCGACGAAGAGGCACTGGCCATCGCGCTCATCGAGAACATCCAGCGCGAGAACTTGAACCCCATAGAGGAGGCGCGCGCTCTGCGCCGCCTCATCGACGAGTTCCGCATGACCCACGAGGCGGCGGCCGACGCGGTGGGGCGTTCGCGGGCTGCGGTGTCGAACCTGTTGCGTCTGCTCGACCTCAAGGCGGACGTGCGCGTGCTGCTGGAGCAGGGGGAACTCGAGATGGGGCATGCGCGCGCACTGCTGGGGCTCGACGGCGAATGGCAGAGCCAGGCTGCCGCGCAAGTCGCCTCGCGCGGGCTGTCGACCCGCGAGACGGAGCGTCTGGTGCGCCGCTACAAGTTCAGTGGCGACCCGCGCGCTAAGCGGGAGACGAGCGTGGACCCCGACATCAGTCGCCTGGAGGAACGATTGTCCGCACGCCTCGGCGCGCCCGTGCGCATTCGTCACGCAGCGAGCGGCAAGGGCAAGCTGACCATAGATTACGCGAGCCTGGACCAGCTGGACGGGATCCTGGAACGACTTCAGTGAAGGCGCGGCTACGCCCCGCGTGGCCGCTCAAATGGATTCTTGATTGGCCGGTGTGGCCACCCGTATACTTATCAGTTCGGGGGCGCAGGTCTGACTTGGCTCCTTGACGGGAGGCAGGGCAGAGGCGATGCGAAGTTTTGCTGTCGGGGGAGGCGCTGGACACGCCGTGCCCGGGCGGGCGCGGGGGGCGGCGTTCATCAATCACTTGCTCAGCAGGCAATTGCTGATCGTGGGGCTGGTATCGGTCTGCGCGTTGGGCATCGGGCCGAGCACCGCGTATTCGGTGTTGCTGGGGGGAGGCACAAGCCTCATCGCGAATGCTTATTTCGCGCGCCGTGTGCTCGGTGACACGGCGCCTTCGTCCGGTGCGGGCCTGCTGGCGCTTTTCTGCTGGGCGGAATTCGTCAAGGTGGCGCTGGCCGCGGTTCTCATCGCGGTCATCGGGGCGAATGTGGGCGGCACCAGCCCGGTGGCGCTCATAGCCGGGTTTCTTGCCGCGCACGTGGGCGGGGCGCTGGTTTGCGGGACAGGGCAGCCGGAAAGGCCGTCAGGCAAGTAGACGATCGAGTGGATGGCATGGCGACTGAAGCGCTGACACAGACCGAATACATCAAGCATCATCTGCAGAACCTCGCGTACGGCGTGCATCCCGATGGCTCGTGGGGCTTCGCCCACAATGCGCAGGAAGCCAAGGAAATGGGCTTCTGGGCCATCCACGTGGATACCATGTTCTGGTCTCTTTTCCTCGGCGTGGGGTTCCTGTACTTCTTCAGAAAGGCTGCCAAGAGTGCCACCAGCGGCGTGCCGGGCGGCTGGCAGAACTTCGTCGAATGGATGATAGAGTTCATCGACCACAACGTGCGCGGAACGTTCCAGGGCAAGAACGACCTGGTCGCGCCCATCGCGCTCACGCTGTTCGTGTGGATCCTGCTGATGAACATCATGGATCTCGTGCCGGTCGACTGGATCCCGCTCGCGAGCGCGGCGATCGGCATAGATCACATGCGGGTCGTGCCGTCGGCCGATCCCAACGCCACCTTCGGCATGTCGCTGTCGGTGTTCGCGCTGATGCTCTTTTACAGCCTCAAGGTCAAGGGCCCTGACGGCTTTCTTGCCGAGCTCGCGTTTCAGCCGTTCCCCAAGTGGATGTTCCCCATCAACCTGTTCCTGGAGGGCATTTCCCTGCTTTCCAAGCCGGTGTCGTTGTCCTTGCGGCTGTTCGGGAATATGTACGCGGGCGAAATGATCTTCATTCTGATTGCGTTGCTCTACAGCGGCGGCTTCATGTTCGGCGTGCTGGGTGGCGCACTGCAGTGGGTGTGGGCCGTGTTCCACGTCCTCATCATACTTTTGCAGGCGTTCATATTCATGATCCTCACGGTCGTGTATCTGGATATGGCTCACCAGCATCATTGAGTATCGACACGATTTCGATCTGGGCTAGATTGGAGAACTGGAAATGGATCAAGCAACAGCAATGCTGTACGTGGCCGGCGGCCTCATGCTGGGCATCGGCGCGGCGGGCGCCGCGGTGGGTATCGGGGTTCTGGGAGCGCGCTTCATCGAAGGTATCGCGCGGCAGCCGGAAATGCTCGGCATGCTGCGCACGCAGTTCTTTATCATCATGGGTCTCGTGGACGCCCTGCCGATCATCTCGATTGCCATCGGGCTTTATGTGCTGTTTGCCGTGGTGGGAGGCTAGGCCCCAGGCCAGGTCTGGTCTCGGCTGCGCAAGCATGAGGGTTCGGTCATGAACATAAACCTGACATTGTTTGGCGAATCGCTGGCCTTTGCGCTGTTTGTCTGGTTTTGCATGAAGTACATCTGGCCGTACGTGCTTCAGGCGCTCGATGAGCGCAAGGCCCGTATCGCCGAGGGACTGGCGGCGGCCGAGGAAGGCATCAAGGCGAGAGAGCATGCCGAGGTGCACGCCCAGCAGGCGCTGCAGGGCGCACGCGAGCAGGCCAAGGACATCATCGCCAACGCACAGAAGCGTGCGGACCAGATCGTCGAGGACGCCAAGTCCGGGGCGCGTGTCGAAGGCGACAAGATCATCGAGCAGTCCAGGGGCGAGGTCCACCAGCAGATGAACGAAGCGCGTGAAACCTTACGCAGGGAAGTCGTGACGCTCGCTTTGCGCGGTGCCGAGCAGGTCCTCATGCAGGAAGTCGATGCCACGGCCCACGCGGCCGCGCTCGACAAGCTCGCGGCACAGTTGTGAGCCAGGGCTAGACGGCATGCAGGATTCCGGCGAACTGGCGAGACCCTATGCAATCGCCGCGTTTCAGCAGGCCCGCGAGGAAGCCAAGATCGAGGAGTGGTCGCGGATGCTGGCGCTCATCGAACTCATCGTGCGCGATCGGCTGATGGCGGGTGTCATCGCCAGCCCCAAGGTCGACAGACGGGCGCTCGCCGGCCTCATTCTCGACGTGGCGGGTGAACACCTGTCGGACACCGCACGGAACTTCGTGCGCGTGCTGGTCGAGTACGGGCGACTTTCACTGACGCCGGCGATCGTGCGGATTTTCAACGAGGCGCGTGCCCGCGAGGCGGGCATGAGCGAAGTGCGCGTCATCAGTGCCTTCGAGCTCGACGCGGACCATGTGGAGCGTATTGCCGTTGCCATGAGGGAGCGGTTGAAGAGCGAGGTCGACGTGTCCGTCGAGATTGACAGGACGATCATCGGCGGGGTGATCATTCGCGCGGGAGACATGATGATCGACGCATCCCTGCGCGGGCGGCTGACACAGCTCGCCCAGAGTCTGGGATAAGCGCGCGCAGCGCTCCAGCGGGCGTTCTCATTACGGGATTGAGTCATTGACCGGCTAGCGTTAACGGGCCGGCGAAAAAGCGACAGGGGTCGAGACATGACACTCACTGCGACGGAAGTCAGCGATCTCATCAAGAAGCGGATCGAAAACTTCGATGTGGGCGTGGAGGCGCGCACCGAGGGAACGATCGTGACGCTCACCGACGGCATTGCCCGCATTCACGGGCTGAGCGACGTCATGCAGGGCGAGATGATCGAGTTTCCCGGTAACACCTTCGGACTCGCGCTCAATCTCGAACGTGATTCCGTGGGCGCGGTCATCATGGGGGACTACACGCACATATCCGAGGGAGACACGGTCAAGTGCACGGGGCGCATTCTGGAAGTGCCGGTCGGCCGCGGGCTGCTCGGGCGGGTGGTCAATTCCCTGGGTGAGCCCATCGACGGCAAGGGGCCCATCGAGTCGGACGGCTTTTTCCCCATCGAGAAGGTCGCACCGGGCGTCATCACGCGCCAGTCGGTCAGTGAGCCGGTGCAAACCGGGCTCAAGGCCATCGACTCCATGGTGCCCATCGGCCGCGGACAACGCGAGCTGATCATCGGTGATCGCCAGACCGGCAAGACCGCCCTCGCCATCGACACCATCATCAACCAGAAGGACGGGCCCATCACCTGTGTGTACGTTGCCATCGGCCAGAAGGCTTCTTCCATCGCCGGTGTGGTGAGAAAGCTCGAAGAGCACGGCGCCATGGCGCACACCATCGTGGTGGCGGCGAGTGCTTCGGAGTCGGCGGCGTTGCAGTACATCGCGCCCTACTCGGGATGCACCATGGGGGAGTATTTTCGCGACCGCGGCGAGGATGCCCTCATCATCTACGACGATCTGACCAAGCAGGCCTGGGCCTACAGGCAGGTGTCGCTGCTGCTGCGCCGCCCGCCCGGGCGCGAGGCCTATCCGGGGGACGTTTTCTACCTGCACTCGCGGCTGTTGGAGCGGGCCTCGCGCATCAACGCGGACTATGTCGAGGAGATCACGGGCGGCAAGGTAACGGGCCGAACCGGATCGCTCACCGCGTTGCCCATCATCGAGACCCAGGCGGGCGACGTGTCGGCATTCGTGCCCACCAACGTGATTTCGATCACCGATGGCCAGATCTTCCTGGAAACCGATCTGTTCAACGCAAACGTGCGCCCGGCCATCAACGCCGGACTGTCGGTGTCTCGCGTGGGTGGTGCGGCACAGACGCCCATCATCAAGAAGCTGGGCGGCGGCGTGCGCCTCGCGCTCGCGCAGTACCGCGAACTTGCCGCGTTCGCGCAATTCGCCTCCGATCTGGACGAGGCCACGCGGCGCCAGCTCGAGCGCGGGCAGCGCGTGATGGAAATCCTCAAGCAGAGGCAGTACTCGCCCTTGACCGTCTCGCAGCAGGCTGTCTCCTTGTTTGCCGTCGACCGCGGGTATCTCGATGACGTGGAGCTCGAAAAGATCGGCGCTTTCGAGGTGGCGTTGCAGGCCTACATGGCGGCCAGTCATGCCGACTTCCTGCGCGCCGTGGACGAGAGACCGGAGTTCAGTGACGAGGTCGAGCAGCAGCTCAAGAGCGCGCTCGAGGACTTCACGGCGAATCATTCCTGGTAGGAGCTCCAGAGGCAATAAAGACATGGCCGGCGGGAAGGAAATACGCACGAAGATCAAGAGCGTGCAGAACACGCAGAAGATCACGCGTGCCATGGAAATGGTCGCGGCGAGCAAGATGCGAAAGGCCCAGGAGCGCATGCGCCACGCGAGGCCCTACGCGCGGGAAATGCGCCGCGTCATAGCCCACATGTCGGCCGCGCACGTCGAGTACAAGCATCCGTTCCTGCTCGAGCGGGACACCGTGAAACGCGTCGGTTACGTCATCGTGTCCACCGACCGAGGGCTCTGCGGCGGCTTGAACAACAACTTGTTTCGTTCCGTGGTCGCCGATGTGGACCGTTGGCGGGAGCGCGAAGTCGAGGCGGACTTCTGCGTGATAGGTAACAAGGGTGCGGCGTTCTTTCGTCGCTTCGGCGCCAACATTCTCGCGCAGGCGACACACCTCGGCGACGTCCCCTCGGTCGACGACCTGATCGGCACCCTCAAGGTCATGCTCGACGCCTATACGGCGAGCACCATCGACCGCGTCTACATCGTGTCGAACCAGTTCGTCAACTCCATGACGCAGAATGCCGTCATAGAGCAACTCCTGCCGCGTGAGCCGGATACGGCGCCGCAGCTCGAGCGTTACTGGGATTACATCTACGAGCCCGACGCCAAGGCGGTGCTGGACCACGTGCTCACGCGTTACATAGAGTCACTGGTGTACCAGTCCGTGATCGAGAACATCGCTTCCGAGATGGCAGCGAGAATGGTGGCCATGAAGTCGGCATCGGAGAACGCCGGGACGCTTATCGACGAGCTGCAGCTCGCCTACAACAAGGCGCGGCAGGCGGCCATCACCCAGGAACTCTCGGAAATCGTCGGCGGCGCGGCTGCCATCTAGCATTCAGAGGACAAGCACATGGGGTCGGGGAATATTGTCGAGATCATCGGCGCGGTGGTGGATGTCGAGTTCCCGCGTGATGCGGTACCGAAGGTGCACGATGCGCTCGAGGTCGAAAATGGATTGACGCTGGAAGTGCAGCAGCAGATAGGCGACGGCGTCGTGCGCACTATCGCCATGGGTTCGACCGAGGGGTTGACCCGCGGTGTGGGCGTGGACAACACCGGTGCCCCCATCTCCGTACCGGTCGGCGCCAAGACGCTGGGGCGCATCATGGACGTGCTCGGCAAACCGGTAGACGGCAAGGGCGACGTGGACGCGGAGGAACACTGGGCGATCCACCGCAAGGCGCCGTCCTACACCGACCAGGCCGCCGCCGTCGAGATCCTGGAGACGGGCATCAAGGTGATCGACCTCATCTGCCCCTTCAACAAGGGCGGCAAGATCGGGCTTTTCGGTGGCGCCGGCGTGGGCAAGACCGTGTGCCTGATGGAGCTCATCCGCAACGTCGCCACCGAGCACAGCGGGTCTTCGGTGTTCGCCGGTGTCGGCGAGCGCACCCGTGAAGGCAACGACTTCTATCACGAGATGACCGATTCAGGGGTCATCGACAAGGTCGCGCTCGTATACGGCCAGATGAACGAGCCGCCGGGCAACCGCCTGCGCGTCGGGTTAACCGGCCTCACGATGGCCGAGTACTTCCGTGAAGAGGGCAGCGACGTGCTGCTGTTCGTCGATAACATCTATCGTTACACGCTGGCCGGCACCGAATGCTCAGCGCTGCTCGGGCGCATGCCCTCGGCGGTCGGCTACCAGCCGACACTGGCCGAGGAGATGGGCATTCTCCAGGAGCGCATCACCTCGACCAAGACGGGGTCCATCACGTCGATCCAGGCGGTGTATGTCCCTGCCGACGATCTCACGGATCCATCGCCGGCGACCACGTTCGCGCACCTGGATGCCACGCTGGTGTTGTCTCGCCAGATCGCGGAGCTCGGTATCTATCCTGCGGTCGATCCGCTCGATTCCACCAGCCGCCAGCTCGACCCGCTGGTCGTCGGGCAGGAGCACTACGACGTCGCGCGCCAGGTGCAGGGCTTGTTGCAGCGTTACAAGGAGCTTCGTGACATCATCGCGATTCTGGGCATGGACGAGCTGTCGGACGAGGACAAGCTGGCCGTCTCCCGGGCGAGAAAGATCCAGCGCTTCCTGTCGCAGCCGTTCTTCGTCGCCGAGACCTTCACCAACGCAGCCGGAAAGTACGTGCCCCTGAAGGAAAGCATCGCGAGCTTCAAGTCAATCGCGAACGGCGAGATGGACGAGTATCCGGAGCAGGCGTTCTACATGGTCGGTAGCCTGGACGAGGTGGCGGAGAAGGCGAAGACGGTCTGATGGACGTGCAGGACGGGATGACAGGATAGGCACCACGATGGCTTCCACCATAAGACTCGAGGTCGTGAGCGCCGAACGCGAGTTGTTTGCCGGTGATTGCGAGATGGTCGTCGCGCCAGGCGTCATGGGTGAGCTCGGTATCATGCCCCGCCACAGTCCGCTGGTGACGCGCCTCAAGCCCGGCGAGGTGCGCGCCAAGCTCCCGGGTGGGGAAGAGGAGTCGTTCTACGTCTCCGGCGGCATACTCGAGATCCAGCCGCATGTCGTAACCGTGCTTTCCGATACCGGTGTGCGGGCCGACGATCTGGACGAGGCGGCCGCGCTCGAAGCCAAGCAGGACGCGGAACGCATGCTCGCGGACCGCCAGGCACACATCGACGAGGCGCAGGCCCGCGCGGAGCTCGCACAGGCGGCGGCGCAGCTTCAGGCCATCCAGCGACTGCGCAAGACGCGCGCACGCTAGGAGAGGTCATGCGTCCGGGCGGCGCACCCGCCGAACGGACGCATGACCTGACCCGGTGGTCGAAGTTCGGGCCCAG
>CAZSDY010000142.1:0-9817 GCA_964605765.1 uncultured Ectothiorhodospiraceae bacterium | reverse complement strand
CGCACGCCCCGCCCCTTGGCTCCTGAGACGGCAACTTACAGGGCGTGGAGAAAAAAACAATATGGCAAGGGGAATACTTCCCGAGCCGTGATTTTCAAGTGATTTTCAAGGGGTCAGATCTCTTGAACGCTTGTTGAATGCTTGCATGGGTCCGAAGAATCATTGTTCAAGGGATCTGACCCCTTGAAAATCGCCCAGCCCGCCGTGTTCACGGAAATTGGCACGGAAATTGGGGACACTCATAATTTAATAACTTAGCGAATAGCTAAGTTATTAAATTATGAGTGTCCCCTTGATTCACACCTCGAGGCGCGTGACGCGACGGCACGTTGCGGTGTCCCATACCTCTACCTGGTCGTTGCGCTGCTTGAAGCCGGCGAGATCCTCGGCGGCACTGCACCCCGATATGGCCGCCATCATTGCCATGTTGATGCCTTGATGGGCGACGATCAGCACATCGCCATGGCGGCTCGCCTCGCCGATCTCGCCGAGCACGGCCGCGGCGCGGTCGATGGCCTCGTGCACCGTCTCACCGTGCGGCGCGCCGCGCGTGAAGTTGAGGCGGCGCCACTCATCGAAGACGGTGCCCAGCGTGCGTTGCAGATCGCTTTCCAGGCATCCCTCGAAGTCGCCCAGCGCTATCTCGATGAGGCGCTCGTCGCTCACGAGCGGCGTCGCGGTGTCGTGCAGCACGATACGTGCCGTCTCCGCGGCACGGCCGAGCGGGCTCGATCGCGCGCAACGGAAGACGATGCCTCGTTGCGAGAAGCAGGCGGCGATGCGCCGTGCCTGCGCGCGGCCGGCGGCATTGAGCGGTATGTCGGATCGCGACTGGAAGCGCTTTTCGCGGTTCCAGTCGGTTTCCCCGTGGCGCACGAGATAAAGAGACACTGTGCTTGTTCCCGGTGGTTGTGGGAGCGCCGATTGACGCGGAGGCGCAGCGCCGGCGCGGCACGCGGGCCGCGCCGCCAGCGAGGCGCGATTGTATCGGCACGGTGTTGGGATATTATCCTATGCTGCAACTCTTGCCGCGTACGCCCGTGTTGAGACGATCGATCTGCCCCGCTGCCTATCTGCTATGTGCGCTGCTCGCGGCGTTCATCGTGGTCAATGCGGGGTCGGCCGCGGCCGACTACGGGTTGCTCTACCAGCACTTCAGCCCCGCGAGCAGGGCCGACGCCAAGCTGAAGAGCTTGCTCGAGCTGCTGAGCCTTGGTTTGTACAAGGGTGGCACGCAGGGCGGCCGCGAGGTCGAGCAGATCCTGCATGCGGCCGAGAAACACGAGCGTTATGCGGACATGGGCGCGTGGGCGCTGTTTGGCGCGACCGGCGCGTTTCTCGCCTTCGTGCTGGCGCCGTGGCGCCGTGGGCAGGCTCGCCTGACCCCTGGATTCATGGGCCATCTGCTCGGCGTGTCGCTCATCTATCTCGTGGTCGGCCTGCTCGCGCCGATCCTGAGCCTGGTGGCCTACACCGACGTGGCAGTGCTCGGCAAGGTCGTGTTCCGCTACGAGTCCAAGGGCATCATCACCACCGTCGTGGAACTCGTCGGCAGCGGCAATGTGTTCATTGCCGCGGTGCTGTTCACGTTCAGCGTGGTGACGCCGCTCGTCAAGCTGGTCTTCACCTTCATGGCGATAAGCACCTCGCGCGCGGCGCTGCGCCACAGGTACCTGGCGCTGCTCGGCGCCATCGGCAAATGGTCGATGGCCGACGTGCTGGTGGTGGCCATCCTGCTGTCGTTCTTCATCTCCGGGTCGGACGAGTTCTCCGACTCGTGGCTTGGGCCCGGCTTGTATTTTTTCGCCGGATACTGTCTCTTGTCGCTCATCGCGGTGCAACTCATCGGCCACGTGCCGGCCTCGCCCCGGCCCCCGCGCCCCGCGCCCCGCGCCCTGGAGCATGGTGATGATGACGAACCCGCCTGAGGGCTACGGCAAGGATTACTCGGAGACCGGATTCTGGGACAAGGTGCTCGGCTACGCGAGGAGCGCGGGGCGCGATGTCGTCGAGAAGGCGCTGCAGCTGTTCTACGCGGCGCAGGCTCCGGCGACACCCCTGTGGGCCAAGACCGTCATCTATGGCGCACTCGGTTACTTCATCAACATCCTGGACGCTATTCCCGACTTCACGCCGGCCGTCGGTTATGCCGACGATCTGGGTGTCCTGGTCGCGGCGCTGGCCACCGTTGCCGCCTGCATCACGCCGGAGATCGAGGAGCGCGCACGCACCAAGGTCGGCGAGTGGTTCGACCCGGCCGGCACCCCTCCGGCACACGGCGACGCCACGCCACGGCGCCTGGTCCTCTACGGGCGGCGCGACTGTCCGCTCTGCGAGGAGATGCGCGTGGCGCTCGAGCCCTGGCCGGCGCGGCTCGGATTCCAGCTCGACCTCGTCGACATCGAGAGCGACGAGGTGCTCGAGCGGCGCTACGGCTTCAAGGTCCCGGTGCTCGCGGAAGGCGACGAGGAGATCTGTCATCATTTTTTGGACGAGCACATGCTGATGCGCCATTTCGGTGCGGATGGTGAGTGACCCGTCCGACGCGGTAACTGCCCTGCGCCGCGAGATCGCGCGGCTCGAGGGCTTCGTGCCCCAGCTCGACGCGGGCGACGCCGAGCTCGCGCATCAGCGGCGGCGCTACGCCGATCGCCTGGAGCGCGCGGGCGGGCACTCGGCAGCGGTCGAGGCCGGCCTGGAACAAGCGCAGCAGGTCCTGCGCCTCAACCGCAGGGAGCAGGAAATGATCGCCAGGCGCCTCGCGCGGCTTCGCGCCGACCTCGACACGCTGGAGCACGCCGATGCGGCGCGCAGCGGAAACTGAGGCGCGGCGCGAACGCGTGCCGCTCTACGAGCGCATCTATAGCGTGGTGCGCCAGATCCCCGCGGGCAAGGTGGCGACCTACGGGCAGATCGCGGCCATCGTCGGCAGCACCGGCCCACGCACGGTGGGCTACGCGATGGCGGCGCTTCGCACCGGCGACGTGCCCTGGCAACGGGTCATCAATCGCCAGGGAAAGATCAGCGCGCGCGCGAGCGGTGGCCCCGACAGCCGCCAGCGCGCCCTGCTCATCGAAGAGGGCGTGCTGTTTGACGCGCAGGGCCGGGTGAGCTTCCAGCACTCGGGATGGGACGGTCCCGACATGGACTGGCTCGAGGACAACGGCTTCTATCCGGCAACAAGACCGTGGGTAGTCCGGTGAACGGCGCGGAATCGAACGCGGCCGGCATCGAGATCCGGCCTTACCGCGAGGCCGACGAGCGTGCGGTGGTGAGCTTGTGGCGGCGGGTCTTCCCCGATGCACCGGCATGGAACGTCCCGCGTCAAGACATCGAGCGCAAGCTCGGAGTGCAGCGCGAGTTGTTCCTGGTCGCGACGCAGGAAGGAACGATCGTGGGTACCGCCATGGCGGGTTTCGACGGGCACCGTGGCTGGGTGTACCTGCTGTGCGTGCAACCCGAAAGGCGCCGGCGCGGCATCGGCGCGGCGCTCATGCGGCGCGTGGAGTCCGACCTGGCGGCGCTCGGTTGTCACAAGCTCAACCTTCAGGTGCGCGCCGGCAACGAGGCGGTGGTGGCGTTCTATAGCACGCTCGGCTACAGCATCGAGCCTCGCATCAGCATGGCGAAACGCCTGGCATGAGCCGCGGGCGCCTCACCTCCAGTGGGGGTGGTCATTCGCCTTGCTCCAGCGCGTCGAACGATATGGGCGAATAGTCGCCCCTACATACGCCGAGAAACAATCTCGTAGGAGGAGACTTGCACCCGCGAACACGGCGGGCAGGGCATTTGAAGCCCTGGAAGGTTCGCGGGATGAATCCCGGTCCTACGGGTGGTGGGGCGGATCCGACCCGAGAGTTCTGCATCGCTATAGACTAGGCTCGCGGTGATACCCTGAAATCCACACACTGGCAGCGGGAGGAAACGGCTTGACGCTCAGTACCCTGGATCGTGCGGCTTTCACAGCGCCCGACGGCGCCAACCAGGCGGCCGCCGATGCGTTCCTCGGCGCTGCCCTGGCGCGCGTGATGCGCCATCTCGGCAGCGCCGCGACGCGCCCGCCAATGCCCGGTGGTGCGCCGCCCCCGCAGGCCGCGGCGATCCCCGAGCGCGGTGCATCGCCCGACGAGTTGCTCGATGCCATGGAGCGCATCATGCGCTCGAGCATGAACCAGGCGCATCCCGGCTACATGGGACACATGGATCCGATGCCGGCGAACGCCTCCATTGCCGGTGCGCTCGCTGCTTCGGCGATCAACAACAACATGCTGAGCGTCGAGATGTCACCGGCACTCACCGCGTTGGAACTCTCGCTGACTCGGGAGCTGGCGCAGCGCTTCGGTCTGGGGGAGGCCGCGGCGGGGGTCATGGCAAGCGGCGGCACGCTCGCCAACCTGCACGCCATCGCGGTGGCGCGAAACGCGGCTTTCCCGGTGCACGAGGGTGGCCTGTGGCAGCTCGGCGTGCAACCGTTGGTGCTCGCTTCCGAGGCGGCACACACGTCGGTTCAAAAGGCGGCCATGCTGCTGGGGCTCGGCACGCAAGGGGTGATCCGCGTCGCCACCGACGCCGAGGGTCGAATGCGCGCCGATGCGCTCGCCGATGCGCTCGCACGGATCGAATCCGGCGCGGGGAAGGCGTTCTGCGTGGTCGCCACCGCCGGCACCACGACCACGGGCAGCATCGACCCCTTGCCCGCCATCGCCGAGATCGCCCGGTCTCACGCGCTGTGGCTGCACGTGGATGCCGCCTACGGCGGCGCGCTGGTGCTGTCCGGGCGCCACCGCGGCCGTCTGGCGGGCATCGATCTGGCCGATTCCGTCACCTTCAATCCGCAGAAGTGGTTGTACGTGGCGCGCACCTCGGCGATGTGCTTGTTTCGCGATCCCACGCAGCTCGAGCGCCATTTCCGCATCGCGGCGCCGTACATGTCGCGCGCCGACGCGATGCCGAATCTCGGTGAGCTGGGCGTGCAGGGCACCCGCGCAACGGAGGTATTGAAGCTATGGCTTACGCTGCTGCATCTCGGTGCGAGCGGCTGCGCGGCGCTCATCGATCGCGGCATGGCGCTCGCCGCACACCTCGCGCGGCGGGTAGACGAGCGGGCGTTCCTGCATAGAGCGGGCGCGTGCGACACGAATATCGTGTGTTTCAGGGGCACGCCCGACGGCGTATCACCCGCGCGCCGGGACGCGTGGAACACGGCGCTGGCCCGTCACCTGCTCGCGCAATGCAATGTCTTTGTCTCGGTTCCAGAGTATCGCGGCGCGTGCTGGCTGCGGGCCGTGTTGCTCAACCCGCACACGGACGAGGCACGGATCGACGAGATGTTCCGGCACATCGACAGCTTCCACGCCGGCCGTTCGCACTGAAAAGGGCCGTCAAGCGGTAGCAGAGGAAGGACATTGGAGATTATCCGTACCGCACGCCGTGTAATTTCGCTTCATGCGCACCGGCGCTCGAAATCTTGGTGAGGAATGCGGATTAAGTGCGTCACGCTCGATCTGGACGACACGCTGTGGGACTGCCCGCCCGTTCTGCAGGCGGCCGAGGCGACCTTTTACGCCTGGCTCGCGAAGCGTCATCGCGCCATCACCCGGCATTACACCTGCGAGGGGCTCGTCGCGCAGCGCCGCGAGTTCTTCGCACGCTTTCCCGAGCTGCGCCATGACTTCACGTGGCTTCGAAAGCGCTGGCTTGCCGATCTCGGCGAGACCTGGGGCTGTGGCGAGGGCTTTGTCGAGGACGGCTTCGCCGTGTTCTGGCGCGCTCGCAACGAGGTTGAGCTGTTCGATTGCGTCCCGGCGGTGCTCGAACGCCTGCGTGCGCGCTACCGCCTCGGTGCCATCACGAACGGCAACGCGTGCGTGTACCGGATCGGCATCGGGCATCATTTCGATTTCGTTGTCACCGCCGCGGTGGCCGGCGCGCTGAAACCCGATCCGGCCATCTTCCGGCATGCGCTGGCGCTCTCGGGCGCGGCGGCACACGAGGCAGTGCACGTCGGCGACGACCCGGTGACCGACGTCGCGGGAGCCGCGGGGGCCGGCATGCGCACCGTGTGGGTCAACAACCGGGGCCTGTCCTGGCAAGGCAGCACGCCGCCCGATGCGCAGGTGGCGAGCATCGACGAGCTCGACGCCGTGCTTCGCGCGTGGCAGGCCGATCAGCCCCGTGAGTTGTAGCGGATCCAGGGCTCGAGCGGCGGTACCTTCCAGCGCTCGTACCACGTTTCCATGTGCGGGGTGAGCTCGCCGACCAGGCGCGCCGCCTCGCGGGGATAGCCGCTCGCGTCGAGCGCGCGGGCGAGTTCTCTTGCCGCCGCGTTCAGGTCAAAACGTGTGGGCAATCCTTCGTCGAGCACGACCCGCCCGTCAACCAGCACGGTGCGCACGTCATCCGCGCGGGCGCGCATCAGCACGAGCTCGGCCGGGTCCGTCTCCGGTGCGACCCACGGCCAGGTGATGCGCTGGAGATCGACGAGCACGACGTCGGCCTTGAAGCCCGGGGCGAGCCGCCCCAGCAGGTGACCCTTACGCATCAACTTTGCGCCCCCGGCGCTGGCCATGCCGAGCACCTGCGCAGGGGTGGGCGCGGGCGTACCGAGCATCGGCGTTCGGTGCAGCCGCATGGCGAGGCGCATTTCGGTGAACATGTCCTCATCCTCGTTGAGCGTCGTGCCGTCCATGCCGAGCCCGGTCGTGACCCCGGCGCCGAGAAGCGCGTTAAGGGGTGCGATGCCGGCGCGAAGGCGCAGGTTGGAGCTCGGGTTGTGGCTCACCGCAGCCCCTGTTTCGGCGAGCAGTGCGATTTCGCGCTCGCTGAGCCACACGCCGTGCGCGAGGGAAAAACGCGGACCCAGCACCCGCAGATCCAGAAGGTGGGCAATGCTCGATTTTCCGTGCTCGCGCGGCGCGTGCATCATCTCGTAGATCGACTCGTTGCAGTGCGTCTGTATACCGGTGTCAAGCGCTTGCGCACGCTCGGCGATGCGTTGCATGAGGGTATCGGACACCCACTGCGGCCCCGGTGGCCCGAACCACACATCGACACACGCATGGTCGGCGTAGTCGCGCGCGGCCGCCTCGACGAGGTCCAGATACTCGTCGTCGCTCATCCGCGCCGCGGGCAGGAGTTGTCGTGCGCGCGCGCCGAGTTCCGGTGGCAGGCTGTCGAGGAATTTCCGGTCCTCGCCGCTGCCGTGGACCAGGAAGCTCTGCGTGCGAACACCCGCGGCGAGCGCGACGCGCAGCCCCGACTCGGCGTAGGCGCGCAGCTTGCGCCGCAGGGCATCGGCGTACGCCGTGGCGTTGCCACCGGCGCTGTGCACATCGACGACCGTCGTCACACCGCTTTTCAGCTGCCGCGCGGCACCGAGCAGCGTATCGAGATAGACATCGGATCGACGGATGCAGGCGAAGGACAGGATCCAGGGCTCGAGCAACGCATCGGCGATGCCGTGTTGCACGGTCGAGGCGCCATGGGTGTGATGGTGGGCATTGACGAGGCCCGGCAGCACCGCGACGTCGTCGCCGCCGAGCACGGTGGCCTGCGGGTGCTCGTCGAGCAGCGCCGCGGCGTCGCCCACAGCGCGGATGCGATCACCGTCGACGAGCACCGCACCGCCGGTGATCGTGGCGCACGCCGCGCCGTCGCCGGTGATCACCCAGCGCCCGCGAACAAGGGTGAGATCGGACATCGTGTCTTCCTCCAGCCAGTGAGCCAAGGGCGTTATTGTCCATGGCGTCCGGCACATGGGTGGTCGTTCGGCAATCCACGGGCAGTATACGCGTGGGCTTTCGACTTGCTTCGGCAGGTTGCAGCTGCGATGGGGTACTGTGGCATCGGCGTCGTGAATCGTGTTCTCAGCCGAGGGGCCCACGCTGCCGAGTCCCGGCCCGGCTGCTTGCTCTCTTGAACTTCCCATTGGCCAGATTTGACGGCCCGATCCGCGCCCTCTATTTTCGCTCCCCATGAGAAGCCCCCACATGCACGGAATTGCCTGCATCCTGGGCGCCACGATGTTCTTTTCCATCCAGGACGCCACCATCAAGTGGTTGAGCGGCGACTACCCCCTGCACGAGATCGTTTTGGTACGCGCAACCATCGCCGCGCTCATCATGCTCGTGGTGGTTCAGCTCGAGGGCGGGTTGCGGATACTGCGCACGGCGCACCCGGGACTGCATCTCGCCCGCGGTCTGCTGCTCGTCATCGCAAACTCCTGCTACTTCGCGGCCTTGGCGGTGATGGCGCTCGCCGACGCCATGGCGATATTCTTTGTTGCGCCGTTGTTTATCACCGTGTTGTCCAAGATCTTCCTGGGTGAACAGGTGGGCCCGAGGCGATGGGGCGCGGTGGTCGCGGGTCTGATTGGCGTCATCGTGATGCTGCGCCCGGGCACCGAATCACTGCGCCCGGTCGTGCTCCTGCCGATGGTGGCTGCCCTGAGCTACGCTTGCATGCAGATGATTACCCGCCGGCTCGGCGCCACCGACAAGGCGTCAGTGATGGCTTTTTCTGTGCACGTCACGTTTATCGGCATCGGCACAATCATGTGGCTGGCCGCCGGCGACGGGCACCTGGCGACCAGCGACAACGCCAGCGTGCAATTCCTGCTGCGTGCCTGGGTGATGCCTGATGCGCGCGACAGCGCGGTCTTGATCGTGGTCGGTATGATGAGCGCGGTGGCTGCGTACCTGATGACCCAGGCTTATCGCGTTGCCGAGGCGACCGTCATCGCGCCTTTCGAGTACACGGCGCTGCTCTTCGCCATGCTCTGGGGTGTGATCATGTTCGGCGACTTCCCCGACGCTCAGGCGC
Source organism: uncultured Ectothiorhodospiraceae bacterium (assembly GCA_964605765.1). Classification (GTDB taxonomy): domain Bacteria; phylum Pseudomonadota; class Gammaproteobacteria; order HK1; family HK1; genus CAZSDY01. The sequence continues at coordinate 997 of CAZSDY010000142.1, read as the reverse complement.
TGCTGGGGATGGGGCTCATCGCCGGCAGCGGCTTGTTCGTGTTTTACCGGGAGACGGTGGTCAGACGGCGAAATCAACAAGCAGACCGAATCGCCACCTGATGAGGTTCTATCCATCAGTTGAAGCCCCAGATCAGCCATGAACAAGCGTATCAGCAATCCGTCAATTCTGTACGTGGGACTCGACGTGCACAAGGAATCCATCGCCGTGGCCTACGGCACCGACGACGGTGCCGAGGTCTCCTTCCTCGGTGATATCGGCACCCGCCACGGCGACATCGACAGGCTCATCTGCAAACATCAGCCGATTGGGTCGGATAGACCACGTCGGCCTTCCGCGCGCTCGCGGCAAAGGCCAGGGCCGCTTGAATAGCTTCCCGGGTCAGCTTCGGATGAGCCGACATCGGCTCGTTCATCTGGCCGCTGTGCCACTCCTGGTACGACCGTCAAGCTCAGCGCACACAGCGCGGTGAATCACATAACGCCTTGCCGATAAGCTGCGGGCGCCGCAGACGACCGTCAGCTTCATCGGCTTTTTAGGCCTCCCGCCTCCGGCGTCGCGTAGGTCAGCCCGAACACCGTGTCCGTCAGCCAGCGCCGGAAGCCCTCGTTGTCCACGAACTGCCGGAACAGCTCCGTGTCGTCCTGGAGCACGGCGGTCATCACGCGCTTGAGCGCCTTGTCGTGCTCGATGCGGGCGTTCTGCTTGTCCGAGTTCTGGCGGGCGTTCCGATACGCCGCGTCCGCCGCGACGCGGCTCGGGATATCCTCGGTGATCAGCTTGTGCACGCGGTCGGCGTCACTCCACGGGATGTTCCCGAACTGGTCGTTGAAGGTCTTCAGGATGTTCGAGAGCCGGTCAAGTTCGGGCTCGGGCTTGTGGCCGCCGCCGCTGGTCGGCACCGGCTCGATCTCCGCGTCCGCGTCGGGGAGCAGGATCTTCACCGCCGCCTGCTTCTCCACCCGGTAGCTGTCCATGTCGATCGCCTCGAGGATGC
>CAZSDY010000141.1:0-9827 GCA_964605765.1 uncultured Ectothiorhodospiraceae bacterium | reverse complement strand
GCCCACGCCGAGTCGATGCGTGGCGTGCACATGCGCGACCTGTTTGCACGCGACGCCGGGCGCTTTCAGCGCTTCTCGGCTTCAGCCTGCGGGTTGTTGGTGGATTACTCGAAGAACCGCATCACCGACGAGACCCTGCAGGCCCTCTTCGCGCTTGGCGAGGAGGCGGGTCTCAACGCAGCCATAGCGGACCTCTTCGGTGGCCGCGCCGTCAACACGACCGAGAAGCGCCCCGCGCTGCACATGGCGTTGCGCTACGCCGGAGAGGAACCTTTTCCCTCGGCGCAGTGGGACGTGATGCCCGAGGTGCGCGTGGTGCGCGAGCGTATGCGTGCGTTCGCCGGCGAGGTCCGGAGCGGGCGCTGGCGTGGGTTTGGCGGCAGGCGCATCGAGGCGGTGGTCAACATCGGCATTGGTGGCTCCGACCTCGGCCCAGCCATGGCGATGCACGCGCTCGCCCCTTATCAGCACCCCGATCTGCGCGCATTTTTCGTCTCCAACATCGATTCAGGTGCGCTCGTTCGGGTGCTGCAAGCGGTGGATCCCGAGACGACCCTGTTCATCGTGGCATCCAAGACCTTCTCCACCCAGGAAACCCTGATGAACGCCAAAAGCGCGCGTGCATGGCTGATCGACCACCATGGCAGCGAGCAGGCCGTCGCCAATCATTTCGTCGCGGTATCCACCGCCACCGAGCGGGTGCGCCGCTTCGGCATTGACACCCGCAACATGTTCCCGTTCTGGGAGTGGGTGGGTGGGCGCTATTCCGTGTGGTCGGCAATCGGCCTGTCGCTCGTCATCGTGCTGGGCATGGAGCGCTTCGAGGCGTTTCTGGCTGGTGCCGCCGAGATGGACGAGCACTTCCGCCACACGGGTGCGGCGCACAACCTGCCTGTTGTCCTAGGGCTGCTGGGCGTGTGGTACAGGAATTTCCTCGGTGTCGGCAACCACGTGGTGCTGCCATACGATCAGGCGCTCGAGCGGTTGCCCGCCTACCTGCAGCAACTCGAGATGGAAAGCAACGGGAAGCATGTCTCACGCAGCGGGGAGCCGCTCGACTACGATACCTGCCCCATTGTCTGGGGAGGTCTCGGAAACAATGCGCAGCACGCCTTCTATCAGCTCCTGCACCAGGGTACGAGCCCGATCAGCGCCGACATGATCGTGGCGCTCGGCAGCCAGTATCCCCTGCCGGGCCATGAAGCGGCATGCCTGGCCAACGCGCTGGCCCAGTCCGAGGCGCTGATGCGCGGCGGCTCATCATCACAGGCGGGAACCGGGGGCGCTGATGGCGCGCAACGTTCCGAGGCTCGCGATGGCGCCGACCCGCAGCGCTGCAGCAAGGGTAACCAGCCGACCAACACGATTGTGTACGAGCGCCTCACACCGCGCATCCTGGGCGCCCTGGTGGCGCTGTATGAGCACAAGGTCTACGTGCAAAGCGTGTGCTGGGGGATCAATCCCTTCGATCAATGGGGGGTAGAGCTTGGCAAGCAGCTTGCGAGCGTGATACTGCGCGATCTGCAAGGCGAGCAATCGCCCTCCGCGCATGATGCCTCCACGCAGGGGCTCATCGAGTACGCTCGGCAGCGGCGGCGCGCGCGGGGGAGCGGTACCCGAACGGGTTAGAATGACAAATTCGGCCGTGTACACCGGCGCTGTTGCCGGAGGGATCGATGAGCAAACTGGGCATTCTGTATGGATTCGCCGCCTTCCACGCCGTGCTCACGTTGATTCTGGCGGCCTATCACTGGCGTAAGATGGTGCACGACTTCGATGCCCCCGGCGCCTGGTTGTTCGCGCTGGTATCGGTCGGCAAGCTGTCCCGCGAAGGCAACGGGCATCGCCTGCGGGTGTTTGTGTATCTCGCCGCCGGCACGCTGTCGCTCGGCGTCATCGCCGTCGCGCATTGGGTGCTGGAAGGCAGGGTCTGAGGGCCGCGAAAGGGACGGCATAGTGGTTTCTCACGCTGGAACTCTGCCCGTCTCGTGTTTTCCAAGGCAAGATCAGGATACCGTCCCGTGATTTTCCGACAGCGGCGTCCAGCAGCGTACGTCGTCGTTGCGTGGCTTGTTGACGAAGGTGCTCACCGGCACCGCACACAGCGTCTCGGCCTCATAGGGCCGCATCACGCGTTCGATCTGTTCCGGACGCGTCACGCGCGTGTCGAGCCACAGCGCATGGTCGTCTGGATGCACGATGACCGGCATCCGCGGGTGGATACGGCCGAGTGCAGCGTTGGCCGTCGTGGTCACGATGGTGTAGGAGTCGATGGCCTCACCGTGCGTGTCGCACCATCGGTCCCACAGGCCGGCAAATGCAAACGGGCTGCCGGTCGCCATGCGAATGAGGAACGGCTGCCTGGCGCCGCCGCGCTGGCGCCACTCGTAGAACCCGTCGGCCGGCACCAGGCACCGCTGGCGGCGCACGGGACGGCGATAGGCGGGGCGTGTCGCTACGGTCTCGGCCCGCGCGTTGATGGTGCGCAGCCTCCCCGACCCATCCTTGGACCAGTGCGGAATAAGCCCCCAGCGCAAGCGTTCGAGGGTGCGCGAGCCGTTCGGTGACACGCGGCACACGGGCAGCGGTCGTCCAGGCGCGATGTTGTAGCTGGGGGTGAAATCGAGCACGTCATCCGGGACGTCCTCCAGCGCGACGCCCAGCAGGCGCGCCATCTCGGGCACCGACGACCGGAGCGCATAACGGCCACACATCATGACATCCTAACCAAGAGCACGGAGCAGCGCCATTTGCCCTGCCTACGAACAGAGCGCTTCTTGACGTATACGTTCCTTTCATTACGTTATAAACTAGTTGCCAACCTTATGGTCATGGCAATTGCTCGGGACCCTACCGTGGACAAGTTTTTCTCCGGCAGTGAGCTTGCCGAGGAGTTCGGCATCACCGCTCGCGCCTTGCGCTTCTATGAAGCCAAGGGGCTTCTTGCGCCGGGTCGGGCCGGTGTGCGGCGCGTCTACACGCGCCGGGATCGAGGTCGGCTGCAGCTCATACTGCGCGGCAAGCGCCTCGGTTTCTCACTCGCCGACATCAAGGAATATCTGTCCCTCTACAGCATGGAGATCGACCAGACCGAACAATTGATACTGCTCGACCGAAAGGTACAAAGGCGCATGCAGATGCTGCGCCAACAGGAAGCGGCGCTCGAAAAGACCCTGGCGGAGCTCGAAGAGATTGCCGCCCAGGTCTCCCATGCGCTTGCGGGAAAAAGGGTTACGCGCGATACCGCGTGAGAAAATCAACGAACGCGAGGAATGCCTTGAATGAATGACGTGGTCATTGCTGGATACGTGAGGTCACCGCAGAGTTTCGCGCACAAGGGTGAGCTCAAGCGGCTGCGCCCCGACGAGCTTGCCGCGCAGGTTGTGAAAGCACTGGTGGAAAGGACCGGGATCGACATGCACGAGGTCGAAGATCTCATTGTCGGCTGCGCATTTCCGGAGGGTGAGCAAGGGCTCAACGTGGCGCGGCTCATCGGTTTCCTCGCCGAGGTACCGAAAAGCGTCGCCGGAATGACGGTGAACCGCTTCTGCGGCTCGTCCATGCAGGCGATCCACAGTGCGGCCGGTGCCATCCGGATGAATGCGGGAGAGGCCTTCATCTGCGCGGGTGTCGAGTCGATGACGCGGGTGCCGGTCCTGGGCTTCAACCCCCTCCCGCACCCCGGATTGTTCGAATCGCTACCCGCGGCCTACATGGGCATGGGCGAGACCGCCGAGCGGGTGGCCGAGAAATACGGGATCTCGCGAGAAGAGCAGGACGCCTTCGCCGTCACCAGTCACCGCAAGGCGGCCGCCGCCAGGGCAGGCGGCCGGTTGAGCGACGAGATCGTGGGGATAGTCGACGGGACGCGCACCATCGATAGTGACGGATGCATTCGCCCGGACACCAGCGAGGCGGCGCTCGCCGATCTGAAGCCGGCGTTCATGCAGGGTGGCACGGTGACCGCGGGGACCTCGTCGCCACTGACCGATGGCGCATCGGCGGTGCTCGTGTGCACGCAGGGTTATGCCGAGGGCAGGGGGCTCGCGCCGCTCGCGCGCATCAAGAGCATCGCGGTCGCCGGATGTGAGCCGGACATCATGGGTATCGGACCCGTGGCTGCCACGCGCAAGGCGCTCGAGCGCGCGGGATTGAGCACCGGCGATATCGATATCGTGGAGTTGAACGAGGCCTTCGCCGCCCAGGCCATCGCGTGCATTCGCGACCTGCAACTCGGCGAGGAGCGTGTCAACCTCGACGGTGGCGCCATCGCGCTGGGTCATCCGCTGGGCGCGACGGGTGCGCGCATCACCGGCAAGGCTGCGGCGCTGCTCAAGCGCGAAGGCAAGCGTTATGCGCTGGCCACGCAATGCATCGGCGGCGGGCAGGGGATCGCAACCGTGCTGGAGGCGGCCTGAATGGAAATCACCACAGTGGGTGTGATCGGGGCGGGGGTCATGGGGGCCGGCATCGCCGCGCATCTCGCCAACGCGGGCGCGTCGGTGCATCTTCTCGATATCGTTCCGGACGCTGCCGAGGACCGGGACATCATCGCCGGCAGCGCGGTGGCACGTCTGCTGAAGAGTCAGCCGGCAGCCTTCATGCACAAGAGAAATGCGCGCCGCGTGCGAACCGGCAACATCGAAGACCATCTGCAGCGCCTGGCCGAGTGTGACTGGATCATCGAAGCGGTGGTCGAGCAGTTGGAGGTCAAGCAGGCGCTGTACCGGCGCATCGATGCCGTGCGCAAACCGGGATCCATCGTGTCATCGAACACCTCGACCATACCCATCGCACGGCTCACCACGGGGCTGCCCGATGCTTTCCGCGAGCACTTCCTTGTCACGCACTTCTTCAATCCACCGCGTTACATGCGCCTGCTGGAGATCGTGGCGGTCGAGCCGGTGCGCGCCGATGCCGTAGCCGCGGTGCGTTCGTTTTGCGACGAGCGCCTCGGCAAGGGTGTGGTCGAATGCAAGGACACGCCCGGTTTCATCGGCAACCGCATCGGCGTGTACTGGATCCAGTGCGCGGTGCTCGAGGCCATCAAGGCGGGACTCACGGTAGAGGAGGCCGACGCCGTTGCGGGGCGGCCGATGGGTGCGCCGAAGACCGGGGTGTTCGGCCTGTCCGATCTGGTCGGCATCGATCTGATGCCGCATGTGCTCGAGAGCATGGAGCAGAATCTGCCCGCCGACGATCCGTTCCGCGACTTCAGCGCCGTGCCGCAGATCATCCGAGAGATGATTGCCACCGGTTACACCGGGCGCAAGGGCAAGGGCGGCTTCTACCGCCTCAAGCGCGACGGCGCGCAGCGCGTCAAGGAGGCCAAGGACCTCTCGAGCGGCGAGTACCGTCCCGCGGTGAAGGCGAAGCTGGAGAGTGTCGAGGCGGCGAGGAAGGGTGGGCTGCGGGCCCTGGTGGAGCATCCCGACAAGGGCGGGTGCTACGCTTGGCGCGTGCTGTCGCATACGCTGAGCTACGCGGCCAGCCTGGTGCCGCAGATTGCCGACGACATCGTGGCCGTGGACACGGCCATGCGGCTCGGCTTCAACTGGGACCGTGGTCCCTTCGAGCTCATCGACCAGCTCGGTGTGGCCTGGTTCACCGACAGGCTGGGGTCCGACGGGTTGCCTGTTCCGGCACTGCTGCGCACCGCGGGAGGGCGCGATTTCTACCGCTTTGCGGCGGGCACGGTCGAGTATCTGGGCGTGGATGGCGAGTACCACCCGGTCGAACGCGCATCCGGTGTGTTGTTGCTCTCCGACATCAAGAAGAACGCGCAGCCGCTTGCGCGCAATGCGTCGGCGAGCCTCTGGGATATCGGCGACGGCGTGGTGTGCCTGGAGTTCCATGCCAAGATGAACGCCATCGACCCGCCCATACTGGAGATGGTTCGCAAGGCCATCAAGATGGTCAAGAAGCAGGGCTTCAAGGCGCTCGTGATCCACAACGAGGCGCCGAACTTCTCGGTCGGCGCAAATCTGGGGCTCGCCATGTTTGCCATCAATATTGCCGCCTGGCCGGCCGTCGAGTCCCTGGTGCGCGAGGGTCAGGCGGCCTACCAGGCGCTGCGTGCGGCACCGTTCCCCGTCGTGGGCGCGCCGTCGGGCATGGCGCTCGGCGGTGGCTGCGAGGTTCTGCTGCATTGCGATGCGGTGCAGGCGCACGCCGAGACCTACGCAGGGCTGGTCGAGGTCGGCGTGGGGCTGATCCCGGGCTGGGGCGGATGCACCGCCTTGCTGGCGCGCTGGAGCGCCTCGTCGCAGCGTGCGGGCGGGCCCATGCCCCCCGTCATCAAGGCCTTCGAGACGATCAGCACCGCCACGGTCGCGAAGTCCGCCGAGGAAGCGAAAGATCTGTTGTTCCTGCGCTCCGGCGACGGTATCACCATGAACCGCGACCGCCTGCTGGCCGATGCCAAGCGCCTCGCCCTGTCGCTGGTCGAGGATTACGCGCCGCCCGAGCCCTTCGAGCTCAATCTTCCCGGACCCTCCGCGAAGGCGGCCATGTCGCTTGCCGTGCACAATTTTCGCCTGCTCGGCAAGGCCACCCCGTACGACGAGGTGGTGGCCGACCAGCTCTCCACCGTGCTGAGCGGGGGGGCCACGGACATCACGGAAACCGTGGGCGCCGACACGCTCCTCGGCCTCGAACGCAAGGCGTTCATGCACCTCGTGCGCGAGCCCGGCACCATGGCCCGCATCGAACACATGCTCGAGAGCGGCAAGCCCCTGAGGAACTGAGCAATGGCAATATACCGTGCACCGGTGGAGGACCTGCGCTTCGTACTGCACGACCTGATAGAGATCGACCAGCTTCAATCCATTCCCGGTTACGAGGAGGTGACGCCCGATATCATCGACAGCGTGCTCGATGAGGCGGGCAGGTTCTGCGAGGAGGTTCTGTTCCCGCTCAACAGAACGGGTGACGAGGAGGGTTGCCACTTCGAGAACGGCGTGGTGCGCACCCCTGCCGGGTTCAAGGAGGCATACAAGCAGTTCACCGATGGCGGGTGGATGGGGCTTTACTGCGAGCCGCGTTTCGGCGGACAGGGGCTGCCGGGGACGCTCTACCTCAGCATCGACGAGATGCTGTGCGCGAGCAACCTGTCGTTCAGCTCCTACGTCGCGCTCACCCATGGCGCGTACAACGCCATCGCCACGCACGCGAACGAGGATCTGAAACAGCGCTACCTGCCGCCGATGGTGGCAGGCCGCTGGACGGGCACGATGTGCTTGACCGAGCCGCAGTGCGGCACGGATCTGGGCCTCATCCGCACTCGCGCGGCGCTGGACTCGGAAGGCGCCTACCGGCTGCAGGGCACCAAGATCTTCATCTCCGCGGGCGAGCACGACCTGAGCGAGAACATCATTCACCTGGCCCTCGCGCGTACCCCCGATGCGCCGCCGGGCATCAAGGGTCTAAGCCTGTTCCTGGTGCCCAAGTTCACCGTCAACGCCGACGCCACGCTGGGTCCACGCAACGGTGTGTCCTGCGGCGCCATCGAGAGCAAGATGGGCATCAAGGCGTCGAGCACCTGCGTCATCAACTTCGACGACGCCGAGGGTTATCTGCTCGGCACGCTGCACAACGGCATACACGCCATGTTCACCATGATGAACTCGGCGCGCCTGGAGGTCTCGGTGCAGGGCACGGGGCTCTCGGACGTGGCCTACCAGGGCGCGGTGGCGTACGCCAGGGAACGCGTGCAGGGACGCGCGCTCAAGGGTGTGCAGAACCCGGACAAGGCGGCCGACCCGATCATCTGTCATCCCGACGTGCGGCGCATGCTGCTCACCATGCGTGCCTACAGCGAAGGGGGGCGCGCGCTCGGCGCCTGGGTGGCGCTGCACGTGGACCTCGCCGCGAAGCACCCGCAATCCGCGGTGCGCCGGGATGCGCAAGATCTGCTGGCGCTCATGACGCCGGTGTTGAAGGCGCTGCTCACCGACATCGGCCTGGAGGTGGCCAATCTCGGTATCCAGGTCTACGGCGGGCACGGGTACATCCGCGAGAACGGCATGGAGCAGTACGCGCGTGATGCGCGCATCACGCAGATATACGAGGGCACCAACGGCATCCAGGCGCTCGATCTGGTGGGGCGCAAGCTGGGCGCGCATACGGGACGCTACCTGCGCCAGTTCTTCCATCCGGTGCAGTCGTACATCGATGCCCACGCGAGCAACAAGGTGCTCGCGGAGTTCGTGGGACCGCTTGCAAAGGCCTTCGGCAGGCTGCAACAGGCAACCGGGTGGATAGCGCAGGCAGGGCTTGGGGATCCAGAGCAGGCGGGCGGTGTGGCGAGCGACTACCTGCGTCTGCTCGGACTGGTGGCGATGGGCTACATGTGGACCAGGATGGCCGAGATCTCGCAGGAGAGGCTGGCCGGTGAGGCTCCCGGAGCGAACGGGGAATCGGCTCACGATCGCGCCTTCTACGAGGCGAAGCTCGGAACGGCACGATTCTTCATGCAGAAACTGCTGCCGCAAACGGGTGCGCTGTTCGCTATCATCATGGTGGGGAGTGACACCATCATGGAGTTCGATGAGACGGCATTCTGATGGGCTTCGCAACGGCGTGTACGGAAGACAACAACGTGTGGGACTCATGGGACAGTGCACTACGGGGAGGCTGGCATGGACAGCATATGGTTGGAGCAATATCCGGAGGGCGTTCCGGCTGACATCGACCTGAACGAGTTCTCTTCGCTGAAGGACATTCTGGAGAAAAGCTGTGCCAGGTTCGGTGATCTGCCGGCCTACAGCAACATGGGGGTGACGCTCAGCTACGCGGACATCGACCGCCTGAGCCGGCAGTTCGCCGCCTACCTGCAAAAGGCCGCGGGGCTCGAGAAGGGCGATCGGGTCGCCGTCATGATGCCCAACCTGCTGCAGTACCCGATAGCGGTGTTCGGCGCGCTGCGTGCCGGCCTGGTCGTCGTCAACGTCAATCCACTGTACACGGCGAGAGAGCTGGAGCACCAGCTCAACGACGCCGGTGCCAAGGCGATTGTCATACTCGAGAACTTCGCCACTACCCTGCAGTCGGTGCTTCCCCGCGTGCCGATCGAGACCGTCATCACGACCCGGATCGGGGACATGTTTCCGTTCCCGAAATCATTGATCGTGAATCTCGTCATCAAGCACGTCAAGAAGCTGGTGCCTGCGTGGGAGATCCCCGAATCGCTCGACTTCAAGGCCGCGCTCGGGCAGGGCATTACCCGGGTGCTCGACGATGTGCCGCTCGACCACGGTGACATCGCGTTCCTGCAGTACACCGGTGGCACCACGGGTGTTTCCAAGGGCGCGGTGCTCTCGCACGGCAACATGGTGGCCAACCTGCAGCAGGCCTCCGCGTGGCTCGCACCCGCCTTGCGCACGGGCGAGGAAATCGTCATCACCGCCTTGCCGCTCTACCACATCTTCTCCCTGACCGCGAACTGCCTCACGTTCATGAAGATCGGCGGTCACAACGTGCTGATCACGAACCCTCGCGACTTGCCGGCGTTCGTCAAGGAACTCTCCCGCGTGAAGTTCACCGTCATCACCGGCGTCAATACGCTGTTCAACGCGCTGCTCAACACGCCGGGGTTCTCCGACGTCGATTTCGGCGCCCTGCGTCTCTCACTCGGAGGCGGCATGGCGGTGCAACGCGCCGTCGCGGAGCGCTGGCAGGAACTGACCGGGATCTCCCTGCTCGAAGCCTATGGGCTTACAGAGACGTCTCCCGCCGTGTGCATCAATCCGCTGACAACCACGGCCTACACCGGGTCCCTCAGCTCGACGCGTCGCGCGCAGCACGCTCCGTGCATGACGTGGGGGCGG
>CAZSDY010000140.1:0-9860 GCA_964605765.1 uncultured Ectothiorhodospiraceae bacterium | reverse complement strand
GGTCGACCAGTTGCACTGGGGCGGCGGTACGCCAACCTTCCTCTCGCTCGCCCAGATGCGCCGCCTCATGCAATCCACGCGCAAGCACTTCAAGCTGCGCGACGATGATGACGGGGAGTACTCGATAGAGATCGATCCGCGCCGCGCGAATGCCGAGACCATGCACTTCTTACGCGGGCTCGGGTTCAACCGTGTCAGCATAGGCGTGCAGGATTTCGATCCTGCGGTGCAACGCGCGGTCAATCGCGTGCAGCCCGAGAGCCAGGTCGAGACGGTGCTGCAGGCGGCACGCGACGAGGGGTTTCACTCGATCAATTTCGACCTCATCTACGGACTGCCGCGCCAGGATCCGGAGAGCTTCAGGCGTACGCTCGAGCGTGTCGTCGAGCTCGACCCCGACCGCCTGTCCATATTCAATTACGCTCATCTCCCGCAACAGTTCAAGGTGCAGCGCCAGATTGAGGCGAGTGAGCTGCCCGACGCCGGCAAAAAGCTCGAGATCCTCTCGGCCACCATAGAGCACCTGCTCGATTCGGGCTACGTGTACATCGGCATGGACCACTTCTCCAAGCCCGACGACGAGCTCGCCGTCGCACAGCGCAACGGTACGCTGTACCGGAATTTCCAGGGCTACTCCACGCACGCGAACTGCGATCTGGTGGCCATGGGTATCACCGGCATCAGCGCGGTCGGAAACTCCTACGCCCAGAACCTGCGCAGTCCCGACGAATACTACGCGTGCATCGACCAGGGCCGGCTCGCGGTGTTCAGAGGCGTGGAGCTCGATGCGGACGATCTGCTGCGCAGGGACGTCATCTCGTCTCTGATCTGCAACGCGACGCTCGGCGTTGAACGCATAGAGCGCGAGCACGGCATACGCTTTTCCGAGTACTTCAGCAACGAGCTCGCGGCGCTGGCGCCGCTGGAACGCGACGGCCTCATCGAATCGAGCGCCGAGTGCCTGGACGTGACGCCGGCGGGCAGGCTGCTGATCCGCAACATCTGCATGACATTCGATCGGCGCCTTGCCGAGCGTGGCGGCACGGGTCATTTCTCGCGCGCCGTGTGATAACAGGATAACAGGGGACACATATAACTTTATAACTTAGGGGCTACCTAAGTTATAAAGTTATATGTGTCCCCTGTTAATCCCCTGTTAATCTCAGTGCGACATGAGCACGGGGATGGTCATGTGGTGCAGCAGGTGCCGCGTAACCCCGCCCAGCACGAGTTCCTTGAATCGCGAGTGACCGTAGGCGCCCATGACCAGCAGATCCGCGCCGCCGTCCGCGGCACGCGACAGCAGCATGTCACCGGCGTGCAGATCGCCGGATTCCACCTGGTAGGCTTCCGCGCTGATACCGTGTCGTGCAAGGTGCAGGCAGATGTCGGCGCACGGAATGTCACCGTGCTCCATGTCGCTTTTGCCGGCATTGATGGCAACGACCCTGACCGCGTCGGCCCGCTCCAGAAACGGCAGTGAATCGTTGACCGCACGTACCGCCTCGCGGCTACCGTCCCAGGCCACGTAAACGCGTTTGCCGATGGTTCCTTGCGCGCCGATGTAGGGAATGACGAGCACGGGCCGGCCGCACTGCAGCGCCACATGGTCGACAACCGCCTCGTCGAGCAACCCGCCCTCACCCTCCGGCGACTGTCCCGCGACCACCAGATCGGCATACCGGGCGTTGAGAGTGAGGACGTCTACCGCATCGCCTTTCTCGCAGCGCCACTCCGCCTTCAGGCCCGCCTTGTCGGTGGCCTGCGTGAACAAGTCCTTCGCCACCCTCGCGAGCGCTTTTCTCGCAGTCTCCTGCGCCTCGAGCACCTGCAGGGGTATCTGCACCTGCGCATAATTCGGGATCGCGAGGACCTGCCAGACATAGACGCCGACGAGATGCGCATCGTAGGCGCGTGCTATCTCGACGGCCACGTCCACACGCGCGCGGCACGTTTCCCGATCATCCATATGCACCACGATATTCTTGATTGTCATGATGCTCTCAGAAGCCTGGACCTGGGCTGCTATCGTTCGGCCGGAGCGCTGGCAGTTTCCACCGCTTCGAAGGCATGCTTCGAACCATCCACGGCAACTGGAATCGTGTCATGCTCTCGCTCTACAGAAGTCCTGATATCTGCCACCAATGATAATGATTTGCTCGGCCGTCGTCTCGAAGCGCGCTTCACCGACAACCACCACGACGACATCATGCGCAACCTCGCGCAGGTCATCAGCGACTTGCGTGGACACGAGAGCGAGGAGCACGACCTGGTGCGCAAGCTGACGCACGCCGACGGGCGCTAATCGGTGACTGCACCGCTATAGCGGCGCACCGGAAACTTCGCGGCGCAATCCCTCCGGATTGGTCACGATAATCCGACTCTTGTCCACGCTGATCCAGTTGCGCTGCCTGAACGCACGTATGGCACGCGACAGCGTTTCGGGACGGATGGACAGCAGATTGGCAATCTCGGTGCGCGGACAGTTCGTGACCCCCGCCGAAGCACTGGACCCACCGTTCGAGCGCTCCAGGAGAAACGCCGCTACCTTCTGTGACACGGTGTGGGTCGACAGATACTCTATGTGGCGCAGGTACTCCTCCAGACTGGCGCCGAGGTTGCGCAGCACCTCCGCTGTCGCCCTGGACGATCCACGCAGAAAGCCCAAGTACCTGGCTGCCGGGACGGCAAGCAGATCCGATGCCACCACGGCAATCGCGGTGACGGCGTATGTCTCCGAGAACAGCGCGCATTCGCCCAGCGTTCCGCCGGGCAGCACCAACCTCACCACCTTGTGCCGTCCGGCGCGCCCGTCCCTGACGAGCTTGACCGTGCCGCTGGCCAGCACGAACAGTTCACTGCAGGCATCGTGCTGGGCAAAGATGATCTCGCCACGCGTCGCCTTGCGCATCTCGGAGAACCCGAGCACGGTGTCGATCTCGGCGTCGGAATAGCTCGCGAACAATGCCGCATCGCGCAGCCGATCCGACCGAACGCTGTCAATCTTCATGCTACATGCCTTTCGGTTGCGGATTGCCAGCGCCCAGTCTCCCGCCTCTACCCGGCATGTGTTTTGATCCGGATCAATCCTCATGCACAACAGGGCACTCGAACGCGACCGCGTTCAGGCACGAGTCGAGCTTTCGAGCATATATCCGTGACCGACTTCCACGAACTCGGCCTTGCGCTGCAACTCCTTGATGTTGCGCGCACCGCCATAGGTCATGCCGCTTCGCACGCCGCCGAGCAGCGTGTCGATGAGGTCCTGCGCGGGGCCGCTCACCGGCGCCCAGAAATCGGTGCCCTCCGCCACCGTGTGCTGTTTGAGTCCGCCGTAGAAGTCAGCCTGGAAATCCTCGCTGGCGTGCCCGCGATACTTCGCCATCATGCGCTCGCCGTCCTCGCAGCGGCACTTCAGCGCAGCGCTTTCGGCCGTGAGCGCGAACAGCTTGCCGATCATCACCGTGCTCGCGCCCGCGGCAAGCGCCAGCACGATGTCACGGCTGGATCGAATCCCGCCGTCGGCGATGAGCGGCACGCGCAGCTTCTCCGCTGCCGCCGCGCAATCGCGCACGGCGCTGAACTGCGGCACACCGAAACCCGTGACGGAACGGGTCGTGCACGCGGCGCCCGGGCCGATGCCTACCTTGACGGCGTCCGCGCCCGCGTTGACCAGATCGTGATAAGCCATCGCGGTACATACGTTCCCCGCGATCACTTCCTTGTCGGGATGCGATCGCTTCAGGGCCTGAATGAATGCCATCATCTGGTCCGAGTGCCCGTGGGCCACATCTATGCACACACCGAGCGCCCCGAGGTCGAGAAGCACCCTGATCGGGCCGGCATCGTGAATGCCCGAGGAGATGAAGGTCCTGTCCCTGAAGCGGCTTACCCAGTCCTTTTGATCCTCGAAACCGGAGAACCGGTGATAGATGGGGATCGCGCCGTTTGCGATCAGGATCTCGGCCAGATCAGGACCCATGACGCTCTCCATGTTCGCCGCCACGACGGGGCCCTTCACCCGCGTGCTTCGCGTCATCCACGACTGCAGGTCCGGCTCCGTGCGCGAGGGAATGTTGTTGAACTGTGGCACGAGCGCCACTTCGTCGAAGGTATAGGTGCGCCGCATGGTAATTCCCCGAGGTGCGAGCCGGTGTGTCCTGGCGACACGGCTCCTGTTAACTTACCTGCCGGGTTGCGCCGAGTAAATGCGCTGCGCCGCCGCGGGAACTATTCGGTCAGCATTACAATCCACGACGCCGGTCGATGCTCGAACCAAGGACATGAATACTCACTCTGACCGCGGTCGTCCGCGGTCACTGCGAAACCCAGGATAATGACAGCGGATCACATTCTCATCGAAGGCGCCAGGCAGAACAATCTGAAGGGCCTGGATCTCGATCTGCCGCTCAACGAGCTTGTCGTGCTCACGGGCGTGAGCGGGTCGGGCAAGTCTTCTCTCGCCTTCGACACGATCTATTCCGAAGGCCAGCGCCGCTATGTCGAGACCTTCTCGCCGTACGCGAGGCAGTTCCTCGAGCGCATGGACAAGCCGCGTGTGCAGCGCATCGAAGGCATTCCGCCCGCCATTGCCATCGACCAGACGAACCCGGTACGAACCTCGCGCTCCACGGTCGGCACCATGACCGAGCTCAACGACCACCTCAAGCTGCTCTTCGCCCGTGCCGCATGCCTCTATTGCCAGGGCTGCGCCCGCCTGGTAGAGCGCGACACGCCGCGCACCATCGCACACCGCCTGCTCAGCGCCGCGCCGCACACACGGGCGCTCGTCACGTTCCAGGTCGAGGTCCCGGGGAACTTCACGCGCTCGGAGGTGCGTGCGTTCCTGGAGCGCCAGGGATACACGCGAATCCTGGACGGGCACGGCGCTTACCTCGAGGTCATCCAGGACCGTGTACGCCTGGCAGCGGCCAACGAGGCGCGCTTGCTGGAGGACCTGGAGGCCGCGCTCAAGCATGGACGCGGCCGGGTCCGGGCGCATTTGCTCGATGACGCCGGCGCGATCCGGGACACGCTGGCATTCTCGTCCCATCTGCACTGCGCGGCATGCGATCTCGACTATACGGACGCATCGCCCGAGATGTTCTCCTTCAACTCACCCGTCGGCGCGTGTCCCACGTGCCGGGGCTTTGGTCGCGTGATGGGTATCGACTACGCGCTGGTCGTCCCCGACGAGAGCCTGACGCTGGCCGAAGGCGCGATCAAGCCGTGGCAATCGCAGAGCTACCGTGAATGTCAGGACGATCTCTGCCGCTATGCGCGCAAGGCCGGCGTCGCGCTCGACGTGCCGTGGCGGGCGCTCAGCGACCCCCACAAGCAGTGGGTGATCGCGGGCGAAGGCGATTTCGGGCAGCGCAAGTGGTACGGCGTGAAGCGCTTCTTCGACTGGCTGGAGACGAAGAGCTACAAGATGCATATTCGCGTGCTGCTCTCGCGTTACCGGTCATACACGCCATGCCCTGCCTGCGCTGGCGCGCGTCTCAAGCCACAGGCGATGAACTGGCGCGTGGGCACGCGCGGCGACACCGCGGCCGCATCGGCCCGTGGCGCGCACGGCGATCTGCCCGGGATGACGATTCACGATCTCGTGTTGCTGCCCATCGCGCGCTGCCGCGAGTTCTTCGCCGAGATCGAGCTGCCGGCGCCGCTCGACGAGGCGGTCGACCTGCTGCTCGGCGAGATCCGCACCCGCCTCGATTATCTGGTGGAGGTCGGGGTCGGTTATCTCACGCTCGACCGCCAGTCGCGCACCTTGAGCGGCGGAGAGGTGCAACGCATCAACCTGACCACCGCGCTCGGCACCTCGCTGGTCAACACCTTGTTCATCCTCGATGAGCCGAGCATCGGATTGCACGCGCGCGACATGTCGCGCGTCATCGGCATCCTGCGCCGGCTGCGCGATGCCGGCAACTCGCTGCTGGTGGTGGAGCACGATCCACAGGTCATGCTCGCGGCGGACAGGATCCTGGATCTGGGACCGGGCCCGGGAGACCGGGGTGGGGAGATGGTTTTCTTCGGCACCCCCCGGCAGATGATGCGCTCGCGCCGATCCATCACGGGGAAGTACCTTGCCGGGCACCGACGCGCGGGACGGCAGGTTTGTGCCGCTGACGCGCGCCCCCGCGTGGAAAACCACCTCCGCATCGAGGGCGCGGCGGCACACAACCTCAAGAGCATCGACGTCGCCATTCCGCTCGAGCGCCTGGTGTGCATCACGGGCGTGAGCGGTTCGGGAAAATCATCGCTAGTGAAAGACGTGTGCTACAACGCGCTCAGAAAGCTCCATGGGAAGGCCGTGGAAACGCCCGGCGCCTATGCGCGCATCACCGGCAGCGAGCATATCGAGGAGGTGGTGCTGGTCGACCAGTCACCGATCGGCCGTACCACGCGGTCCAATCCCGCAAGCTACGTCGGCGCTCTGGATGCGATTCGCAAGCTGTTTGCCGGCGAACCCCTCGCGCGCGAGCGCGGCTATCATGCCGGCACCTTCAGCTTCAACAACGGCGACGGCCGCTGCCCCACCTGCGGCGGCAACGGCTTCGAGCACATCGAGATGCAGTTCCTGAGCGACGTCTACCTGCGTTGCGCCGAATGCAACGGCGCGCGCTACAAGCGAGACGTGCTGGACGTGAAGTTGCTCTCACCCGCACGCGGCGAGGCCGGCGCCTGCATCGCGGACGTGCTCGACATGACGGTAGCGCGGGCGCGCGAGTTCTTCGCCGCACAACCCCAGGTGCAGCGCGCGCTCGAACCGCTGTGCGCAGTGGGCCTGGATTACCTGCGTCTAGGCCAGCCGGTGCCGACCTTGAGCGGCGGCGAAGCGCAACGCCTGAAGCTCGCCGGGCACCTGGCCCGCGCCGCGGCGCGAAAGGAAAAGCGGGCAGCAACGCGCACCTTGTTCCTGTTCGACGAGCCGACCACCGGCTTGCACTTCGAGGATATAGCCACGCTGCTGCAGGCCTTCGCGCGACTCGTCGAGCGCGGTCATTCGATCGTCGTTATCGAGCACAACCTCGACGTCATCGCCGCTGCCGACTGGATTGTCGACCTCGGGCCCGAGGGCGGCGAGAGCGGCGGCGAGGTCGTATGTACCGGCATCCCACAGGCGCTGATGCAATGCGGCCACAGCCACACCGGGCGCGCGCTGCGCGCACACGCCGAGGCGCGGGCCATGGCGGCCCCGTGCAAGCCCGCCGCGCGACCCCCTGCCCGGCACGCGCACGCGAGCCGTCCGATCGAGGTGCACGGAGCGCGCGAGCACAACCTCCGGAACGTGGATATCCGTATTCCCGGCGGCGCACTCACCGTCATCACCGGCATCAGCGGCAGCGGCAAGAGCACCGTCGCTTTCGATATCCTGTTCGCCGAGGGCCAACGCCGCTACCTGGAATCGCTCAACGCCTATGCGCGCCAGTTCGTGGCGCCCGCCTCACGACCCGACGTGGACGCCATTTTCGGCATCCCACCAACCGTGGCCATCGAGCAACGCACCAGCCGCGGCGGGCGCAAGAGCACGGTGGCCACGATGACCGAGATCTACCATTTCCTGCGCCTCCTGTTCGTCAAGCTCGGCGTGCAGCACTGCCCGCGCTGCGGGGCGAGCGTAGAGCCCCAGAGTCGCGACGAAATCGTGGCCAGGATCATCTCCTCGCAGCACGGCAAACGGGTAGCGCTGCTCGCGCCGCTGGTGATCTCACGCAAGGGTTATTACACCGATCTCGCAAAATGGGCCGCGGCAAAGGGTTTTACACACCTGCGCGTCGACGGCCGTCACACCGCGACGGGCAACTGGCCGCGCCTGGACCGCTATTATGAGCATGATATCGATCTCCCGGTGGGATCCTTGCGCGTGACGCCCACCGCAATGCCGGCGCTGCGCACTCTGCTCGACGAAACGCTCGATCTGGGCGCGGGCAACGCCCGGGTGGTGCGCATCGACGGCAAGGCTTCGGAGACATTGTTTTCCGTGGCCCGCGCGTGCCCGTCCTGCGCTCGCTCCTTCCCTCCGCTCGACCCGCGGCTCTTCTCCTTCAATTCCAGACACGGCTGGTGTCCCGCCTGTCACGGGACGGGGCGCGAGGGCGAGGAAACCGCGTTGGACGAACGCCGCGCTCGCCCCTCGCGCACCTGCCGCGCGTGCCACGGCCAGCGCCTCGCCCCCGTTGCGCTGGCGGTGCATTTCAGGGGTGAATCCATCGCCGAGGTCACCGCGCGCAGCGTCCGCGAGGCGCGCCGCTGGGCGGGCCGCTTGCGCTTGCGTGGCCGATCCGCCGAAATCGCACGGGACATTCTGGCCGAGCTTCGATCGCGGCTCGCTTTCCTGGAATCGGTGGGTCTCGGCTACCTCGATCTGGCCCGCGCCGCCCCCACCCTGAGCGGCGGCGAGGCGCAGCGCATTCGACTCGCCGCGCAACTCGGATCGAACCTGCGCGGCGTGTGCTACATCCTGGACGAGCCCACCATCGGGCTGCACACGCGCGACACGCGGCACCTGCTCCGAACCCTGCAACGCCTGCAGCGCAAGGGCAATACCGTTGTCGTCGTCGAGCACGACGAGCAGACCATCAGGCGTGCAGGGCATATCATCGATCTGGGCCCCGGTGCAGGCCGCCACGGCGGGCGCGTGGTCGCGGCCGGCAGCGCCGCGGATCTCGGCCGCAGCCCGGACTCGGTGACCGGTCGCTGGCTGGCCGCACCACCGCGGCGCCGGCAGCACACAGGCCGAGCGGTGCGCCCGCGCGAGCGGGGGAGCATCGCCATCGCAGGGGCGCATCTGCACAATCTCCAGGACATCCACGTCGAAATGCCGCTCGGCCACCTGGTGTGCGTCACCGGGGTGAGCGGCAGCGGCAAGAGCACGCTGGTGCGCGAGGTGCTCTACGCCAACCTCAAACGCCTGCTCGCACGACGGCGCGCCACGCCGCGCGTGGCACCGCGGGGCTGCCAGGGCATCAGCGGCTTCAAATCGGTATCCCGCGCGCTCGAGGTCGACCAGACACCCATAGGCAAGACCCCGCGCTCGTGCCCCGCGACCTACGTCGGGTTCTGGGCCTACATCCGGCAACTGTTCGCCAACGCGCCGGAGGCGAACATCCGAGGCTACGGCCCGGGTCGCTTCTCATTCAACGTGACGGGCGGGCGCTGCGAGGCCTGCCTGGGCCAAGGCGTGATCAAGGTCGAAATGAGCTTTCTGCCCGACGTGAGATTGCCGTGCGAATCGTGCGCCGGGAAGCGCTTCAACCCACAGACCCTCTCGGTGCGCTACAAGGACAAGAGTATCGGAGACGTGCTCGCCATGAGCGTCGACGAGGCGGCGGAATTCTTCTCCTCACACCGTGCGATCCACCACGCGCTGGCGCTGTTGCAGGACATTGGCCTCGGTTATCTCGCACTGGGGCAGCCGAGCCCGACTTTGAGCGGCGGCGAGGCGCAGCGCATCAAGCTCGTCACCGAGCTGGCCAGAACGCGCCCGCACGAATCGGCCGAGGCATCGAACTCGACGCTCTACGTTCTGGATGAGCCAACCATCGGCCTGCACATGGCCGATGTGCAGAAGCTCCTTCGCGTGCTGCACCGGCTGGTCGATACCGGCCACACGATCATCGTGATCGAGCACAATCTGGATGTCATCGCGGGTGCCGATTGGGTCGTGGACCTGGGACCCGAAGGCGGTGACGGCGGCGGGCGCGTGGTCGCCGAGGGAACACCCCAGCACATCGCGCACAACGCCGACTGTTCGCATACGGCGCGCGAGCTGAAACGCTTCCTCGCCGGCATTCCGGAGCGCTGAATTGCGGCATGTCCGTGAGCACGTCGAAGCCAGTCCGCGTAGGATGTGG
>CAZSDY010000139.1:0-10187 GCA_964605765.1 uncultured Ectothiorhodospiraceae bacterium | reverse complement strand
CCCCCACTAGCACCTGAAGCTAGCGCGTCTACCAATTCCGCCACCTCGGCATGTGGGCAGCGATGCGGCGCGCCGCGCGAGAAGCGGGCGCCTGGAAGGCGGGGAAGAGTAACGAGCGGAAATTTTATTGTCAACGATGGTCAAGAGAAGACGACGAACGGCACCGGGCGGGGCATCTGCGCCGCTCTACACGCACACGATACCGGGGCGCGCGGCGCTGATCGAACGGCTCGAGGGCGCCACCGGGCCGCTCGGCTTCGAGGCGCTCTGCGAGGCGTTGGGTGTGCTTGAGCCCGAGGCGTGCGAGGGGCTCGAGCGGCGCCTTGCGGCGATGCAGCGCGACGGGCAGATCGTGCGCAACCGGCGCGGTGATTTCGGTGTGGCCGAGAAGATGGACCTGGTGCGCGGGCGGGTCGCGGCGCATCGCAACGGCTACGGCTTCCTCATCGTCGACGAGGCGAGTGCGGGTCCGCGCGAGGATTTGTTTTTGTCGCCGCGCGAGATGCGCGCCGTGATGCACGGCGATCGGGTGCTGGCGCGTGTCGGGCCGGTCGATTACCGCGGGCGCCGGGAGGCGGGCGTGGTCGATGTGCTGGAGCGCGGCACCCAGGAGGTGGTCGGGCATTACCTGGAAGAAAGCGGCATCTCGTTCGTGAGTTCCTCGCACCGGCGCGTTCACCAGGACGTGTTGATCCCGCCGGACGGCACGCTCGATGCGCGCCACGGCCAGCTCGTGGTTGCCGAGTTGACGCGCCAGCCAAGCAAGCGCAACCAGCCACTCGGGCGTGTCATCGAGGTGCTCGGCGAGGACATGGCACCCGGCATGGAGATCGATGTCGCGATCCGCGCTCACGACTTGCCGACCGCGTGGCCGGAGGCAGTCGAAACGCAGATTGCAGGCCTGTCACCCGACCTCGGCGCAAACGCCATTGCAGGGCGAACGGATCTCCGCGCGCTGCCCTTCGTCACCATCGACGGGGCCGATGCGCGCGACTTCGACGATGCGGTGTACTGCGAGCCGCGCGCGCGCGGCTTCAAGCTCTACGTCGCCATCGCCGATGTGTCGAGCTACGTGGCGCCGGGCACGGCGCTCGACCGCCACGCGCGAGCGCGCGGCACCTCGGTGTATTTCCCCGGACGCGTGATTCCCATGCTGCCCGAGGTGCTCTCCAACGGGCTCTGCTCACTCAACCCGGACGAGGATCGCCTGTGCCTGGTGTGTGAGATGAGCGTTGGCACCACGGGGCGTGTCGGCTCGGTGCGGTTTCGCGAGGCGGTGATGCGATCGCACGCACGGCTCACCTATGACGAGGTGGCGCGCGTGGTGGTCGAGCGCGCGGCGGCCGCGCGCAAGCGCCGGCGGGCTCTGCTTGCGCATCTGGACGCCTTGTATGCGGTCTACAAGGCGCTGCTCGGCGCACGCCGGCGCCGCGGCGCTATCGATCTCGATACCATGGAACCGCGCATCGTGCTTGGACGCGACCGCAAGGTGGCGCACATAGAGCCGCTGCGCAGGAACGATGCGCACCGCCTGATAGAGGAATGCATGATCGCGGCCAACGTGGCTGCGGCGCGCTTTCTCGAGCGCCACGAGCAGGGGTTGCTGTATCGCGTGCACGACAGGCCGCAAGCGGACAAGCTCGACAACCTGAATGCGTATCTCAAGCTCCTCGGTCTGCGGCTTGGCAGGACACGCACGCCCAAACCGGGAGACTATGCGTCACTCGTCGATCAAATTGCCGATCGGCCACATGCGCAGATCATCCAGATGATGGTCCTGCGCTCGCTCTCGCAGGCCGCCTACAGCCCCGTCAACATCGGTCACTTCGGCCTGGCGCTCGAGCATTATGCGCATTTCACCTCGCCCATCCGTCGCTATCCGGATTTGCTCGTGCACCGCGCCATCCGCCGCGTGCTCGGTGGCGGCGACGGGGCGACGGGTGAGGAGGTCGGCGACGATCTGGTGGCGTTGGGCGAACACTGCTCGATGACCGAGCGGCGCGCCGACGAGGCGACCCGTGACGCCATCGCCTGGCTCAAGTGCGAGTTCATGCTGGACAAGGTGGGCGAGGTGTTCGACGGTATCGTCTCTGCGGTGACCTCGTTCGGCCTGTTCGTGCAGCTTGATACAGTGTACGTGGAGGGGCTCGTGCATGTGAGCACGCTGGGTGCGGACTACTTCCATTTCGACCCCGAGCGCTTCTGCCTGCAAGGCGAGACGACCGGCACCCGATTCGCCATTGCCGACGCGCTGAGCGTGCGTGTCATGCGCGTCGATCTGGAGGAGCGCAAGATCGACCTGGAGCTTGTCGGCGCCCGCGGGCGGCATCGCCGCGCGGCGCTCGCGCGCGGACAGCGACGCTCGAAGGTGCGCACCGCGAGGAGGCGCCGTGAGCGCTGAGCTTGTCTACGGCATTCGCTCGGTCGAGGCGCTCATGGCGCGCGACCTGCCGGGCGTGCTGGAGTTGTGGGTCCAGAACAATCGCGCGGCGCGGCTGGAGGCGGTGCAGGCTGCGGCCAGGCGCCACGGTATCGCAATCAGCCTCGCGCCGCGGCGCACCCTGAACGCGCTGGTCGATGGCGCGTCGCACCAGGGGTTGGTGTGCCGCTACCGGGCGAGTCGTGTAGCGGGTCCGATGCTGGGATTCGAGTGCCTGCTGGAAGGTATCGACAGTACCACGCTGCTTCTCGTGCTCGACAGCGTGCAGGACCCGCACAACCTCGGGGCTTGCCTGCGAAGCGCGGGTGCGGCCGGCGCGCAAGCCGTTCTCATTCCCCGGCATCGGGCGGCGCGCATGAGCGCCACGGTGCGCAAGGTCGCTTGCGGTGCCGCGGAGGTGGTGCCCGTCGTGCGCCCGCCGAATCTTGCCCGCGCGCTAGACACGCTGCGCGACGCCGGCGTGCATGTCGTGGGTGCCGATGCCGATGCCCCGGCTGCACTCTACGAGGCCGACCTGCGCGGTGCCCTGGCGCTCGTCCTGGGCGGCGAGGAGAGTGGCTTGCGCCGCCTGACGCGAGAGAAATGCGACACGCTGGCGCGCATTCCGATGGCCGGCGGCGTGGCGAGCCTGAATGTCTCGGTGGCAGCCGGCATCTGCCTGTTCGAGGCGCGCCGCCAGCGTGGCGCCTAGCGAGAGTTGCAAGCACGCGTCCGATCGCTTAGCATGCGCGACCCATCATTGGGAACGTCATACAAAACAGATTGTTATGACTCCTTGCCTCACCGCCGTCGCGGGAGGCTTTGCGGCCGGAACGCCGGTCCTTGACCACGAGGAGTAAATCCAGTGAGACACTACGAGATCGTGTTTCTGGTCCACCCGGACCAGAGCGAGCAGGTCCCCGCCATGATCGAGCGCTACCGCTCGATGATCGAGGGCGACGGCGGGCGCATCCACCGTCTGGAAGACTGGGGCCGGCGCCAGCTCGCCTTTCCCATCAACAAGATCCACAAGGCGCACTACGTGCTCATGAACATCGAGTGCGCACCGGGCGTGCTGAGTGAGCTGAAAAGCGCTTTCCGCTTCAACGATGCCGTCATTCGCGATCTCGTGCTGGCGCGCAGCGAGGCAGTGACGGAGTCTTCTCCGCTGGCCAAATCCCACGAAGAGCAGCGTGACGACGACCGCCGCCCGCGCCGGGAATCCCCTGCACGTCATGCCCAGCCCGAGGAATCCGACGCCGGCCAGGCGCCGGTCGCTCAGGACGAGCCTGCGGTAGCGGCCGAGCCCGCCGCGGTCGACGAGCAAGAGTGAACCGTGAGTTCGACGTGCGTGGCTGCACGCGCCACGACTCACTTTGAGAGGTAAGCAACATCATGTCCCGCTATTTTCGCCGTCGCCGTTATTGCCGATTCACCGTCGAGGGTGTCAAGGAGATCGATTACAAGGATCTCAACACGCTGAAGGCTTATGTCACCGAGACAGGCAAGATTGTGCCGAGCCGCATCACGGGCACCAAGGCCAAGTACCAGCGCCAGCTCGCGCGAGCGGTCAAGCGCGCGCGTTATCTGGCCTTGCTTCCCTACAGCGACGCCCATTGAACCCGGCAAGCACGACCCCATGATCTGACGCCTGTGCTGCGCGCGCTCCTGGCATCCGTCGTGCGCGGGCGCTTGCAAGCTATCACGTTTGCAACCGCGTTCACCCTGATCCCATACCTGAGCGGGGCCGTCGTGTCGCTGGTGAGCTTGCGCCACGGAATGCGCGAGGGGCTGTTCGTGGCGGCTGGGGCGACACTGCTGTTCGGCGTGTTCGCCTACCTCGTTTTCGACGCTGCATGGCTGGGCCCGGTGATGCTGTTGATGACATGGGCGCCGAGCTGGTTGCTGGCCGGCGTGCTGCGTTCCAGCGGCTCGCAGGGGACCGCACTCATGGTGGCGGGCCTGCTCGGTGTGCTGATGCTCGGCGCATTCCATTTCGCAGTGGGAGATCCGATCGCCTGGTGGCAGGAGCGGATGCACGCGTTCTTCGCCTGGCACCTGAGCGCGCTGGAACAAGCGCCGGGACCCGGAGACCTCGGGCGCCTTGACGCAAACGTGGAGTTCCTGGCACCAATGATGACCGGGAGCCTGGTCGCAGGCATTGTCTCGGGGGCCGTCATCATGATGCTGATGGGGCGCTGGTGGCAGGCGGTGCTGGACAATCCGCGCGGGTTCGGTCGCGAGTTCCGGGCCATGTGCATCGATCGGCGCTTTGGCACCTCCGTGCTCGTGGTCTCGGCCATCGCGCTCGCGAGTGGCAGCGGACCGGGAAGTATCGGGATCGAGATCCTGCGCGTGGCGATGATACTCTATGTTTTTCAGGGCCTGTCCCTGGTGCACGGGCTGGTAGCGGCGCGCGGTGCGTCGCGCGGCTGGCTGGTCGCAGTCTACGTGCTGCTGATAGGGTGGTCGCAGAGCATCGTGCCACTGCTGGCGGTCGCCGGGCTGCTCGACACATGGGTGAATCTGCGTGGCAAGGCGGGTGCGTCAGGCGGCTGAGCGTGCCTTGAATCGACTGTTGAAAAGGGGAGGATTGATGGAAATCATTTTGTATGAATCAGTGTCGAATCTGGGGACTGTGGGTGACAGGGTGAACGTAAAGCCCGGCTACGCGCGCAATTATCTCCTGCCGCAGGGCAAGGCCGTGCCGGCCACGCCGGAGAATCTCGCCATCGCGGAAGCGAAACGAGCGGAGCTCGAGAAGCATGAGGCGGAACTTTGCGGGGCGGCCAAGGCGGTGGCGGAGACACTCGACGGGATGAGTCTCAGCATTGCGCGCAAGGCGGGGGAGGAGGGGAAGCTCTTCGGCTCCGTGGGTACCGCGGACCTCGTCGAGGCGATCGCCGCGGCGGGCACGGAAATCACGCGTCACGACATCCAGTTGCCCGACGGCGCGTTGCGCCAGATCGGTGAGTACGACATTGAGATCCGCCTGCACGCCGACGTGTGCTGCCAGGTGCACGTGAGCGTCGTTCCCGAGGCGTAGGCGCCGCGTCGATCTGCGCGCCGCGCTTCGCCTTACCGCGGGTCGCGTGGCTGGTGTATGCTAGCGGGGTTCCGGTACCGTGCCCTGGCACCGGTCGTTTCTTGTCGAGCAGCTCGAATCATGCAGGATATTCTCGTAGTCGATGGTGTGGAGCAGCGCGCCACCGCGGCGCTCAAGGTGCCGCCGCATTCCATCGACGCAGAGCAGTCCGTTATCGGTGGCCTCATGCTCGACAATGAGTGCTGGGACCAGGTTGCCGACAAGGTGTCGGAGGCGGATTTCTACCGGCGCGAGCACCGCCTCATGTTCCGTGCAATCTGCGGGCTTGCCGAAAAGAATCAACCCTTCGACGTCGTGACGCTCTCGGAATGGCTGTCGAACCAGGGCGAGCTGGAATCGGTCGGCGGCATCGCGCATCTGGGCGAGATCGCGCACAACACACCGAGCGCGGCCAATATCGCCGCTTATGCCGGGATCGTGCGCGAGCGATCCGTGCTGCGCCAGCTCATCCGCGCCGGCACCGAGATCGCCAACAGCGCTTTCAATACCGATGGCCGTTCGGCACCCGATCTGCTCGATTCCGCCGAGCGCGTGGTGTTCGAGATCGCCGAGCAGGGCGATCGCCGTCTGCGCGGATTCGCCGCCATCAAGGATCTGCTGACCGCGGTGGTGGATCGCATAGACGTGCTCTACCAGAGCGACTCGCCGATCACGGGCGTGGCAACGGGCTACACGGATCTGGACGACAAGACCTCGGGCTTGCAGCCGGGCGATCTCATCATCGTGGCGGGCCGGCCCTCGATGGGCAAGACCGCGTTTGCCATGAATATCGTCGAGTACGCGGCTATCAGCGGATCCTTGTCGGTCGCGGTGTTCAGCATGGAGATGCCGGCCGAGCAGCTCACCATGCGCATGTTGTCCTCGCTGGGGCGCATCGATCATCACAAGGTGCGAACCGGCCGGCTCGGCGATGACGACTGGCCGCGCCTCACCTCGGCGCTCAACATGCTGAGCGACACGCACATATTTGTCGACGACACGCCGGCGCTTACCCCCAGTGATCTGCGTGCGCGCTGCCGGCGCTTGAAGCGCGAGCACGATCTGGGCCTGGTGGTCGTCGATTACATGCAGCTCATGCAGGTGCCGGGGACCAAGGAGAACCGCGCCACCGAGATCTCGGAGATCTCCCGGTCGCTCAAGGCGCTGGCCAAGGAGCTCAGCGTGCCGGTGATAGCAGTCTCGCAGCTCAACAGAAGCCTGGAGCAGCGTCCCGACAAGCGCCCCGTGATGTCGGATCTGCGCGAAAGCGGTGCCATCGAGCAGGACGCCGACGTCATTCTGTTCATCTATAGGGACGAGGTGTACAAGAACGACAGCCCGGACAAGGGCATCGCGGAGATCAACATCGGCAAGCAGCGAAACGGGCCTATCGGCAAGGTGAAACTTACCTTCCTCGACCATATCACGAAGTTCGAGAACTTCGCTCCGGACGAGTACGCGGGCGGCGGCTTCTACTCCGATTGATGCGGCGGGCGTTTCGGCCAGCGTCGCCTCACGACACCGCGACGTCGCCCTCTTCGCTGGTGTCGATGTAACCCTCTCGCAGGAGGTACAGATAGATCTCCTGCGCCGCCTGCATGGGGCTCAGCTCCGAGGTGTCGATCCGAAGCTCTGGATGCTCCGGGATCTCATAGGGGTCGCTCACACCCGTGAACTCGGGAATGATGCCTTGGCGTGCCTTGGCGTAGAGGCCTTTGCGGTCGCGGCGCTCGCACACGGCGAGCGGTGTGGAGACGTGGATCTCTATCATCGCGCCGTGCTCCTCGATGAGCGAGCGCACGGCCGCGCGCGTGGCATTGTACGGAGCAATGGGGGCGCAGATCGCGACGCCTCCATTCTTGCTGATCTCGCTTGCCACGAAGCCGATGCGGCGCACGTTGAGATCGCGATGCGCCTTGGAGAAGCCGAGCTCGCTCGAGAGGTTCTGGCGCACGATGTCGCCGTCGAGCAGGGTGACCGGCCGCGTCCCGTCCTCGATGAACTTGCCGAGCATGATCTTGGCCAGCGTGGATTTGCCCGAACCCGACAGGCCGGTGAAGAACAGCGTGAGCCCTTGCTTGTCACGCCGCGGGTAGACGCGCTTGAGCGCCTGGAGCACCTGCGGATAGGTGAACCAGTCGGGGATATCCTCGCCCCGCGCGAGACGGCGCCCGACCTCGGTCTCGGTGAGCACTTCCTGGGGCTGGTCCGCGGCTGTGGCCGAGACTTGGTCAATGAACTTCCCGCGCGCCAGGGCATAGCAATGCCGTTTCACGGGGACCATCTGCACGCCCAGCTCATCCTGGTGGCGGGCGATGAGGGCCTGTGCCGCGTCAGGGTCGTAGAAGCGCGATGGGCCCGTCGGGAGGCTCGGGGGGCTCGCCCGATCGGTGCCCACGATCAGGTGGCTGCATCCGTAGTTCTGCCGGATGAGGCAGTGCCAGAGCGCCTCGCGCGGGCCTGCCATGCGCAACGCGAGCGGCAGCAGCGATAGCGTCGCCAGGCCGTGCGGGTAGTGCCCGAGAATCCCCTGGTAGCACTTGACGCGCGCAAAGTAGGTGAGATCGCCGGGCTTGGTGATGCCGACGATGGGGTGGATGAGGATGTGCGCGCGGGCCGCCTTTGCCGCCCGCATGCTGATCTCACGCTGCAGCCGGTGCATGGGCAGGCTCGTGTGATAAGCGATCACGCGCCGCCAGCCGAGCTTCGTGAACAGCGCGCGCAGCTCGCCGGGCGTGTGGCGAAGCTCCTCGTAGTCGTAATGCGTGGGAAGCTGCACGCCCTCGACCTGGCCGCTCACATAGACCTCGTTGGTCTCGTCGAGCAGGTGGCGCACACCGGCATGGTCTCTGGATGTGGTGCCGTAGACCTGTTCGGCCTCGCGCAGCTTGTCCGCTCGCCACACATCGCGCACGTTGAGCACGGCGAGCATGAACCCTTCGTTATCGCGAAGCGCCACGCGCTCACCCGGGCCGAGTTTCCCGGCGAGCGACTCGCTGATATCGAGCGTCACGGGGACCGGCCACAGCGCGCCATCGGGCAGGCGCATGTCGGCGACCACCGAATCGTACTGAGCGCGGTGCATGAATCCCCCGAGCGGCGAGAAGGCGCCGTTCATCAGCAACTCCAGATCACAGAGCTGGCGGTGGCTGAGCGTCACGGAGGGGAAGTCAGCAGACTGCGCCTTGAGCTGCTCGGCGCGGTCCGCGTCGACCACGAGGTTGCGCAATGTGCCGCCGTGCGGCTCGATGTAATCGGTCATGTGTTGCGACGCCTTTCAGGTGCGCGGATTATAAGCGGGCTGCTACGGCGGTGACAGCTCGTATAATCCACCGATGGCGAATCCAAAAACCCTGTACCAGTGCGAGTCGTGCGGCGCGCAGAGCCCCAAATGGGTGGGGCGCTGCGCCGATTGCGGTGAATGGAACACGCTGGTGGAATCCGCGGTCGCGAGTACCCGCGGACAGCGCCTGGCGGTCGAGCCCGGAGCGCACGCGGCGCGGGTCTACGCCGCCTCCGAGGTGAGCGTCGAGGCCGAGATCCGGCACCCCTGCGGTATCGGGGAGTTCGACCGCGTGCTCGGCGGCGGGCTGGTCAGCGGGGCGGTAGTGCTCATCGGCGGGGACCCCGGCATCGGCAAGTCCACGCTGCTGCTCCAGGTGCTCACTCGCCTCGGCGAGAGCGGCCTCGCGCCTATCGTGTACGTGAGCGGCGAAGAGTCGTTGAGCCAGGTGCTCGCGCGTGCGCGGCGCCTGGACCTGCCGTGCGATCGCTTGCGTCTGCTCGCCGAGACCGAGGTCGAGCGCATCCATCAGCTGGTGGCGCCGGAGCATCCGCGCGCCATGGTCATCGATTCCATTCAGACCCTGTTCACGGGCACCTTGGCCTCGGCGCCGGGCAGCGTGGCGCAGGTGCGCGAGTGCGCGGCCGGGCTCGTGCGTTATGCCAAGAGCACCGGGGCCGGTCTGTTTCTGGTCGGCCATGTGACCAAGGAGGGCGCGCTGGCCGGCCCGCGCGTGCTGGAGCACATGGTCGACACCGTGCTGTACTTCGAGAGCGACCCGAACAGCCGCTTTCGCTTGATACGCGCCGTCAAGAACCGTTTCGGCGCGGCCAACGAGCTCGGGCTGTTCGCGATGACGGAGCGCGGGCTGCGCGAGGTGTCCAACCCGTCGGCCATGTTCCTGTCGCGTCACCACAGTGAGGCCCCGGGGAGCATGGTCACGGTCTCACGCGAGGGCACGCGGCCTCTGCTGCTCGAGGTCCAGGCACTGGTCGACGATTCCCCGCTTGCCAATCCGCGCCGCGTGAGCGTGGGGCTGGAGCCGAACCGGCTCGCGATGCTGCTCGCCGTGGCGCATCGCCACGGTGGGCTCGCTACGCACCAGCAGGACGTGTTCGTCAACATCGTGGGTGGCGTGCGCGTCACCGAGACGGGCGCGGATCTCGCGCTGCTGCTCGCCATCCAGTCGAGCCAGCGCGAACGCGCGTTGTGCGCGAAAACGGTCGCGTTCGGCGAGGTCGGCCTGGGCGGCGAGGTGCGGCCCGTGGCGAACGGAGAGGAACGGCTGCGCGAGGCCGCGAAGCACGGCTTCACGCGCGCCATCATCCCCACGGCGAATGCGCCGCGGCGCGCGCCGCGCGCAATCGAGGTCGTGCCCGTGACCAGCCTTCGCGAAGCGC
>CAZSDY010000138.1:0-10278 GCA_964605765.1 uncultured Ectothiorhodospiraceae bacterium | reverse complement strand
ACCCGATCCGGCTGTTCGTGATTGAGAGCCATCAGCACGCGTTCTTTGTGGGATGTCATGGCTCGAGCTTCCCTCTGGTGAACCCGCCTCTGGGTTGCGCAGACGGTGCCAGTGCGGCCGCGGTGCAGTCCTCCTCCTTGGCCGTCCTTGGGTGAACTTTTCCGACGATCATCGTGAAAGCGCTTTCACCTTTATTGATCGCATTCTAAGCACGCCTATACAGTCGAAGTCAAGCTACTCTTTGCGTTAGATGCCTGATGACATTAATGATATCGCCACAATAGGATTTGGACGTCGGTTGATACAAATCAGCTTTGAGATGTTGAAATTGAAGAATTTGATTGCGATTTCATGGCTATAGCAAATCCTCCGAAATAGGGGACACTCATAATTTAATAACTTAGTCTATCGGACACGCTTCAACGTGTTGGTTAAGTTATTAAATTATGAGTGTCCCCTATTCCCTCAGGCAAGTGCGCCCCCGTCGAGCGCGACCGCCGACCCGGTCATGAAGCGAGCCGAATCACAGGCCACGTAGAGCACCAGATCGGTGACTTCGCGCGGTGTGCACACCCGCCCGAGCGGCACGGCTGCGGCGGATTGCGCGAGGCCGGCCGTGACCTCGAGCTTGCGCTGCGCGTACTCGCCCCGGAGCATGGGGGTGTCGACGTCGCCCGGGCACACGGCGACGACCCGAATGCCCTCGCCTGCGTGGTCGATCGACAGGGCACGCGTGAGCTGCACCACCGCGCCCTTGCTCGCACAATAGGCAACCAGGTGCGCGCTGCCCGAAAGACCGGCGTCGGAGGCGATGTTGATGATCACCCCGCCGCCGCGCCGGCGCAGCGCGGGGATGGCCGCGCGGCACATGAAGAAGACGCCGTCGAGGTTGACCGCGAGCGTCTCGCGCCACTGGGCATCGGTGGTCTGCTCGGCAGTCGCGTGATGGATGACCCCGGCGCAGTTGACCAGAATATCCACGCCACCGAAGCACCCGATCGCATGATCGAGCAGGCGATCGCAAAACGCGCTGTCGGTGATATCGCCGGCCACGAACTCCGCTCGCGCGCCGGCCTCTTCCATCGCCTCCTTGACAGACGCGCCGCGCTGCTCGTCGCGCCCGCTCGCCACGACATCGGCGCCGGCACGAGCAAAGCCGAGCGCGACACTGGCACCGATGCCCGAGGTCGCGCCCGTGACGAGCGCCACGCGCGCGCTGAAGTCGAACACTGGGGATGGGGTTTCAGTCACGTGAACGGGCCTTGCACGTGGGACGGGGCGCGGGAGGCCGCGCGAGCGCAGCGTTGCCGGCGACGCAGGCATCGCGCGGGCGTTGGCCGCCAGACCTCGCCGTGTCAGGCATTGACATTGGTATCGGCGAATCTGTCGGTCGCGGTGACAAGCTCGTGGGTTATGCCGGGCTCGCTCGACGTGTGGCCCGCGTCCGCCACGATGTGAAACTCGGCCTCCGGCCAGGCCCGGTGCAGCGCCCACGCCGACGTCATCGGCGTGCACACGTCATACCGGCCCTGCACGATGACACCGGGAATATGGCGGATTCGCCCTATACCCTCGATCAGCTGACCGTCGGATTCGAAGAAGCCATGGTTGTAGAAGTAATGACATTCGATGCGCGCGATCGCGGTGGCAAAGCGGTCGCCCGTCCACTGGGCCTCGCGCTCGGGGTTGGGCAACAGTGAGATAGTCGCCCCTTCCCACTGGCTCCAGGCCTTCGCGGCTGCCAGCCTCGCGGCCTCGTCGTCGCCGGTCAGGCGCTTGTAGTAGGCTGTCACGAGGTCCGCGTGCTCTTCGGGTGGGATCGGCGCCAGGTACTTCTCCCACAAGTCGGGGAAAATCGCGCTTGCGCCTTCCTGGTAGAACCAGCGAATCTCCGCCCGTCTGAGCAGGAAGATGCCGCGCAGCACGATTTCGCTCACCGATTCGGGATGCGTTTGCGCGTAGGCGAGTGACAGCGTGCTGCCCCACGATCCACCGAAAACCAACCAGCGATCGATGCCGAGGTGCGTGCGCAGCGCCTCGATATCCTCGACCAGGTGCCAGGTCGTGTTCTCGGCGAGCGACGCGTGCGGGCGGCTGCGTCCACAGCCGCGCTGGTCGAACAGCACCGCGCGGTAACGCGCCGGATCGAAAAAACGCCGATCATTGATCAGCGCCCCGGCGCCGGGCCCGCCATGGATGAACACGGCGGGCTTGCCCTGTGCATTGCCGATCTGCTCGTAGTAGATCTCGTGCCCACCCGATACCTCGAGCCAGCCGCGGTCGTAGGGTTCGGCGTGCGGATAACAGCCGCGTAACTCTTGCATTCGATGTGTCCGTTGTGCAGCGGTGCGACGCTGATAATTATGGGCCAATCGGCGTCGGATCGACAGCGTCCGGGCTGCACGGCAGCGAATTTCGGGCTAGTCTTGCTGGTGAGCGCAAGACCATCCGGGGGGGCGCCGGCGCGCTCGCTGCAACGCCTGGCCAATGAATGAACCAAGGGGAGGGGGACGATCATGAATCCAGTCAACAAGATCGCGTTGGTACTGATCACGTTTTTCTTCGGCGGTCTCGGGGGCCACAAGCTCTACGTGAAGAAGTTCGGCCAGGGGATTGTCTATCTGCTGTTCAGCTGGACGGGCATTCCGAGCCTGATCGCGTTGATCGAGTTCATCATGTATCTCATCAAGAGCGAGGAAGACCTGCAGGCGAAGTATCCGGACACGTTGTCAGCCGGGGCCACCGCCGGGGCCCTCATCGGGGTGCTGATCGGATTCGCCGTCCTCATCGCCGTGCTGATGATGGTGCTCGCCGCGATCGGGTTCCAGACTCCGCAGTGACGCCGGCCATGCGCCCGGTGCGCCGGCCGATTCGACGATGCTGCGAAGCGAGCCCCTGGCGAGCAGGGCCGTAACGCGATCGCCTGGTGCGACGCCGGCACTGTCGCGGATGACGCGGCCCGTATCGGAGCGCACGACGACCGCGTAACCGCGCGCCAGCGTGTGCAGGGGACCGACGCCCGACAGGGTGCGCACCAGTCCCTCGAGGCGCGCTCGGTGCGCCGTAATCTGCTGCCGGGCGCTCGTTGCCAGGCGCCGCATGAGCTGCGTGCAGCGCGCGTTTTGCGCGCTCAGGGCAGCGCCTGGATGGTACCTGCCGAGGCGCGCCTCGAGCACCGCGAGCCGCGCGCTTCTCGCGCTGATGCCTGCCCGCATGGCGCGCTCGGTGCGCACGCGCAACTCGTCACTGCGCTGCGTCATGCCTTCCAGGCGCCGGCGCGGATGCACGAGGCGGCGCTCGAGCCACGCAAGCTTTGCTCGCGCCTCGTCGAGCCTGCTCTGCCAGCGCTCGCGCGCTCTCCCGCTGAGGGCCGCCACGCGTTGTCGCATCTCGATGCGGTCGGGTACCACCATCTCGGCCGCCACCGACGGCGTCGGCGCGCGGACGTCGGCAACGAAATCCGCAATCGTGAAATCCGTTTCGTGCCCGATCCCGGTGACGATCGGAATGGTGCACTCGGCGATGGCGCGCGCCACCGCCTCCTCGTTGAAGGCCCACAGGTCTTCGAGCGATCCACCGCCTCGGGCAAGGACCAGCACGTCGCAGTCCCCGCGCTCGGCGGCCAGCGCGATGGCAGCGGCGATCTCGGTGCCTGCGCCGCGTCCCTGCACGGGGATCGGATGGACCAGCACCGGCACCGCCGGGAAACGCCGCGCCAGCACGCTGAGTATGTCCTGCAGTGCGGCCCCGCTCGGCGAGCTGAGCACGCCGATTCGCCGCGGGATGAAGGGCAGGGGACGCTTGCGGGCCGCGTCGAACACCCCCTCGGTGAGCAGCCGCCTCTTCAGTGCGTCAAAGGCACGGCGCAGTGCGCCCTCGCCGGACTCCTCGAGGAACTCCACGATCAGCTGGAACGCGCCGCGCTCCGCGTAGAGGCTCACCCGGGCATGAGCGAGCACCTGCATGCCGTCGGCCGGCGCAAACAGCAGGCGCCTGTTCGCGGAGCGGAACATCGCACAGCGGACCTGGCATCGCTCGTCCTTGAGGGAGAAATACAGGTGTCCCGACGCGGGACGCGAGAGGTTGGAAATTTCCCCCTCCACCCAGACCATGGGAAAGTGCTGCTCGAGCACCTCGCGGGCAAGCGCGTTCAGTGCGGACACGCTGAGAACGCGGCGCCCGGGTGCAGTGGCCGTACGTGGCTGGCCGGGGTCAGACAGGGCCATCAGCGCCAGCCAGAGAACCTGTAGTGTACAGGGGTCATCGCGGCATATCGGCAGGCAGGGCAGCGGTCAAGTCATTATCAGGGCGCATGTGAACCTATTTTGACCTTGTGGATCGCAATTTTAAACCGATATCGTCCGGCCGCTCCCGATCGCGCGCCTGCAGTGCCCCCGAGAAGCCGGGGTGGCGCGGATCGCCCCCCCGGTAGGAGCGGACTTCAGTCCGCGAACGCGGTGGGCACGGCGCTTGATGCCCTGGAAGGTTCGCGGGATGAATCCCGCTCCTACAAGCCCGCCCCCGGCATCGACGCCTCCTACGGCGGGGCGAGGAGCATGTAGCGCTGGACGAATCCACCCCATCCCTTTACGCCAAAATCCGTCCAACTTATAATGAACGGTTATTTTACCCGCCTTGGAGATCCGCATGCGCGCCGCTGACCAAGCCGTGCCTTTCACTCTCTCCAATTCCGCTGAGCGTTCGTTCGAGGAGGCACTGACATTCGACGATGTGCTGCTTGTCCCCGGGTATTCGGATATCCTGCCGCGCGAGGCGAGGCTCGACACGATGCTCACGCGCGCCATCGCCCTCAATATCCCGGTCGTCTCCTCGGCCATGGACACCGTCACGGAAGCCAGGCTCGCCATATGCCTCGCGCAGCAGGGTGGCGTGGGCATCATTCACAAGAACATGTCGGTGGAGGAGCAGGCCAACCAGGTCCGCCAGGTCAAGAAGTTCGAGAGCGGTGTCATCAAGGACCCGATCACGGTGACGCCCGGGACGAGCATACGCGAGGTGCTGGCGTTGACCCGCAGTGCCGACATCTCCGGCGTTCCGGTTGTGGACGGGCAGATCCTGGTCGGTATCGTCACCAGCCGCGATCTGCGCTTCGAGACGCGCTACGACGCGGCCGTGACGAGTGTGATGACCCCCCGCGAGCGCCTTGTCACGGTGACGCAAGGGGCCGCGAGGGACGAAGTCCTGTCCCTGCTGCACAAGCACCGCATCGAGAAAGTCCTGGTTATCGACGAGGCCTTCCGCCTCAAGGGCCTTATCACGGTCAAGGACATTCAGAAGGAAACCGAGTTTCCGTTGGCCTGCAAGGACGCCCACGGGCAACTGCGCGTGGGGGCGGCCGTGAGCACGGGTGAAGGCACCGAGGAAAGGGTGGCGGCACTCGCCGAGGCCGGGGCCGACGTGATCGTGGTCGACACCGCGCACGGGCATTCCAAGGGCGTCCTGGATCGCGTGCGCTGGTTGAAGCACAGCTATCCCGAGATTCAGGTGGTTGGCGGCAACATCGCCACCGGGGAGGGGGCCGTGGCATTGATGGAGGCGGGGGTGGATGCCGTCAAGGTGGGGATTGGCCCCGGGTCCATCTGCACGACACGAATCGTGGCGGGTGTGGGCGTGCCACAGCTTACGGCCATTCACAACGTCTCGACCGCCCTCGGGGCGAGCGGTATCCCGGTGATTGCCGACGGCGGCATCCGCTACTCCGGGGACGCCGCCAAGGCGTTGGCGGCCGGGGCCTGGTGCATCATGGTGGGCAGTATGTTCGCAGGTACGGAGGAGGCGCCCGGAGAAGTGGAGCTTTATCAGGGGCGCTCGTACAAATCCTATCGCGGCATGGGCTCCCTAGGCGCCATGTCGCAGCAGCATGGTTCCAGCGACAGGTATTTTCAGGACACTACCACGGAGCTCGAGAAGCTGGTGCCCGAGGGCATTGAGGGGCGCGTGCCTTACAAGGGAAGCCTGCTGGCCGTGATCGACCAGCTCACCGGCGGGCTGCGCGCGAGCATGGGCTATACCGGTTGCCCCACACTCGCGGAGCTGCGCGAAAAGGCGGTATTTGCCAAGGTGACCAACGCCGGGATGAAGGAGAGCCACGTCCACGACGTCAGCATCGTCAAGGAAGCACCGAATTACCGCTCCGAGTGAGACGATGGTAGACCCCATCGTCCTGAGTTATAGACCTGACCCCATCCTGTAGGTCGACGAGGGTTTCGTGGTGAGTGCTAGCAACACGACCAGCATCAAGTCCGACCGCGTGTTGATCCTCGATTTCGGCGGCCAGTACACGCAGCTCATCGCGCGGCGCGTGCGCGAGGCCGGCGTGTACTGCGAGATTCGGCCCTACGACGTCGCCGATGCATGGCTGTCGGCCTTCGGCCCCAGGGGCATCATCCTCTCCGGCGGCCCCGAATCGGTGACCGTCGCCGACGGCGTGCGCGCGCCGACGGCGGTGTTCGGCCTCGGTGTGCCGGTGCTCGGGATCTGCTACGGCATGCAGACCATGGCCGTGCAGCTCGGTGGCGAGGTGGAAACCCCGTCGCACCGGGAGTTCGGACACGCGCAGGTGCGCGCCAGGGGCCACTCCCGGCTGCTCAGCGACATCGAGGATCATCGAAGCACCGAAGGTTACGGGGTGCTGGACGTGTGGATGAGTCACGGCGATCGCGTCAACAAGCTGCCCGATGGTTTCCAGGTGATTGCCTCGACGGACAATGCCCCCATCGCGGGCATTGCCGACGAATCCCGCGGATTCTACGGGGTGCAGTTTCATCCCGAGGTGACGCACACACGCCAGGGCATGCGCATCATACGGCGATTTGTCCACGACATCTGCGGCTGCGCGGAGCTGTGGACTGCCGGGCACATCATCGAGCACCTCAGCGCCGAGGTGCGCGCGCAACTCGGCGAGGAGCGTGTGCTCCTGGCGCTGTCCGGCGGGGTCGATTCCGCGGTCGTCGCAGCACTGCTCGCGCGTACCATCGGTGAGCGCTTGACCTGCATTTTCGTCGACCATGGCCTGCTGCGCTTCGACGAGGGCGAGCAGGTGATGGCGACATTCGCCGAGCACATGGGTGTGAAGGTGCTGCGCGTCGATGCCGAGGCGCGCTTTCTCGCGGCGCTCGATGGTGTTGCCGACCCGGAGGCGAAGCGCAAGATCATCGGCAATCTGTTCATCGACGTGTTCCAAGAGGAGGCACGCAGGCTCGATGGCGTGCGCTGGCTGGCGCAGGGCACAATCTATCCCGATGTCATCGAGTCCGCGGCTGCCGGCAGTGGCAAGTCGCAGGTCATCAAGTCGCACCACAACGTGGGCGGTTTGCCCGCGCGCATGAACATGCGCCTCGTCGAGCCTCTGCGCGAGCTGTTCAAGGACGAGGTGCGAGCGCTCGGCGTGGAGCTGGGTCTGCCCTATGACATGGTGTATCGGCATCCCTTTCCGGGCCCGGGTCTGGGCGTGCGCATACTGGGTCCGGTCAACAAGGCCTACGCCGATACGCTGCGCCGGGCGGATGCTATTTTCATCGAGGCGCTGCGCGAGGGCGGGTACTACGACAAGGTGAGTCAGGCGTTCGCGGTGTTCCTGCCGGTGCGCTCGGTAGGCGTGATGGGCGATGTGCGACGCTATGACCATGTCATTGCGCTGCGCGCCGTCGAGACGGTGGATTTCATGACCGCGCGCTGGGCGCATCTGCCCTATGATCTGCTGGAAAAGGTGTCGAGCCGCATCATCAACGAGGTGCCGGGCATATCGCGTGTCGCCTACGACATCTCCGGCAAGCCGCCGGCCACCATCGAGTGGGAGTGAGTGCCCTGCCCGGGACCGCGCACATCGGGGTGTCACGCCTGGTGCCCCAGGCCGTCAGCGCACAGGACGAGCGTTGGATGCGCCGCGCGCTCGCCCTTGCCGATCAGGCCGCTCGCGCCGGTGAGGTGCCGGTCGGCGCCGTGCTGGTGCACGAGGGTGTCGAGATCGGGTGCGGGTGGAACTGCCCCATATCGGCGACGGATCCGAGTGCCCATGCCGAGATCAACGCCTTGCGCGCGGGCGCCCGCACGCTCGGCAATTACCGACTGCCCGGCTCGGTCCTGTACGTGACGGTGGAACCGTGCGTGATGTGCGCCGGGGCCATCGTGCAGGCACGCGTGTCGCGGCTGGTGTTCGGCGCCCGCGAACCGCGCACGGGCGCGGTGTGCAGTGTTTTCGACGTCTTCGGTGCCGGCAAGCTCAATCACCAGCCCTTGTGCGAGGAGGGCGTGCTGGCCGCCGAGGCGAGCGCGAAGCTGCGCGCCTTTTTCAGGGAGCGGCGGCGCGTGGCGCTCGCGAGCGGCGGCGCATGAGCGACTTGCAAGCGCTGGCCGTGGTGGTGGGTGGCGCGCTCAGCAAGCGCGGCCTGGTGCTGGCAACAGCGGAGTCCTGCACAGGGGGCCGCATCGCGGGCGCGCTCACCGCGGTAGCGGGCAGCTCCGCATGGTTCGAGGGCGGCTTCGTGCCCTATTCCAACGAGGCAAAGCGTGAAATGCTGGGTGTTAACGAGCATACCCTGGCGGTGCACGGCGCGGTAAGCGAGGCCTGCGTGCGCGAGATGGCCGAAGGGGCGCTCAGCCGCAGCCGCGCGACGCTGAGTGTCGCCGTGAGCGGTATCGCGGGGCCCGGTGGCGGCAGTGCCCAAAAGCCCGTGGGCACCGTCTGGGTCGCCTGGTCGGCGCGCGGCGCGCGAACCACGGCACAGCGCGTCAGCTTGTGCGGCGAGCGCGAGCAGATTCGATGCCAGGCGGTGGCGGTGGCGCTTCGCGGCATTTTGAAAAACGTGCCCGGTTTATTTTCTGCACAATTCGAAACAAAGCCCCGCTAATTCGGCCAATGTTGAGATCTTCGACCCGGCACCTGATGCTCTTGCGAAAAATAAACCTGGCACCTTTTCGCCCGCCGGCAGGTGCCACATGACCGCGGCGCATGATCCGCGTCGGGTCTCGCGGCAGCGGCTTTTCTTTGCCTTGTGGCCCGATGCACGGTGCCGGGAGAGGGTCGCATCACTCTCGCGCAAGGCACTCAAAGGCAAGGGCCGGCTGGTTGCTGCGTCGAATCTGCACCTCACGCTGTGTTTTCTGGGTTCGCTGGATGCGGGCAGGCGCGCGAGCGCCGAAGATGCGGTGGGCGCCATCCAATGCACGGCTTTCCTGCTCAGACTGCAGCGCCTGGGCCACTGGCCGAGGCCTCGTGTGGCGTGGTCGGCGCCGCTGTCGGTGCCGGCGCCTCTGCTGGCACTGGTGGGTGCGCTGCGCGACGCTTTGGCGCACCGCGGGCTCCCTGTAGAGCGGCGGCCTTACCAGGCGCACGTCACCCTCGCGCGCAAGGTGGCGGGGCCGATCACGGTGCAGTGCCACGAGCCCGTGGACTGGCACGTAGAGCGTTTCTGCCTGGTCGAATCGGTGACGCACAGCGCCGGCGTCGAGTATCGCCCACTTCGCTTCTGGACACTCGGCACGCGTGGCGCAGCCTGCGGGCTCACGCCCGTCGCCCGTGGCTGACATGCGGCGCTCGCATATCCTACGTGTGCGGCTAGGCCGTCGTGGTCAAATTTGGGATACTTGCAGACTCGAGATGAAACCCCTATCAAACCCCCTGAGGAGGGCCGAACGGTATGGATGACAACAAGAAGCGCGCGCTCGGCGCTGCGCTGGCACAGATCGAACGCCAGTTCGGAAAAGGCGCCATCATGCGCCTGGGTGATACCGGACACGCCGGCGAGGTGGACGTCGTGTCCACCGGATCGCTGGGGCTCGACATCGCGCTTGGTCTCGGCGGCTTGCCGCGCGGGCGCGTGGTCGAGATTTTCGGACCCGAGTCCTCCGGTAAGACCACGCTCACGCTGGAAGTGATCGCCCAGGCGCAGAAGCAGGGGGGCACGGCGGCCTTCGTCGATGCCGAGCACGCGCTCGACCCGGTGTACGCGCAGAAGATCGGCGTCGACGTGGAGAACCTCCTGTTGTCCCAGCCGGACACGGGGGAGCAGGCACTCGAGATCACCGACATGCTGGTGCGCTCCGGTGCCATAGACGTGATCGTCATCGACTCCGTGGCGGCGCTCACGCCCAAGGCGGAACTGGAGGGCGACATGGGCGACACGCACGTGGGTCTGCAGGCGCGGCTCATGTCGCAGGCGCTCAGAAAGCTCACCGCGAACATCAAGCGCTCGAACTCGCTGGTGATCTTCATCAACCAGATCCGGATGAAGATCGGTGTCATGTTCGGCAGCCCCG